>NZ_JBQENS010000026.1:0-113484 GCF_052044465.1 Pseudomonas sp. 22490 | reverse complement strand
TCGCCGGGAAGCGGCATGCGGCCGAGGATGTCGCCGACGGCGCGGAGCGACTTCTTCTCTGGCTCGTATAGGAAGGGCGGCACTTTCTCGACGTGCCGCGCGACAAGCAGGAAGCGCTTGCGCGATTGGGCCAGGCCGCCGAGTTCGCCGCAGTCGTGAGTGGTTTCCGCCACGGCGTAGCCGAAGCCACCGAGCAGGCTGTTGATCTGGTCCAGCAGGTGCCGACCGCGGCTGGCCAGGCGCGGGACGTTCTCGAAGACGATCAGGGGCACCGGGTCATCGGCCCAGGCTTCGCCCATGAGCCAGATGCAGCGCAGAGTCAATTCGTTGAGTGCCTGGTATTTTGGGGTGAGGCTCAACTTCTCGGACAGCAGGCCGGAGGCCCCCTTGCAGGGGCTGGAGATGAACACCGCGTCCGGGCGCTTGCCCTGGGCGGCGCGGCGCACATCCTCGGGGGTGGCCTCCCGCCAGCCTGTCGGCGGCTCCTTGCCGTGGAACCGCACGTACTGGTCGCGGGTGAAGAGGTCCAGCAGGGTGCCCGGGACACCGGCCAGGCGCTCGAAGTCGCGCAATCCGGCCGGGTCCACGTCGATCCCGCCGAGGCAGACCCATTCGGCCTCGACGTTGCCGACCCGCGGGCGCGCCCGGTTGAAGCCGGCGGCACCGCCGCCCAGGCCGCAGCAGAAGTGGAAGTGGTAGAGAGTGCGCTTGATCATGCGGCGGGTTCCTTTTCGCGAACGTGAGGACGCACTGCGCTATGCGTGATGGCGCAGTGATGTCGTTGGAGTTAGATTTGGAAGGCCCGGCATGGGGCCGGATCAGGGAGGAGAGATGCCTGACTTCAGAATCGTCGAGATCGTGTTCGATGACACCAAGGTCTATTACCGGTATGAGACGGTGGGTGCATCAACAATCGGTGGAGAGCAAACACCTGCTTATCAGCAAGACATCATCCTCAATCATTTTCGGTCTGCCGCAGGCTATCGGGGTTCTCCGACAAAGGTTGAAAGCGCTGCACTTGTTGCATCGAAGGCCGTGGGACGAGTGGTCCAAACTTTGAGCGGATCCAAGGCTCAAGCCAGGTCGACAAAGAACACTTGGGTAACCAAGGCGCATGCAGATCGTAACTATGAGGTTCTCAACACCCAGAGTCGTTAGGCTGTACGCGACCCGCTAGAAGTACGTCAGTACTCCGTGAACAGGCACTGGACGCCGCCCTGCCTGACAGGGCGGCCCACGAGGCATGGTTGAATCGCCCACAGGGCGGCGTCCGGTGCGTGCTGGAAGAGATAGCGCCCCGGGTGGGGCGCTCGGCGGGTGGCGTTAGAGCGGGCGGATACTGCGCGCCACTTTCGGGTCACGCTGGATGTAGCCCTTGTTCTCGAGGGCGGTCAGGCGCTGCTGGATGGCGAACTGGCGGACGCCGGCCTTGGCTGCCAGTTCTGCGACGGTGGGTGCGTAGCCTTTCTCCGCCCAGAACGCTCGGATGTGCCCGAGCGTTTCTTTCTGCATCGTCGACGGGGCCTGCTTCACGGCTGAGCCTCGCGAGATCCGTGCGCGTTCATCGCCCCGTCTTGCTTCTGCGCTGCAACCTTCTTCAGTTGGCTGGCGAGATGTGCCGGCAGACCGTGGATCAGCAGGGTGTCGGAGCCTGAGTCGAACTCCACCTTGGTGCCGAGGAGGTGTGCCTCGAAGCTGATCGACAGGCCTTCGGCGCGGCCGGTGAAGCGGCGGAACTGGTTGAAGGTGCGCTTGTCCGCCGGGATTTCCGGCGACAGGCCGTAGTCCTTGTGCTGGATGAAGTCGTAGAACGCCCGTGGCTGCTGTTCGTCGATCAGTTCGGAAAGGGCGTCGAGGGTCATCGGCTCACCGAGGCGTGCCTGCGCGGTGGCGTAGTCGACCAGCGACACGGTTTTTTCGCGGGCCTGTTCCTCGGCCATGCCCTCGCTTTCCACGAAGTCGCTGAAGGCTTTCAGCAGGGTGCGCGTCTCGCCCGGCGAATCGACCCCTTCCTGGCAGCCGATGAAGTCGCGGAAGTAGTCGGAGAGCTTTCTCCCGCCCTTGCCCTTGATGAACGAGATGTACTGCTTCGACTGCTTGTTGTTGCGCCACTCGGAGAGGTTGATTCGCGCCGCCAGGTGTAACTGGCCGAGGTCGAGGTGGCTCGACGGGGTGACGTCCAGTGACTCGTTCACCGCCGCCCCTTCGCTGTGGTGCAGCAGGGCGATCGCCAGGTAGTCGGTCATGCCCTGCTGGTAGTGGGCGAACAGTACGTAGCCGCCGGTGGAGAGGTTGGACTCTTCCATCAGCTTCTGCAGGTGTTCCACCGCCTCGCGGCTGAACCCCACGAAGTCGCGGTCGCCTTTCAGGTACTCGCCGAGCCAGCCGCTGAACGGGTAGGCCCCGGACTCGCCCTGGAAGAAGCCCCAGGCCTTGTTCTTGGCGTTGTAGCTTTCGTTGAGGTCGGCCAGCAGGTTCTCGATGACCTGGGAGTTACCCAGCTCAGCGTCGCGCGCATGGAGCACGGTCGGGGTGCCGTCGGGCTTCTTGTCGATCAGGTGGATGATGGAATGGCGGATAGGCATGGCTGCCTCCTATGTTGGTGAGGTGGTCAGACGCCTACGGGAACTTCTTCGCCGCCCAGTGCTACCAGCAGCTCGGGGATGAATTGCTGGAAGGTGAGCATCATCAGGACGAAGCTGGCGTCGGCCTGTGCGAACTCGTCGGAATCCTTACCAGCGTCGTCCAGTGCCCGCTCCTGCAGCAGGTCGTCGAAGCGGAGGCTGCGGATCACCAGACCCTCGTCGAGTACGAAGTAGAGGTCTTTCTTCCAGGCGAGAGCGAGCTTGGTGACGCTCTTACCTGAGTCGAGGTGCTGGCGGATCACGTCGCTGGTCAGGTCCTGGTGCTTGGCGGTGATGCTGCCTTGCTCGTCGGTGTCGCGGAGCAGGGCGCCGTCGCACAGCCAGAAGTCGCCACCCGCATTAGTTTCTTGGCTTCGCAGCCACTCGGTCATGGTTGCCGTCGGCGAAACCTTGGTTGCGATCGGTCGGACGGGGAGAGAGCCCAGGGCTTCGCGCAAGGTCGACAGCAGATCCTCGGCGGCCTTCGCCGTGGCGGTGTCCACGATCACCAGGCCTTGCGCCGGCATGATTGCGGCGAAGGTGCGCTTGCGGCGGGTGAACGCGCGCGGTAGGAGGGTCTGGACGATCTCGTCCTTCAACTGGTCGCGCTCTTTCTTGTAGACCTTGCGCTGCTGGGTTTCCTCGATCTCTTCGACCTTCTCCTTCAGTGCGTCGTTGACCACGCTGCCAGGCAGGATCTTCTCCTCCTTGCGGCAGCAGATCAGCCAGAATCCGTTCGCCTCGCGTACCAGCGGTGCGTCACCCTTGCCGACCGGCGGCGCGAAGCCGTAGGTGGTCAACTCCTGGGAGGCGCAGGGGCGTGCCGGTTTGCTCGCCAGGGCACTTTCCAGAGCGCTGGCCGTTGTGTCGATGGGTTGGGTGAGGCGGTAGATCAGTAGGTTGCGGAACCACATGGTGCTGTCTCCGGGCGGCCCGGCGCTCAGACGATGCGCCAGAGCCTGCGGTAGGGGTTATCGAAGGGGATGTCGTCGTCGTAGCTTTCGTAGTCGGTTGCCGGTTGCGGCTGGTGGTGAGTGGTCGGCCGCGGTGGCGGCTCGCGGCCAGGGCCACGCGACTGGCCTGCCTGCTCAGGCTTGCCGCCGAGCAGTTGCATGTTGCCGTTGATGTCCACCACTACCTCGGTGCTGTAGTGGTCCTGGCCGTCCTGGCCCTGCCACTTGCGGGTGCGTAGGCTGCCTTCGATGTAGACCTGGGAGCCCTTTCGCAGGTATTGCGCTGCGATTTCGGCCAGCCGGCCAAAGAGCACGACCCGGTGCCACTCGGTGCGCTCCTGCTGCTGGCCGGTCTGCTTGTCTTTCCAGCTTTCGCTAGTGGCCAGACTGAGGGAGGTGACCGCCTTTCCGCCCGGGGTAGATCTTGCGTCTGGATCCTGGCCCAGATGGCCGACCAGGATTACCTTGTTCACTCCGCGTGCCATGGCTCAGGCCTCCGCCTCAGCCGGCGGCACCGAACTGGCCGGCGCCACATCGACTCCCTGCAAAGCGAAGTAGATGCGGGCGCAGGCTTGGGCGTCCGGCATCGCGCGGTGAGCCTCCACCAGGTCCTCCCCGGTGAAGTGCTTGTATGCCTCGGCCAAGGTCGGCAGCTTGTTGCGGGGAAGCGCGACCTGTGCGCGGGAGCGATAGCAGGTGCAGAACTTCTCACCCGATTCCTTGAAGGCGTTGGCCGCATCCTCGTCCTGGTAGCGCATCAGCGCGATGCGAGTGATACGGTCGTCGAAGCTGATATTGTGCGCCGCGCGGCGGGCTGCGCGGCCGTTGATCGCAAGAAAGCCCTCCAGAGCCTCGGCCTCGCTGATGCCAACATCCATCGCCTGTTCGTGGCTGATGCCGTGGATCGCGGTCATTTCGGGGGTGATTTCCCAGCCGTTGGGTCGCACGATCGCCTCAAAGCGATCGATGGTGTTGCCGGCGGCATCGCAGAGCAGAGCGGCAACTTCCACGATGTGGGGCTGGCACGGGTCTTCACTGGGCAACTTCCACTCGGGAATACCCGTCGTTTCGAAGTCGAAAATGTTGGTGAGCATGGTCTGTCCTCAGTGGTTGGGCATCAGGCTGCGCGCTCGATGAACGCGCACCCGGATGCCGCACCGGCGGCGGGCGCCGGCGCAGGCGGTTCGAGGGAGAGGGGGCAGGCGGAGGGGATGGTCAGGCCGCTTTCGCGGGTGCCTTCTCGACGATCACGCCCGGTAGGTTCAGCGTTTGGCCATTGCTGTTGGCCAGGCTGTCCAGGGCCGGCTGGTTGATGATCAGCAGGTCCTCGGTGGTGTGGCCCGCGGCAATCGCTGCGATGAGCGCGGACTTGTCGGTGACGCGGGCGATCCATTGGGTGGTCGGTGCCGTCGCAGTGCGAGAGCGTCCGGCGGCGCGGGCAGGGGCCGGTGCAGCGGGAACTGGCTCCGGCTCGGCTACGGGATCCGGTTGCTGCGCGGTAGCGGCTTCCTGCTGCTCGAGTTCCAGGCGCTGGCGCTCCTCTTCGCGGATGCGTTCGCGTTCGGCCTCGAGGCGGCGCTCCTCTTCCGCCTGGTGCTCGGCGATGCGCGCGTTGATCAGCAGCATCAGGTCGTCGTTGGCTTTCAGCACCAACTGCTGCGCATCGCTGAACAGGAAGGCGTGGTCGGTCGCCAGTTCGCGCAGGCTGGCCAGGTTCTGCTCGATGAGCGTGGCCCACTTGTCGGCCTCGATCTTCGCTCGGGCCAACTCGCCGTTGGCGCCATCCTGCAGTCCGGTGATCGTCTTCTTGCCCTTGATGGCGTTGGCGAAGTCGACAGGGATGACCGGCAGTTGCACCTTGCCCAGGCGCTGGTTGATGGCCGCCACGTAGTCGCAGAAGTCCTGCTCGGCCTTGCCCTTGATCTTCAAGCGGATGGCTTCCTTCTGAGTATCGACCAGCTTCTTCAGCGTCAGACGCTTGTTCCGCGTTTCCGCGGCGATCTCGTCGATGGTGCGGAACAGCTCGTCGATCGAGGCCGTCTGACTCAGCGCATGCTGCTTCGCCGCCTCCAGGCGCTCCTCGACGTTCTCGCACCACTTCACGGTCAGCGCCGCGTCGGCGAAGTGCTGATCGGTGGTCAGGTCGGTGTTGATCTTGGCCAGCACGCCCAGGGCGGTGGCCTTGAATTCTGCCAGGTTGCTGGCCTCGACCATGCCGGTGACCTTGATGCGCAGGGCCGGCAGGTGCTCCGGCGCGCGGCCCACGGCTTCGGCCTTGGGCGCCTCGACTTCGAAGGCCTCGAGGTCGGCGGCGAACTGGCGCCAGCCAGCCTGCAGCGCTTCGGCGCGGCCGGCGACCGGGCGGTATTCCATGTGAACGAAGTTGGCGCGGGTGCCGTCGGAGCAGACGAAGATCACGCGCTCGGCGGCGCTGACCAGCAACTGCTGTTCCAACTGCCAGTAGTAGTGCGGCTCCAGTTCGCCAGCGCGGACCTGGGCGACGAGGTCGGCATTCCACAGCTTGTGCTCGAACAGGACGGTCTCGGCCATGTCCATGCCGTCCATGCTCGCCAGCAAGGTGCCCTCGCTTGCGGTGACCGGGTACAGCTCCTCGCCGATCATCTCCTCGACGATCAGCCGGGCGGCAGCTTCAGCGGCGTGACCGCGGTTGAACAGCGCCTGCTGGTGCTGGCTGACCTCGGCGGCCAGGCCGGTCTTCTTCTGCTTTAGTAGGTCGCTGCGCGACTGGTACTTCGAGGCGCCCATCATGGCCGGAGCCTCGGAAGCGGTGAAGTGCTGGGCACGCAGCGCGTGCCATTCCGGCGAGCCCTGGACTACGTTGTGGATGATCATGCGGATGCTCCTTCGGTGACCAGGCCGCGGATCTTCTCGACCTGTTGGGGGGATAGGGTGTTGCCGCTGCTGACCGTGGCGATAACCTGGTCGGCGGTCTTCTTGCCGCTGGTGATGAGGTTTCGCCATTGCGGCAGCATCTTCTCCAGCTTCTCGTCCGGGTACGACGGTTTGCCGTTGCCCTCCGGCTGCTGCTCTGCCTGTGCGCCCGGTTGGGTGTCGTCGTCCCGGTCACCGTTGGCGTCGAGGTCGTCGTCGGCGGCGATGTCCAGCAGCGCGGTCTTGGCGTAGCGGCGGAGGTAGGACACGATCGCGCCGTAGTCCTTGATGTCGCGTTTGTCTTGCGCGGGGAGAGGGATTTCATCCTCGATACAGGCGCCGCCGGCGTGGGTCAGGCGCGTGTAGATCGAGGTCCCGGTGGTCGTGGTGCTGCGCCCGATCGACTGCATAGTGCCCAGGCCGTTTTCGCTGAGCGGTTTTCGGGTCTTGCTGTTGATTTCCTCGAGATCGGCGTAGCGGAACTTGTAGGAACCGCGCTGCGCGCCGGTGTTTTTGTCTTTGATGGGAATTTCGACTTCGCGGTTTTTTGCGATCGGCTCGAATGCCCCCTGAGCTTTCGCGAAGGCCGCGTAGAGCTGGGCGACTTGCTCGGGAGTGCCGTAGGTCGCGCGGTAAATGAGGATGGTGTCGTCCATGGTTTCTCCGGTAATTGGGATCACTTAGCGGCGGTTGGTGCCGTAGCGGGGTGTTCTGCAGTGATGCGGCCGCCGATAGCTGGTCCGAGCATCAGGATGATGTAGAGAGCGGCTGCGCCGAGGGCGCCGTACCAGATGGCTTTGCGCTTCGCGTTCATGTCGGGAGCATCCTGTAGATCAGCCAGCCGTAGAACGGAGCCACCAGGGCCAGCACGCCGATGGCCGACGCAACTTCGGTGAGCGCCCGGCGGGCGCCAGTCGCATTTGGCTTCATGCGGAGGCCCCTCCCTTGGCTTTGTCGATTGCGCTTCGGGCCGCCTCGATCGCCGCAGTTGTGATCGCGTTGCGATGCTGCGGCAGATAGCCGACCAGCGCGCAGTACGCCTGCTCCAGGGCGATGAGTAATTCGGGGCCGTAGCTTTCAACGCGCCGCCGTGCTGCGCGTTCCGCCCGCTTGCGGTTGTCGCGCTCGATTGCAGACTGCGCTTCCTGTTCGGTGGCGTAGAACCTGTACCAGTCAGCGCGCTTCGCGATGCGCGTGCCGTCGGCTCGAACGTAGTAGGCCTTCGTTTCCCGAACGAACTCACAGCGGCTAGCTGCGTCTCGGCCGGCCCGGACTTGAAAGCGGGTGATTGGATTCATACCCGAGTGCTCCTGAGTTCTGCCCAGCGGGCGTCCGACGCGGCGTCGAGCCGGTGGCGCATGTCGTCGTAAATACGGGTGTCGATGAAGCCGACCGCATAGGCCAGTTCAATTTGGCCGTGGATGAACTTCTGGTCCGGGCGCGGGAACGGTGATCGGCGCATCGCCGTAATGCCTTCCTCGATCATCAGCACCGCGCGTTCATTCGCCCAGGCCATCGTCGTCCTCCTGCTCTTCGTCGTCGTGCTCTGGTTCCGGGTCCGGCTGGTCCCAGAGCGGGTCTCTGGCGAAGTCCCAGGCGTGCTGGGCGTTGCTGAAAGCCGCGCGGTTGCGGCGCTCGCGGTATGTCCACATCGGGATGCTCTCCGTGGTTCACCTGCATTCGGCAGCACCCAGGCGCACGGCAGTCGCGCCCGGTGGGGCGCCGTGGTGGGTGCTCTCGAATGGAGGTTGAAAAAAGCCCGGCCGGAGCCGGGCGAAGAGGGGGAACGCTGCGCCCTGGCTAAGCCAGGGAATCGGATTAGGTGTTGAACCGATGCGCGCGGGTTGCGTAGCACCAGATCGGCCACATCTGCATCGCGGCGGCGATATTCGCGTTCGTACCTTCCCACCCCTCAAGCAGCGTCTCTGCCTGCTCACGAAGGGGCTTGGCTGATTCGAGTTCAAAGCGCTGCTCGCTATAACGCGCTGCAAACTCGCGGCTGATGTTGAAGACTGTGGTGGCCATGGTCAGTACCATGTCCTCAGCAATCTCAGCCGGGCTGCGTCCGTAAGTGGCGGCCATCTCTCATCCCTCAATGCTGAAGTGGCGGCGTGCAACCTGCTCCCCGATCTCATCAAGGAGGGCCTCTGCGCCAAAGTGGTTAACGATCTGCTCGATGTCGAAGTTCTCCATCACCGAGGCGCCGTCCGCATCGAATGCAGAGACTCCAATCGTTGTGCGGCTGGAAGAATCGACATTGATCTTGTAGGCCGTGAAGTTCATAACGCTGATGTTCATGGTGAAGTCTCCGTTGTGCGCGCCGTTGGACCGGCGAGCACTCGCCGTGGGTTAAACGTCCGGCAATGGGCCAGGCGCCGAAGTCAGGAGATCGCTACGCAGTTGCGCAGCAGCACCGGCGTGGCCTGACCTTCTAGCCAGATCACCGCCATGCCGGAGGCGGAAACTTTGGCTTGAGTGAGCGTTCTGGTGCGGATGGGGATGGAGTCGCGGAGCGGACGGTACTCAACGGCCACCTGGGCCGGGTGCGTGCGATTCCACTCTTCAACCAGGTCTTTGGGTGAGGCGGGCCGGACGGCGCCAACCCGGGCGTAGATCTCGGCGCGATGAATGGCCATCGCTTCCGGAGCAACGATTCCGAGGCGGATCTGGCCGCCTCTGTTCTCGACGACGGTCACGGTGATGTCGTCGCCAATGTGCAGGGTTTCGCCGACTCGGCGAGTGAGGATCAGCATGTGTGCCTCCGTTCAGGATGCTGGGCGCGCGGGCTCAGGCCGGCTCGCAGTGGGAAAGGGCAACGCAACCAGACACGCCGGCGAGCCAGACGACAGCGGTGTGGCCGCCGAGGACTTGGGCTTCAGTAGTGGTACGGGTGCGCTTCGGCGTGGCGTGGCGATGAGACCGGTAGTTGACCTCGGTGCCGGCGGGGTATGCGGAATTCCAGGCAGCAACCGTCGCCGCCGGGTTGGCGTTCTTCTTCATGGCAATGGATCTCCTATGGCCTATTGCCGCACTCCACTGATAGATTCGGAAGAGTCCTGGGAATGGAGGCCTATCTATGGATGAAAAGAATCTGGAAGTGCTTCGCCGACTAAAGGAGGTGATGGAGCGAGAGAAGCCTGTAGAGCAGCCCAAGAAACCGCATGTACCTGGGCAAGGCTTTAGCGAAGAGTCGGAGGAGATATTCAGAGAGCTGGCTCGGCACAAGCTTTCCAGGCCAACTAACCAGAAGACCGCTGCGGCAAAACCTCCGAAGACTTCCGTACCTACTCAGCCGCCAGCGGTGAAAAAGATTTGTGCTGAATGTAAATCGGAGTATCCGACCGCTTCAGACAGGCCACCAAAGCGCGGTTGGCTATGTCATAACTGCCGTAACGCCAGACGCGAGAAGCGTCGGCAAAAGGTCGAAGAGAAGCGTGCTGCGCAGTACCTAGCCGCTAAAGGCTCAAAAATCGAACAGTTGGAGAGAAAAATCGCTGCAGTGAATACTCAGCTAGAACAGGCGCCGCTCGAGAGACAGCGCGGCCTGTTCCACCAACTAAAACAGCTAGAGCGCCAGCTCAGGCTCGAGCGGGTACACAAACTATCTCGCTTCAACAACATCCGCTATCACATCGTTTCTGGAAGCTACGGCTCTGGGAAACGAAGCAAGTAATCAGTCCGCTGTTACACGCCACCTGCGGATGGGCGATTGTTTTCTCGGGGGACCTGAGGTCCCGACAGCCAGTCGCGGCTCGTCACCCACTGGCTCTCCCTTGATCTAGGGCCATCTACGCTGCTGGCCACGGGGCGAGGCTCCCCCTGAACCCGTTCTGCTTTTCGGCAAGGCCTTGGCTCGCTGCGGCCTGTTTTCAACTCTGGTCTTGCGGTGAGTTGGCATGAGCAAAACTAGCGTAACGCTATTCATATGTAAATAGCGAAACGCTAGATTTTTTCGCGAAACGCGAAATGCCGAGTCCAGCATCCAGGTCTGTGCCGTATGGGCAGTGGGGTTAGTGGTAGTGAGAGACGAAAAAGCCCGGCTCGAGGCCGGGCTTCAGGTTGGCAAGGATGGTTTGAGAGGGAAGGGGCAGCTAGTCGCTCTTGACGGGGTTACCGTCCGACCAGACGAGCTTTAGCATTGGTCGCCTCGGTTGAGCTTTTGACGACGGCTTCCTCCGCAGCACATCTGAGTGAGCGCAGCGCCATCAGAGCGGCTGTGTCCAGCCAGGCAGGTTGGGTAACGATTCCTAGCAGTAGATCTACTATTGCTCTATCGGAAGCAGATGCTTGTTCGTAGGCTCGAAGGAGAGGAGGCGTGGGTCGTTCTCTGACCTCATCCTGTCCCCCCTGACTGTGGTCGGTATCCAGCCAGCCGGCTGGTTTACCAGTAGCCTCTTCAATCCGACGAGCGGTAGTCTTCCGCATGCCTCGCCGCACCCCCGTTTTGGAGTCCTTGACTCCATCGCGGAGGTTGCCGAACTGCGATGGAGACATCCCAATTCGATCAGAGACAGCCGCCAGCCCCCCGAACTCCTGCTCGAGTAGGCGCATGTTTGCTCGACGAATTTCATCAATGTCTTTCATGTTGTCGATTCCATAGCAAAACGCTAATTGTGTATATGTGCGTTACGCTATGGGAATTAATCTAGCGTTACGCTATATTTGGCTGGCGTCTGTCTACGGAAGCTGAAAAATGAAGCTGAAACCTTACCTTGACCAGCGTCGCGGAGCTGGCTCCTGGCTCGCTCGCGAAATCGATGTTTCACCAGTCCTTGTGTCGCAATGGGCCAATGGTGTGCGGCAGGTTCCTGCGGAACACTGTCCATCTATTGAGCGAGCAACTGGCGGGCTGGTCACCTGTGAAGAGATGCGACCGGATGTCGATTGGGCCTGCTTGCGTCAGCGCCCAGTCCCGTCACTACAAGCGATTTAACCATGGCGCTTGTCAGTGATCGAAGGTTGGCCCAGGTATGAATCTCGCGGACATGCTTGACCGTCCGATTGCATTCCAGCGTGCGTTCGTATCGTTGGGCGCCGGCATCACTGGTGCCTTGATGCTCTCGCAGGCGGTGTATTGGACCTGCCGCACCGAAGATGCGGACGGCTGGTTCTACAAGACCATGGACGAGTGGGAAGCCGAGACGGGCATGACCAGGTCCGAGCAGGAGGGTGCACGCAAGAAACTGGTGAAGTGCGGAGTCCTTGAGGAGATGAAGAAGGGTGTTCCTTGCCGGCTCTACTACCGAGTGAACATGGACGCGATAGCTGCAAACTTGAATGCGGAAAACCTGCAATCCAGTTTGCAGAAAACCCGCAAACAAGGATGCGGAAATCCTTCAGGCAAGTCTGCGGAAAAGCCGCAAGCCAGTACGCGGAAAAGCCGCGAGCAAGGTCGCGGAAAACCCGCAGTTCTTACAGAGACTACTTCAGAGATTACTTCAGAGATTACCCCTGAGATTTCTGCCGGGGAGGCTGCGCCGGCCCCGGGCGGGGAATTCGTCGGCGCCGAGCAAGAGCCCGGGCCGCGCTGCCAGATACCGGCCGACATGCCAGGCCCGAAAGACCCGAACTGCAAGGCGTACCGCACATGGGCCAACTACGCCATGGCCTATCGCACTCGATACACCGCTTGGCCGGTTTGGAACGCGTCGGTTGCCGGCAAGCTTTCGAAGCTGATCGATCGTGTGGGCCAGGCCGACGCGCCAAAGGTGGCCGCGTTCTACGTCAAGTGCATCCACGATGCTCGACTGATTGCTCAGCACCATCCCCTCGGCCTGTTGCTGGCGAACGCTGAGGGCTACCACACGATGTGGTTGACCAATCGCCCGACCACCGGAACGCAGGCACGCCAGCAGGAGAACACCGCATCGAACTTGTCCGCCGCTGAGCAGGCCCTGGCCGAGCAGAGAGCGAGGAGGGCTGCCCATGCTGACGCCTGAGCAACAAGACGAACTGCTGCTTTCCCTTTTCGGCACCGCCGAGGCAATGGGTCAGCAACTCACGCCGGCCGCTGCCCAACTCATGGTTCAAGACCTGGCTGCCTACGAAGAGCCAGTGCTGACCGCCGCATTGCAGGCCGTTCGCCGGGAGGGCGGACGATTCACTGTTGCCGCTGTACTCCGGCATGTCGAGTCCGCCGACGGTCGGCCCGAGCCGAACGAGGCCTGGGCGATCGCCCTACAGAGCTTCGACGAGGCTGAAACGGTGCTTATGACGCCGGAAATCCAGCAGGCGGCTGTGGTAGCCGCACCGCTTATGAAGGGGCGTGGTGACCGGGTGGGCGCGCGCATGGCGTTCATTGCCGCCTACGAGCGCCTGCTCACTCGTGCCAGGCAGCAGGCGCTGCCCGCCAGGTGGTCGCTGTCGTTGGGCAGCGATGCGGGCCGCCGAGCTGCTGCGATCGAGGAAGCGGAACGCCTGGGGCGTCTGCTGGCGCCGGCAGCGCAGTTGCTGCTCGAACAGCACGTACTCGAACCGGTTTCGCCGGCCGGCAGCGCAATCGCCGGGCTGCTGACTGGACCCTCCGACCGGCTGCTGGCACTGACGAATGACCCACTGACCCGCGAAGCCCTTGCGAGGGAGGCTGCTGGTGGGGGGGATGTGCCAGACGACTTTCGCCGGCGGCTTGAAGACATCAAGAAGCGCTTGGTCCGCAGGGAAAAGGCGAAGGTCCGACTGCGTGATCGCCACCTGCGCCACGAGCGCGAAGACATGGACCGTCGGCGCGCCGCGGTTCTTCAAACCATCGATCAGCTACAGAGCCAGGAGGTTCAACATGGCTGAAGCACTATCAACCCAGGCGCCGGCCAAGAGCGCGGCGGCGAAGAGGAAGCGCGCCGGGCGGCCGATCTACCTGGAGTTCAAGCGCATGGTCGACCCGGACACCGGCGAGGTTCGCCTGGCCCTGGTCGCCGACAGCGGCATCGACAAGTTCCTGCTGAAGGAGCGCGGGTATAAGGCTGGCGCAAAAGTGCGCGCGGAGCTGAAGCAGCCGCGGGACGTTCGCAAGCACCGCCTGGTCCACCGCCTGGGCCAGTTAGTCGCGCGCAATGTGGATGGGTTCCAGGGGATGGATGCGCACTCGGTGATCAAGAAGCTACAGGGAGACGCCGGGGTCTGCTGTAGCTCGGAGTATTTCGACCTGGGCGGGCTGGGGCGCGTGTCGCGCCTGGTGCCGGAGTCGTTGGCGTTCGACGAAATGCCCGAGGAGCGGTTCCTTGAGTTCTGGCGAGGCATCTGCCAGCACCTGATCGAGCACTACTGGACGGGCATGAGCGAAGAGCAGATCGGCGACATGATCAACATGATGCCCGAGGAGGTGGTATGACCCGGAGCCGCGACGACTACTGGGGATTCGTCGACCCTACCGCGGAGGTGGTGTGATGCTGGTCGCCGCGAAGAAGCCTCGCAAGAAGACGTGCAAGGCGTGCCGGGAGGTATTCACCCCGGAGCGATCGCTACAGTCAGTGTGCAGTCCGAAGTGCGGATTGGCGTTGGCGGCTGCCAAGCGAGAGAGAGAGCGGAAGTCTCTGGCGAAGATAGAGCGCCGCGAGATCCGTGCGGCCAAGGAACGCTTCAAGACCCGTTCGGACCATATGCGTGAGGCGCAGGCCGCTTTCAACGAGTGGATTCGCCTACGCGACGCCGACAAGCCATGTATCAGTTGCGATTCCACGGCCTATGACGCAGGGCTGATCACCGGCAGTCGCTGGGATGCAGGGCATTACCGCTCCGTCGGTGCTTGTCAGGCTCTGCGCTTCGAGCCGCTGAACGTGCATCGGCAGTGCGTGCGTTGCAACAGGGACATGTCCGGCAACGTGGTGGAGTACCGCATACGCTTGGTCCAGCGCATCGGCGCCGAGAAAGTCGAATGGCTAGAGGGGCCGCACGAGCCCCGGCGGTTTCCTATCGATGAACTGAAGGAGATCAAGGCCAAGTATCGAGCGCTGTCTCGGGAGCTGAAGCGCAAGATGGGGAGGGGAGTAGGGCATGGCTGACCCTCAGTTCAAGGAGTGGCTGCAGGAGCAGTGGCGCATTCTGCGTCAACACGGGCTCATCGCTGAAGGGGAGAGCAGATGAAGAAATCTTCGACCCAGGTTGTACTCGACGCCGTTCGGGAACTGCACAGCCAGCAGCAGATCGTTACTCGCCAGACCCTGGTCGAACTCACGGGGCTGAAGCCCGGCGTTGTCGATGACCGCCTGTCCGTTCTGGTGGACGACTTGCTGGTGCTGCGCGTCGAGCGCGGAGTGTTCGTACCGGCACCGCAGTTCGATCCGCCCAGGCCGATCACTATCACGCAGATACCAGGTGGCTGGGCGAAGGTCGAGATCAGCGATGATCACGTCATCACGCTTACGCCAGCGGAGAAGCGGATGCTCGGCGAACTGTTGGCGGGTGCTGCTCAGCAGTTCGCAGCGATCGATATCGGGCATTCGAACCAGATACTGGCCGCAGAGCTGGCGATCAAGATACGGAAGCTGGAAAGAGAAGTGGCAGCATTGCGCGCAGACAGGACCGATGGTGGGCAACTCACCTTAGCCATGAGTGATGCCGCTGCTGTGCAATAGACTCAGCATAGGGCGACGATATCACCAGCAGCCACTCGCTCAGACAGAGCCGTCAGCCTGCCGATTCCTTCTTGCAGGAATCGGCTCAGTTGCTCGATGCACTCGTGCTGATCCTGAGTGAGGCGAAACTCCGACTCCATGGCTGCCATCAAGTCCAGGCAGCACTGATTGAGGAAACCTACCTCTAGCAGTTCTGCCCGTAATCGACGCCTCAGTATCTCGTCCATTCCAATGTCCATCTACTTCGCATAAGCAGTTGGGGACCGTAGCAAAAACGAGATGCCAGTCACAATTATCAGAACGATTAGGGTTTTCGCCAACCTGCATGATCCCCCTGTAGGGTTCGACCCATCCCCTCTGGCCCGGACAATTCCGGGTCATGACTCAGAAGCCCAGCACAAAACCGAAGAAGGCCCCGGTAGCGAAGAAGCGCGCTACTGGGGCTTCCGCACGTCCCCCAGCCAAGACCGCAGCGAAACGGCCACCGGGTCGCCCGAGCAGATATACGCCCACTGTCGGCCTGGCTGTCTGTACCGCGCTTGCCGAGGGCATGAGCCTACGGAAGGTATGCCAGTTACCGGGTATGCCAGCGATGTCCACGTTCCTCCGGTGGCTGGCCGACGAGCAGCATGCGGATTTGCGAGAGCAGTACGCGCGCGCGCGCGAGGCACAGGCCGACACACTCGCTGAAGAGATCCTGCAGATCGCCGACGACGGCTCGAACGACACATACACGGACGATGAAGGCCGCACGCATGTCGACTACGACCATATCTCCAGGTCGAAGCTGCGCGTAGATGCTCGAAAGTGGTTGGCGTCGAAGATGGCGCCCAAGAAGTATGGCGACCGCATCACCAACGAGCACACTGGCGCGAATGGTGGCGCCATAGAGGTCAAGAGCACAGTCACCTTCGTGCAGCCCAAGCCACGAGGTGACGACGAGTGACCACCTTCGTCGCTGCGCCTCTCAACCTGAACATCACGCTCCCCTTCAAACTGGCGCCTCTGTACGAGGCGCGCCGGTACAAGGTCATGCGTGGTGGGCGCGGCGGCGGTAAGTCCCATGGCGTGGCCCAGGTGCTGCTCGACATGGGCGCGCGCAACCCCCTGCGCATCCTCTGCGCGCGGGAAATCCAGAAGTCTATGCGCGACTCGGTTCACCGGCTGCTGCGCGACTACATCGTCAAGCTCGGCCTGACCGAGTTCTACGAGGTGCTGGACACCGAGATTCGTGGCCGCAACGGCACGCTGTTCCTGTTCTCCGGCCTGCAAGGGCACACCGTCGATTCCATCAAGTCCTTTGAGGGCGTAGACATCGTATGGGTGGAAGAAGCCCAGGGCGTGTGCAAGAAGTCCTGGGACGTGCTGATCCCGACAATCCGCAAGGACGGATCGGAGATATGGCTGACGCTCAACCCTGCGATGGACACCGACGACACCTACGTGCGGTTCTGCGCCGCGCCGGATGACGACGTGTGGCTCTGCGAAATCAACTGGCGCGACAACCCGTGGTTCCCTGATGTCCTCAACCAGGAGCGCCTGCGCGCCAAGCGCTCCATGTCGCAGGAGGACTACGAGCACATCTGGGAAGGCAAGCCGCGCACCGTGGCCGAGGGTGCCATCTACCGCCATGAAATCCTGGACCTGATGGAAAGCGGGCGCGTTCGCCCGGTGCCATACGACCCTCTGCTACCCGTCCACACGGTATGGGACTTGGGCTGGAACGACGCTATGACCATCGGCTTTGTCCAGCGCGGGCCGATGGACGTGCGAATCATCGACTACATCGAGGACAGCCATCGCACGCTGGATTGGTACGTGGCGCAGATCGAGAAACGCCCGTATCGCTGGGGCATCGACTACCTGCCGCACGACGGTCGTACCCGCAACTACCAGACCGGCAAGAGCACCGAGGAACAGCTACAGGCGATGGGCCGCAAGGTCCACGTCCTGGCCGCCACCAGCATAGAGGAAGGCATCAAGGCCGTCCGCATGCTGTTCCCGCGCTGCTACTTCGACAAGGACAAGACCGGGCGCCTGGTGGAGTGCCTGAAGCGCTACCGCCGTGCCCTACACCAGCAGACCGGAGAGGCCATGGCGCCCCTGCACGACGAATACAGCCACGGCTCCGACATGTTCCGCTACGTCGGCCAGGCCGTGGAAATCATGCCCAACGAAATGGAACGCACCTACGAGGAAGCGGAAGCGCCTGACTGGCGACTGTGAGGACACGACATGCAGATCACTGAGAATGACCGCCAGTACATGAATGGCCTGCCACCGGCCGGCGACACGCCGCTGACCGTGGACGAGTACGCCGACATCAACTACGAAATCGAGGACCAGCCCGCGTGGCGCGCCGTCGCCGACAAGGAAATGGATTACGCGGACGGGAACCAGCTCGACACCGACCTGCTGCGTCGCCAGCAGGCACTGGGCATCCCGCCCGCGGTAGAAGACCTGATTGGCCCGGCCCTGCTGTCCCTGCAAGGCTACGAGGCCGTCACTCGCACCGACTGGCGCGTGACGCCGAACGGCGACGTGGGTGGCCAGGACGTGGCCGACGCCCTGAACTACCGGCTGAACACGGCAGAGCGCCAGTCTGGTGCCGACCGCGCATGCTCCGAAGCGTTCCGGCCGCAGATCGCGTGCGGTATCGGCTGGGTAGAGGTCAGCCGCGAGTCGGACCCGTTCAAGTTCCCGTACCGCTGCCGGCCTATCCGCCGCGACGAAATTCACTGGGACATGAAGTGCGGCGACGACTGGGAGGCTTGCCGCTTCCTGCGCCGGCAGCGCTGGCTGTCACCTGATCGCATTGCCCTGGTGTTCCCGGAGCATGCCGAACTGATCGGCATGGTAGGTAAGTACGGCAGCACATGGTGGGGCCAGCCCGATCTCGGAATGATGGAAGGCGGCACATCCACCGGTCTGCACAACGCATGGAGCGAGGCGCGGGCATGGACCGTGCAGGAGGACCGCTGGTACAACCCAAGCAGCAAGGAAATCTGCCTGGTGGAACTCTGGTATCGCCGCTGGGTGCAGGTCCACGTCCTGAAATCACCCGATGGCCGAGTCGTCGAGTACGACCCGAACAACCTGGCGCACAACATCGCGCTGGCGTCCGGCCGCATTTCACCGAAGAAGGTGACGGTATCCCGCGTGCGCCGCTCCTACTGGCTCGGGCCGCACTGCCTGCACGATGGGCCAAGCCCATACACACATCGTCACTTCCCCTACGTGCCGTTCTTCGGCTTCCGCGAGGATGCCACCGGAATTCCATACGGGTACGTGCGCGGCATGAAATACGCCCAGGACAGCCTGAATAGCGGTATGTCCAAGCTCCGCTGGGGCATGAGCGTCACTCGAGTGGAGCGTACCAAGGGCGCGGTAGACATGACCGACGCCCAACTACGCCGGCAGATCGCACGTCCGGATGCCGACATCGTGCTGAACGCTGAGCACTTCGCAAGCAACAGGGGCGCTCGCTTCGAGGTAAAGCGCGACTACACCCTGACTGACCAGCATTTCCAGATGCTCCAGGACAACCGCGCCACCATCGAGCGCGTAAGCAACATCACGGCCGGTTTCCAGGGGCGCAAAGGCACGGCCACCAGCGGCATCCAGGAACAGCAGCAGATCGAGCAGAGTAACCAGTCCATTGGCCGGATCATGGACAACTTCCGCGCCGGCCGGACCCTGGTGGGCGAACTGCTGCTGGCAATGATCGTCGAGGACATCGGCCAGGAGCGCACTGAGGTTGTTATCGAAGGCGATGCCGTGACCGCCGATCGTGTCGTGGTGCTCAACGAGCCGCAGCGCGATCCGCAGACCGGCGCCGCCTACCTGTCCAATGATCTGCTGCGCACTCGGATCAAGGTCGCCCTCGAGGACGTTCCCAGCACCAACAGCTACCGCGGCCAGCAGCTCAACGCGATGTCCGAGGCCGTCAAGAGCATGCCGCCGCAGTACCAGGCCGCTGTCCTGCCGTTCCTGGTCAGCCTCATGGACGTGCCGTTCAAGCGCGACGTGGTGGAGGCCATCCGAGCCGTTGATCAACAGCAGACCCCGGAGCAGATCCAGCAGCAGATCGACCAGGCCGTGCAGGACGCCCTGGCCAAGGCCGGAAACGACATCAAGCTGCGCGAACTGGAGATCAAGGAGCGCAAGGCGGATAGCGAAATCAGTGGGCTGAACGCCAAGGCAGTGCAGATCGGGGTGCAGGCCGCATTCAGTGCCATGCAGGCCGGCGCCCAGATTGCGCAGATGCCGATGATCGCGCCGATCGCCGACGCCGTGATGCAGAGCGCTGGATACCAGCGCCCGAACCCTGCTGGTGACGACCCGAATTACCCCGTAGCCGACCAGACGGCGGCAATGAACATCAAGTCGCCCTACATCCAAGGGCAGGGGCCGGCAGCAGCAGAAGCTGAGGCCGAGGAGGCTCCGGTACGCAGGAACACCAGCCCGACATATCCGCCGGTGCCGGCCGAAGCCCCGACCGGCCAGCGCGGAATAGAGACGCCGAGTACGGCTGACAACCTGCCGCAGCCCTGACACACCTCCGCTACAACTCGCCAACCTGAAACCCTACCGGGCCACCCCCTGTAGGGTTTCGTTCTTCCTGCACCTGTCTCCGACACTGCCGCCCAAGCCAAGGCGTCTCCGAACGCCGGCGAGACGCGGAGTAATCCGCATTGCTGATGACCCTTGCGGCCACGGCGATATGTGGCGGGATAGGCATGAAAAAAGACGAGCTTTTCCAAGAGATAGACGGTGGACGGCCGACACCCGAACAGGCTGCCAGGATGATTGAACTGGCAATGGGCGATACCAGCAATTTCATGCTGGACAGCGACGAGCCCAACGTCGCAGCCGACGCGGGTGCCGGCGATGCTGGCGAGGCCAGCGCCGATGCCGCCGATCAGGCAGACAACACCGAACAGAACACCGACGCGCAGCAGGGCGCGGGTGACGCCGGCGCTTCGGCTGGTGGCGACCAACAGGGCAAGACGCCCGACGCCAAAGAGCTAAACGCCGAGAACGCCGTGATCCTGGCCAAGGACGGCAAGCACACCATCGGCTACGAGAAGCTGGTGGAAGCGAGACAGGGAGAACAGCACTGGAAAGCCCAGGCCCAGGCCGCGCAGGCAGAGCTACAACGCCTGCGGGATGAGGCAGCAGCGCGCGCCACGGCAGGCGAGGCCCCGACGTCGCAGGACAACCAACTGGCGGCGGCTCAGGCTGCCATGGATCAGGGGGTTGACCCGGCGATCTTCGGTGACTTCAGCGAGGAAGCGCTGGCCGCGGGCATCCAGAAGCTGATCGACGCGAAGGTGGAAGCGCGCGTGAGCGCACTCGTGGACCAGAAGCTGGCACCGATCCAGAAGAAGGAAGCCGAGAGCGCCGCGAGCGCCCACCTGAATGCGATCTACGAGGCCCACCCGGACGCCGACTCCATTGCGGAGAGCAAGGAGTTCGGGGACTGGGTGGCGTCCCGTCCGGCATATGAGCGCGCGAGCATCGCCAAGGTGCTGGAAGACGGCACCGCGGCCGATGTCATCGAACTGTTCGGTTCGTTCAAGTCCGCCACCGGAAACGCTCAGCAGTCGCAGCAGCAACCGAACGCGCAAGACGCGAAGGCTGCGGCCCAGGCTGCCATCAACAAAGCCAAGACCGAACCGCCGGCCAGTCTCTCGGATATCCCGGGCGGCAAGCCTCCGGCTGGCAACCGATTCGAGGCCATCGCAGCAATGGATCCGGCATCCATGTCGGACGCCCTGCGCGGTATGAGCCCCGATCAGGTCGAGGCATTCCTGAACCGGAACATGTAAGGGAGCTACCCCATGACCGCAAGCAAAACCACCATGCGTTACGGTGATCCGAACGCGATGATCCAACAGGCCGCCGGCTTGTTCGCGCTCTGCCAGGGCCGCAACTCGACCCTGAACCGCTTGACCGGCAAGATGCCGAGCGGCACCAGCGACGCCGAGAAGAAGACCAAGGGCCAGTCGAGCCTGGAACTTCCCATCGTCCAGGCCCAGGACCTGGGCCGCAACAAGGGCGACGAGGTGCGTTTCCACTTCGTGCAGCCGGCGAACGCCTTCCCGATCATGGGTAGCGAGTACGCCGAGGGCAAGGGCACTGGCTTGAAGATCGGCAGCGACCAACTGCGCGTCAACCAGGCCCGCTTCCCGGTGGACCTTGGCGATGTGATGTCGCAGATTCGCAACCCCTACGACCTGCGCCGCCTCGGCCGTCCGAAGGCGAAGTGGTTCATGGACGCCTACCTGGACCAGTCCATGCTGGTTCACCTGGCCGGCGCCCGTGGTAACCACTACAACAAGGAGTGGTGCCTCCCGCTGGAGACGCACCCGAAGCTGGCTGACATGCTGGTCAACCGCGTCAAGGCGCCGACCAAGAATCGTCACTTCGTGGCCAGCGCCGATGCCATCACTGGCGTTGCGCCGAATGCGGGGGAGTACAACATCACCACCGCCGACGTGCTGGACGTGGATGTGGTCGACTCCATCGCCACCTACATGGACCAGATCGAGCTGCCGCCGCCGCCCGTGAAGTTCGAGGGCGACGAGGCCGCCGAGGATTCGCCGATCCGCGTCCTGCTGTGCTCGCCGGCCCAGTACAACAGCTTCGCCAAGCAGGAGAAGTTCCGTAGTTGGCAGGCTGCTGCACTGGCGCGCGCGTCGAACGCCAAGCAGCACCCGATCTTCCGCGTCGATGCGGGCCTGTGGTCCAACACCCTCATCATCAAGATGCCGAAGCCGATCCGCTTCTACGCGGGCGACCCCATCAAGTATTGCGCCGCCTACAACTCGGAAGCCGAGTTGAGCGCCGTGGTGCCGGATAGCTTCGGCAATCAGTACGCGGTGGACCGCGCCCTGCTGCTGGGCGGCCAGGCTCTGGCGCAAGCCTGGGCGGCTTCCGAGCACTCCGGCATGCCGTTCTTCTGGTCCGAGAAGGACATGGACCACGGCGACAAGCTGGAACTGCTGATCGGCGCGATCCTCGGCTGCTCCAAGATTCGTTTCGCCGTCGAGGCGACCAACGGCTTGGAGTACACCGACCACGGCGTGATGGCGATCGACACCGCCGTCAAGATCATCGGCCCCCGCAAGTAAGCGACAAGGGTCGGTGATCCCGGCCCTTTCCTTCGTCCAGATTGAAAGGAGGCCCGTTATGGCCCAGTACAAGACCATCCCGCTCGGCGGCCAGTTCGGCGGTTTCACGCCGTATGGCAACCTGACCACCCTGCGTTACCAGCTCGCGACCAACGCGGCCGGCGTTCTGCTCAACAGCAGTGCCGCCGCCGCGCTGGCGGTGGGCGACGTCGTGGCGTTCGAGTTCCCGTTGCCCGCCGGCTTCGTCGCCGAAGACCTGCAACTGGTGATTTCCGACCACTTCGGTGCCGGCGTGACCGCTGACGTGGGCTTTGCCTACGCCGACGGCGTGGACGACGCGACCTATCCGCAGGACGCCGCATATTTCGGCGCTGGCCTGCTGCTGTCGGCCGCTGCGCGCCTGCGCACCAGTTCCAGCAAGGCGCTGTTCGCGCTGCCCAAGGACGCCAACCTGGTTATCACCATCAAAGGCGCTGCCGTCGCGGAGGCGGGCAAGCTCCAGGTGATCGTCCACGGCGAGCGCCTCGGCGCAGTCTAAGCGCCGCCGCCCCACGAAGGGCCGGCCTGTGCTGGCCCTTCTGTCACGCAGGAGTAGGACATTCATGAAACCCATCCTCATCGCCACCATCGCCCACGCGATCAATTCCGCCTACTGCCTCGCCATCGGCGACAAGGTGGCGCCACCGTTCGCCGAGTGCCCGGAAGACATGCAGCGCGGCATCCTGGCCGGCGTGCAACTCCACCTGGACAACCCAGACACCACCCCCGAGCAGTCCCATGAGTCCTGGCTGGCGGACAAGCTGGCCAACGGCTGGGTCCATGGCGAGGTCAAGGACTTCGAGGCGAAGACGCACCCGTGCTGCGTTCCCTACGCCGAGTTGCCCGAGTCGCAGAAGGTCAAGGACTACCTGTTCCGCGCCGTGGTTCATGCACTCAAGGACATCCCGGACGCTGGGAGCCAGGACGCCGACGCGCGCGTGGCTGAGTTGCAAGACCAACTCAACGAGGTGCTAGGCAAGAATGCGGCCCTGGTGGCGCAGATTGCGAGCGACGGCGTGCCCATGCTGGATAACGGCGTGCCCATCAAGTACATCGGCCCGCGGGAAAGCTTCACCGACCGTCTGTATGGCTCGGGGCTGATGTTCACCCAAGGGCAGGTGCGTAGCGTGCCCGGCGACCTGGCGCGTCGATTCCTCAACCATCGCGACCTGTTCGAGCGCTCCACCGGCCCCGCACCGGCCGGCGACGACACCAAGCAGGTGATCGCGCAGGCCCAGCAGGAGCAGAAGGAGCGCACTCGCAAGGAGGAAGACCTATCGGCCCTGCACCGGGAGGTGGACAACTTCGCCGACTTCACCAGCCTGGCGGCATTCGCCAAGGACCGCTACGGACTGAACTTGGTCAAGCAGCACGGCTTGGCGCGCTCCCGTGATGCCGTCCACGCACGCATCGACCAGTTCGGTGGCGCGGTATGACGCTGGCCGACCTGATCCGCCGAGTTCGCACGGACGCGAATGACATGGTGGAGCCGTATTTCTGGTCGGACCAGGACGTGGCCGACTGGCTCAACGACGCAGTGCGCGAAGCCGCCGTGCGCGGCAGGCTGATCCACGAGAGCCAGGCCGACGCCGTCTGCCGCATCGAGGTGGTCGCCGGAACTGCCGTCTACCAGTTGCATGCGTCGCTATACGAACTGACGCACCTTGGCTTCTACCCGGCCGATATGTCGCGCCCGACCATGCCGGTGCTGAAGTCGGCCGAGGTGCTTGATGCGGAGAGGCCCGGCTGGCGCGCCTGCACCGGCAAGCCGCTGTACGCAATCCAGCACGACACCACGCTGCGCCTGGCTCCGACCCCTGACCGCGCCGGTATCTTGCGTCTTGAAGGCTACCGCACGCCCCTGGCGGACATGACGCTGACCGACAAGGACACCGTGCAGCCGGAGATACACCCCGAACACCACCGGCACCTGGTCCAGTGGGCGCTGCATCGCGGATTCAGCATCCCCGACATGGAATCGTTTGACCCGAGCCGCGCCGCACTGGCCGAGGATGCCTTCACGGCCTACTTCGGCCAGCGGCCCGACTCCGACCTGCGGCGCATCACCCGTGAGGACGTTCCTCACCATGTAGAGGCATTCTGGCCATGAGCAAGAAGATGAGCGTGGACCTGAAGGTCGGAGAGGTACTGCTGATCGATGGTACTGCCATCCGCCTGGAGAAGAAGTCCGGGCAGGTGGCGCGCCTGCAGATCTCGGCCGACGAAGGCACCGTTATTCAAAACCCCGCAGCAGCGCGCAGGAGTGCGCTCCAAGACCTGGAGCACACCCCTGATGGCAAATACCCTCTATGACTATGCCCGCCAGCGCTTCCTGGAAGGTCAGTTCAACTGGATGACCGACACGATCAAGGTGATCCTGGTCGATACCGGCGCCTACACGCCGCAGACTGCGATCCACCAGTACCTGTCGGATATCCCGTCGTCGTCCCGGATCGCTGGTCCGGTCACTCTCACCGCGAAGACCACCACTGGCGGCGCCGCCGACGGTGCGGATGTGACGTTCACCAGTGTGTCCGGCGCGAGCATCGAGGCAATCATTATCTACAAGGACACCGGTACCGAGTCCACCAGCCCGCTGATTGCATTCATCGACACGGCTACCGGCCTGCCGATCACCCCCAACGGCGGCGACATCATCGTCACCTGGGATAACGGCACCAACAAAATCTTCAAGGTCTGAGCGCCTGCGCGCAGGAGTGCGAAATGCAAGGGCATCAACACCCGCACGAGAAGAACGCCGACTGTCATTGCGTGGCATGCCGGCCGCTTGAACGCCCCTGTGATTGTGAGGGCTGCATGAGGCTGATGAGTGGCTCGGGCAAGCCGCCAGCGCAGGGTATCGGTGTCAAGGGTATCGAGCCCAGGCCCATTGAACTGACGCCGAGCCAGGAAATGTACGTCAACTGGAAGGCTGTAGGCGCCTTGCCTCCGTTCCAGATGTTCGTTCACGAGCAGGCTCCATGTCCGCCCGACCGCTGCCAGCAGCAGTGGGCTATCGACTACGGTGTGCGCTACGGCGCCCAGGTCGGAGACAGGGTGCTGCTGGAGCGCTATGCACAGTGGCACCAGGCGAAAGGCTACTGGCCAGACGAAACGATCCTCGGTCAACCGGTTGAAGGAGCGAATTAATGGCCGACACCATCGACCTGGACGGCGAAAAATTCGTCTCTCCATCATTCGTCACCAGTGCGACATCGCTCGACGACATCTATACCGCCTGGGTGGCCGACTTCCAAGGCCCAACGACGGCCTATAACCCTAGCTGGCCGAGCACCGATGATAGTGCGACGCTGCTACCAATCCCGCCGTTGTGGACCGGCGGCGCCGATAGGTTGGTTGTTTCTACCGAGTGCGGTGTGGAGATTGTCCCCTACCAGTTCACCTCGGCCAGTACGCACTACTCACAGGCGATCGCAGGAGTTAGCCGGTACTACTCGATCAACTGCGGGCTGCGCCTGGCGATTATCTTCCACCCGACTGGTGTCGACTCAGGTATTACCAGCTTTTCGGGCAACTACAACGCCGACCTGGCGCTATTTCGCGGCACGCATAACCGATCCAGTGAAAACGTCCAATTCGTGGCGCGTGTCGTTCCGGGCAGGCAAATCGATGTGGCCATCAAGAACACCGCCCAAACTGCTGGACTCCCCATCAAGCTGGTGGTCCTCAACGGCACCACTGTGGTGTCTTCCACCGACCTGACTACGATCGTTCAGGGTGGTGTCACACTGGTGACATGTTCCATCTACGGTGGAACCGTCTCGGGCACCGTCGTGGACCAGGCTGGCCAGCCTGCTACCCGCATCGTCCATGTTCACGAGCGCGAAACAGGGTCGGTGATTGGTAGAGGACGCAGCGACTCATCAGGTCTGTTCGAAATTCCGGTCATCGCGAAGGTGGGTACCACCATGTACGTAGTCGGCCTGGACGATGAGAACTCGCCGCTGATCAATGCTGTGATCGCCGATCGCATCGTGCTGGAGTAGCTATGACCACGGGCGTAGAGCTGCGTTTTGACGCAGTACCCAGCGGCTACGTCCCCTCCAGCAGTCGCAACGTCACGCTGGGTGGCGGCCCGCCGGCGAACCTTCCCGAAGGAACCATCGGAGTTTGGGGCATTCAGCCACCGCTGCTCTCGCGCGATGCCCGGGTAGTGCGGACAATCCTTCCGGACCCGCACGCATCGGCGGATCTCGACTTCTCTACCGTTGACCCCGCCTACGTGCCGCCAGCGTCCAATGCTGTGCTGCTTCAGTGGGGTGAGTTGCCGCCGGTAGAGGGCCAAACGGTTTTCCCGGGCGGATTCAGCGATTCCATGGTACCGCCACCGGCGATCCGCACTCAGTATCGCTTTGTGTTGCCTGTAGGATCGTCGCACCAAGCGTTCGGCGCCGCCAAGGCTTGGAAGTACAGCACGTTCGTTTCGGCCTACGGCTTCAATTCGAACGTCATCGGATCCCACAACGCACAGAACAAGCACCGAACGGTTCAGCCGACCGGATTTGTCGCCTACCAGAGCGGGCAGGCGAACATCATCAACCGAAACCGCTATGTGGCGGCCGGCAACATTGCGCCGCCGCCGTGGGGCGCGAATCCCACGGTTTGGCTGTACACCCGCTACCTGAAGCCTGGCGGCCTACTGGCGACCGCGATCCCGGATGTCCACCGCATCAGCCACGAACGCCAGTTCGTGCAGCTCAATGCTGGTGTTCCAGCGCCAGGCATGGGGACGGCATGGGTCAGTCAGGGAACGCGCGTTCTGGAGCCCATTGGCACGTTTCTGGATGCCGTGGCCAGACCTATGGTCGGCGGCACGCGCTTCTTGGAGCCGCCAGGCTGGGATTCCTCGGCATTCGGCACGCGGATCATTCCCGAATCGCAGACGGTCGCGCCTCAAGGCTTCGCCGAGTTGTGGGGGCAGCAGGCGATCAACAACTGGCTCACCTTTGCCGAGCCGGCCGGATTCCAGAGCACCGTCCAGGAAGAATACCGCTGGGGCCGCGCAGACGTGTGGAACCTGCGCCAGTACGTGGTCCAGGAGTACGACCCGGACAGCGAGTTGAACCCGCCACCCTGGTCGCAGTGGACGCTGGTGGAGAACCGAAACCGTCAAGTGGGCACCATCGGCATGCCTTCGCCGCCAGCCGGCTTCCCGCAGATCGACAACAATGCCAGGCCGATCCTGCCAGGCGGCGTGGCGCCGCCGCAGATCACCACCGCAGCCATGATTGCCTACGGCCGCCGTTACCTGCCGCTGGAAGGCATCGAACCGCCGCCGATCCTGAATTGGCATGCCGTCTACAACGGCGCGAGGGTGTTGGTGCCGACCGGGAATGCGCAAAGCGCTTTCGGTGTTGCGAGACTGGAGAACACGCGGCGTTACTTCGACCGCATCGGCGGCTTCGACTCGGCGGATATCGGCATCGCGTTCATCGATTTCGCCATTCGCGGTATCAGCATCGAGCCGCGCTACAGCATCGAGCCGCCGGATATCAAGTTGCCCGAGGTCAAGCTGTACACGCGCTATGTCGATCCGGCAAGCAACGACATGCTGAACATGGGCCTGGCGGCTCTGTCGATCCACTTCAACGCGATAGGGCCGAGGTGGGCGCACAAAGACCTGTTCGGCGATCCGCGCATCCACAACGTGACGCCGGAGGTCGCGACCTTCGGGGCGAACGCCGAGGAATTCGGTTCGGCCTTCGTGCGCCTGCAATGGCGTCCGGTGGCGCCGGACGGCAGCAACATGCAGTTGTTCGGCCAGGCAAAGATCGCCGACCGCAAGCAGACCATCACGGTTCCAGGCACCAACCTGCTCAGGATGGGCGACAAGCTGGTGGTGACCAAGACCGGCGCGCCGCCGTACTCGCCGCAGAACATCATGGTTGATCAGGCGGTTAACACCGGAGCGGTGCTCGGAAAGCCCGGTCTGAATCAGTACGTCCTGTACGCGACAGGCATCCGGGCGCCGGACATCGAGGAGCCGACGGTGCGCATCATGGGAGTGAACATCGACGCCGGCATCAAGGTGGACGGCTACGGCCTGCCAGCCGTGAGCTTGAAGCTGCGCAAGCTTACGGTGGACGAATGGCCCGACGCTGAAGTGTTCCAGCCATCCAAGCCGCGTCTCACGCCGCACACCATCTGGGCGGTGAAGGAGGCACCCGAGCAGGCTAAGCAGAACCATCCAGCCGGTAACCTGCACTATGTAGGGGAAACGCTGGTTTATCCTCCGGGCGAGCGGTTCGGCTCGGCGCGCATCAGCACCTACTTGGGCATCCTCAAGCCATTCCCGCTGGGCGACGTGTCGAAGGTGGGTGAGCACGCGATCTACCTGAAACGTCGCTACCTAGAGCCGCGGGGTCTGCAGGCGTATCGCATGGGGTGGGCGATCGTGGGTGATGGCACCCAGTTCGTGGCGCAGTTCGCCGGTGCTGATTCGATGTCACTGGGGGCGCCTGCTGTAGCCCGTGGCCCCTACTACGGCCCGCAAACGGTTCGGCCTGCTGGTCTGCTGGCCCCTGGCCCAGGTGGGGCGACATGGGTATCGCTGCTGGATCGTCGACTCCAGATGACCGGACTCTCGTCGCTGGCTATGGGGTATTCGCGTGGAGAGGGTCCGTACCAGTGGCAGTCGCTGCATGTTGGGCCGCCGATGCCGACCATTCCAAGCGGTACCGACACATCAGCATTCGGCACAGCCTGGGTTTCGCTGCGGGTACGAGGGGTTGAGCCGGACGGCTGGGAGTCGTTCATCTGCGAATACGACCCGTCGCACTTCGCGGATCGCATGCGAGTCCGCAACGTCTTCATCCCACCGGGTCCAAATGCCCAGTCCGTGGCACCTGTAGGGTTGGATTCAGTGGGTGTGGGCGTGCCCAATGTGCGGCCAGGTGTCCACTACATCCGCCCTGACGGCAACGCCGATCAGTACCGCAAAGGAGCCTTCTGATGGCCACGACTTCCCTGGTGCCGCTGGCCGGCATCAACAACGTCGCCGAAGATGCCGCGCTGCAACGCGGCGGCGAGAGCCCGAGGCTCTATGTGCGTGACGCGGTGAACATAGACCTGTCGCCGGCCGGCAAGGCGCAACTGCGGGCCTCTTCGCGCCAGGTCACGGACCAGCCGTTCCGCCAACTCTGGCAAAGCCCACTGCACGGCGACGCCTTCGGCGCCCTGGGCGACCAGTGGGGAAAGGTCGATCCGCATTCATGGACGTTCGAGCCGCTCGCACAGATCGGCGAAGGGGACCTGTCCCACGAGGTGCTGAACAATCGGGTGTGCGTCGCCGGAACGGCGGGCATCTTCACCTACGATGGCGCGAAGGCCGAGCGCTTGACGCTGGACACCCCGGCGCCGCCGCTGCTGGTGGCAGGCGCCGGATCGTTGAGTCAAGGCACCTACGGCGCGGCTGTGGCGTGGCTGCGCGGCCCCCAAGAGTCGGCGCCGTCGCTGATCGCCTTCGCGGACGTGACCGATGCCGGCGCGCTGGAAGTCACCTTTCCGCTGTGCCTGGATGCCAGCGTTACCGGCGCGCGCCTCTACCTGACGCGAGCGAATGGCGGCGAGCTGCTGTTGGCCGGCGACTACCCGCTGGGCGCGGCCACGCTCATCCTGCCGACGCTACCGGAGCTGGGTCGACCGGCGCAGTTCCGCCACCTGTCGCCCATGCCCACCGGCAAGTACCTGGCGTACTGGCGCGGGCGCCTGCTGACCGCGCGCGCTAACGTGCTGCGATTCTCCGAAGCGCTGACGTACCACCTGCATGATGAGCGTTACGGGTTCGTGCAGATGCCCCAGCGCATTACCTTCCTGCAGCCGGTGGACGGCGGGATCTGGGTGGGGCAGGTTGATCACGTCGCCTTTCTCGATGGTATCGACCCGGCAAGCCTGAGCGTGTCGCGCCGTGCATCGCGGGCTCCGGTGCCTGGTAGTGCGATCCTGGTCCCCGCCGAGGCGGTAGGCACCAACGCATCACCGGATGGCTCGCCGGTCGCCGTGTGGCTGGCGGAGAACGGCTACGTCATGGGCACCAGCAGTGGCGCCATCGCCGAAGTTCATGCAGGCGTGCTCACCGGTATCACCGGCCGTGCCGGTACCTCTGTAGTGTTCGACCGCCGTCTGCTGACGGCTGTAAGCTGAATCACCCCGAATATCGGGCCTTCAATCGCTGCGCAGGAGTGCGGCATGGGACTTCGGAGAGAACCCTATGCAACGCATTAGCAGCGCTCTGCGCAAAGAACTGGCCGCCGACCTGGCCACTGGTAGCTTCGACATCACCGAAAACGGCATTGCCTTCCCGCGGCTCAGCGTACTGGCCGGTGGCGAATACTTCGGCCGCATCAACAGCGGCGAGTGGGAGAAGGAAGGTGACAACCTGATCCCCACCGAGGGCCTGGCGCACATCCTCAACATTGCGCTGGGCAGCAAGCCCAAGGTGTCGTATTTCCTGGCCCTGTTCGCCGGGACGGCAGCACCTGCTGCTAACTGGACCGCCGCTAACTTCGCCGCGGTGGCCTCGGAAATCACCAGCATGACCGAGGGTTACACCAGCGCTACCCGCCCAGCCTGGACGCCGACCGACACCGCTACCGGGTCCATCGACAACATGAACACCGTGGCGACCGTAACCATTGCCACAGCGTCGCAGCTCAACGTCAACGGCGCCGCGCTGCTGACCAACAGCACCAAGGGTGGAACCACGGGTGCGCTGGTATCGGCGTCGAAGTACGCGGCGACTCGTGTGTTCCAGAACGGCGACACCTACGATATCGGCTACCGGCTGAACCTGACTGTCTAAGCCGATGTATTCGCCGCGCCCCTACGGACGTTTCGCGGAAGACGCGGAGCTTTCCGCCGACGATGCCGCCGCTGTCGAGCGGCTGGCCAGGAACCTGACGAACTTCAAGCAGGCGTCTGACCTCGCCAACCTGAAGCGCGTTGCGGACCTGCCCAGCGGCCGGCAGGCGGTGGCCATCGACATGGGCGGAGTGTTTCGCATCCTGGTGCTCGAGCAGCATGAGCTTCCGCAATTCCGTTTCGACGGGGTGGCACAGACCAACATCCCCATGCTGTTCTCCGGCGTCATCACCCGCGCCCAGGTGCTGACCGATGGGCAGGGCGTTGGCATCAGGTTGACCGAGCAGACCCGGCGCCGGCTGGTGGCCTACGACCCGAAAGCGGCGCTTCCGCCGAAGGATGTGGCGTTGCAACGCTTCGTCATCAAGTACGAACCGCGCTTCCAATACTTTGAGCCGCCCCAGCAGGGCATCTACACCTTCACGCAGTACGTCAAGCAACGCCCGACCTGGTACAGCGGCGCCATGGCCGAGGTCATGCAGGTGGCTGGCGGATATGGGCGGCAGGTCATGGCCGAACTGCCAGAGGACGACCTTGAGCGCGCAAGGATGCTGATTCCCGAGCGTTACATGCGGCAGATCCGCCAGCAGGTCGGCAACGTGCGGTTGCCGGCCTACACCGGCTTCCCGGACGAGCAGGGGCAGTTCAAGTGCGAGTACCGCGCCAGCCGCTGCAACGTGGTCGCCTTCGATACCGGCAACAGCCCGTGGTTGCTTCAGATTAACGCGCGTGGCGTCTATGCCATGCCGCTGCCTGTGGTGCCGGCCACCACCACCGAGGCTTTCCGCGAGTACGTGCTGGAGGTTGGCGACGACGAGTTGCTGAAGCTGCTGGACCGCTTCGGCGGAATGCCGACTGGCGAGGGCTTTCCGCAGGCGGAACAGGACTTCGAGGCGTGGCGCCGGGCCGGGGTCATCATCAAGGTGTGCGACACCGCCGACTTCTACAGCTTCGAGGCCATGTATGCGGCCTGCGGCTGGGCGGTGAACAGCCGAGGCACCGAGGGCTTCAACACCTGCTGGACCTACGACAGCGCCGGCCTGATGCAGGTGCATGCGTACAAGATGAAACTGTCGTTGGCGCCTGCGGAGAACCAAGGCCGTCTGCTCAACACCTGGGACTACGATAGCTATTCGGACGTGAGGGAGGCGCAAGGCAAGCTCAATGCATATCTTGCGAAGGTCTATGAGGCACTGGCAGAGAACGGGGCGCGTGAACTGGCCATCAAGTACAAGATTCGCCGTGTTCCGGCCGCCGACATCCTCGCGCGGGCCGACTCGTCCAGCGGCCCGGACGTGGACTACTGGGACAGCCTGGAACTGCCGCCCATCGCCGCCCATCAGGGCCGTGTGTCGCGCGTCTCCAGTGGTCCGTTCTACTGGCCGTCCAAGGTCTTGAAGTCTTGCACCCGCCTGAAGTTCCCCGAACTGACGGGGCAGGGGTGCGAGTCCTTCCCGCACATCTCGCCCGACTATTCCGGCGGCGCAGTGAAGTGCGACACCATAGTCTTCGGCTGCTATGTCGAGGACCAGTTGCGTGTCATCAAGTATTTCTACGACGAACGCAAGTTCCAGCAGGAAACGACAAGCACGTTCGAGCAGTACATGATCGTCGGCCAGTGGGAGAAGACCGAAACCTTTGGTCTTAGCGGGCTGATGGGGTTCTTCTACACGACCGACTTCGACGATCGGCAGGAGCAGCCGGCGGTAACGGTCCATACCAACATCGTCGGCACCGACATGGGCTATGGCAACCCGGCTTACTCCACGCCGCCAACACTCTGGTGCGTCGGCGGCGTGAGCCGATCCAGGTACTACATGCACCGCACCACGGTAGACACTACCGAGACGTTTACCCTGGACGTGGCGGCGCTGGTGCCGGTGTTCGAGCGAGACTGCATGCTCTACGCCTACCAGGACCATACCGGGGGACGCAGTTCCCACGAGGAAACGACGCAGGGCTCTGTGCCTGATCCCACGTCCTACGAACTCTGGTGCTACGACGACATCTGGCACTGGATGGGGCAGACGCGGAACGGGAACCGGGGCGACCCGCCATCCAAGGATGGGGTGCCTGTCTATGTCGACACGCTGGTCTACAGCCCCACCGAAATCAGCGACTTCGCCGAGAGTGGCAACTGGCTGAACCTGCCACCTGGCGGGTTTCTGGATGTCACGGGCATCTGTGGGCCGTACACCTACCGCAACTCCGTCCACAACGCCAACGGCGTCATCATCGGCGGCGAGGCGCCAGGCTTCGATCCGTACCGGAAGGACACCCAGTACCCCAACGAGAGTAGCGGGCGCCTGAGTGTGTGTCTGTCCGTGGCCGGCGCTGTTCAGGTCAACAAGGACATGCCGCACTCGTGGTACTGGGGCTTCTCGCCCGAGAACGACTTTTACTTCTACCGCGACGCCGTGCATGTCGCCATCGGCGACGCCCGGTACGCCAGCATCTACGAGACGGGCCAGGATGGACTGCGCCGCCGCTGGGGGCATACCGCACTTGCCGATCACAAGGCGGCCCACCACTTCATAGGGGTTATCAATGAGTGACTACCGCGACGATTCCAACGACACGGCGGTAATCAGCGACTCGGCCTGGATCGGCCTGACCGCGATCAGCGAGGGAACCGCCAGGATCAGCGAGACGGTGCTGTTCGGCCTGCTGGTGCTGCATACCGACACCGCGGTGGCTTCCGACGAGGCAATTGACCGTCCGGGGCACCTGCTGGCGGACCAGGCACACGCCAGCGACGAGGTGACCGACCAGTTGCGCGCCAGGGTGCTGGTGGTTGAAACGGCTACGGCGGGTGATCGCGTCACCGGCACCCTTCGTGTCCTGCACGTCGATGACGCCCTGGTGTCGGATGGGGTGCTGGATCGCGTGCGCGGCCTGACGGTGGACGGTGCCACGGTGGCCGACGAAGCATTCGGCACCCGTCATGCGTACACCCTGGTGCTCGATGCCGCGCGCATCAGCGACAGCACCGGCCAGGCCGCCAGTGTCCTGGTCGAGGACGCCGCCACCGTCAGTGATCAGGCAACTGGGACGCTGCACGGTCGCGTACTGCTGGTGGATGGGGCGTCCCTCGCCGACGAGGTGGTGGACGCGCACCAGGCCGTGCAGGCGCTGCTGGTGGACGGGGCATCCATTGCCGCGCTGGTGCTGGACCATCTGGTGGCGCGCGACCTGGTATCGGATGCCGTGGTGATCGAGGACATCACCGTGGGGGGCGACCAGGACGGCGGCCAGGCTTGGACCGCAAACGTCGATAGCTGGGCGATGAGCCGCTACGCGCCATATACCTTCCGGTCGCTTGCTGTGATCGACGGTCGACTGTACGGGATCGCCGAAGACGGCGTTTATGCGCTGGACGGTGACAGCCAGCCGGTGGCCGGCAGAATCGCGACCGGGAAACTGGACATCGGCCAGGGCGCGCTGGTGCATCCGCATAGCGCCTATCTGGAGTATGCACTGGATGCTGATGGCACGGTGGCCATGGACGTGACCACCACGCAAAGCGGCAGCGCAGTGACCTACAGCTACCCGCTGGAGAGCGAGCCTGCAGACGAGTTGACCAATGGGCGCTTCAAGTTCGGCCGGGGCCTGCGCGGCAGGCACTTCACCTTCACGCTGCGCCTGACCGGCCGGCGCGGCTATATCAATGACCTGAGCGTCGAATCGGCGCCGACCAACAGGAGAGTGTGATGGGTATCGCACCGGATAGCATCCTTGGCGTTGCGGTGGACACCGTTACGGACAAGATGAACGACCTTGAGGCGCTGGGCAGCAAGTACAGCGCAGAGCTGTCTGCCGCGCTGGCGAAGATCGGCGACATCACGGTGGCTGACGTGCCGGCACCGACGCGGCCGGATGCGCCTATCGCTTCGCCGCCGCCCGTCAACCTGGGCGAGCAGCCGACCTATAACCCGTCGCCGCTGATCAAGCCGGAAGCCCCTGGGGGCCTGAACATCGATGATCTGCTGGCCGACCTGGACGTGGGCGATATGGACGACCTACCCGACGCGCCGACAATGATCCCGATCAACATCCCGGACGCGCCGAGCATGACGGCCATCCCGGTGCCGGAACGCCCGGACATCGACACCACGGTGGAGATTCCCGATGCTCCGCAGATCGCCATGCCGGACATGGAAGCGCTGGAACAGATCCGACTGCCGGAATTCGTGTTCCCCGAGTTGCCCACGTTCGACGCCACGCCGCCGGACGCGAGCGGGATCACGGTGCCCAACGTCTTCATCAACTGGCTGGAGCCGGAGTACCAGTCCGAGGTGCTGGACGAGTTGCAAGCGAAGATCAAGGAACTGATGGCGGGCGGCACCGGACTGCCGGCGCCCATCGAGCAGGCGCTGTTCGCCCGTGCCCGCGAACGCGACAGTGGCGAAACCACCCGCGCCGTGCAGGAGGCGGTCGATACTTGGGCCGCCCGCAATTTCTCCATGCCGCCGGGGATGCTCGCCAGGCAGGTAGATGTGGTACGCGAGCAAGGCCGGCTGAAGGCGGCCGAACTGAACCGCGACATCCTGGTGCAAGCGGCCACCTGGGAAATCGAGAACCTGCGCTTCGCCGTGCAGCAGGGCCTGGCCCTCGAGCAGTTGACCGAGAACATGCACCAGAACATGGTGCAGCGCCTGTTCGAGGTCGCCCGCTTCCACGCGGAAAGCCAGATCAACGTGTTCAACGCGCAGATCAGCCTGTTCAACGCGCAGAACGCGGCCTTCGAGACGCTGGCGCAGGTCTACCGCACCAAGCTGGACGCGGCCATTTCCAAGCTGACCGCCTACAAGACCGCCGTGGAGGGCCAGGTGGCGCTGGGGCAGATCAACCAGCAGCGCGTCGAGGTGTTTAAGGCCAAGCTGGACGCCGTACAGTCGAGCGTCGAGGTCTACAAGGCGCTGATGCAGGGCGCTTCAGTGCGCGCCGAGACGATCAAGAACCAGTTCGATGCCTACCGCGCAGACGTGCAGGCGTATGCCGAGCAGATCGGCGCCGAGAAGGTCAAGTTCGACGCCTACGAGGCCCGCGTCAAGGGCGAGTCGGCCAAGGCGGATGTGCTCGATGCGCAGGCCCGTGCCTACGCTTCAACCATCCAGGGGCTGGCGAACAAGGCCGATGTCAAGGTCAAGGGAGCGCAGATCAGGATGGAAGCGGCGCGCACCAAGGTGTCGAAGTTCTTGGCCGACGTGGACGCCTACAAGGCCACCCTGCAGGCCAACCTGAGCGAGGTTCAGTACAACACGTCGGTGTTCCAGGCCCAGGTAGAAGCCTGGCGCGCAGCGGCCAGTGCCAACGTGGCCGACGCCGAAATGCAGTCTCGCTTTGCCGACATGAACAGCCGGACTAACATCGCTTACGCGGAAATGCAGATCAGCGAGTACACGGCGAAGATGCAGAACGCTGTACAGCAGGCTCAGATCGCTCTGGAGGCGGCGAAGGCCCTGGGGCAATACACCGCTCAGCTCGCAGCCGGTGCCATGTCGGCGGCACATGTATCGGCCAGCATCAGCGGAACCGGAAGTGCCAGTACTCAGGAAAGCAAGAGCGAAAGCACGCAGACCAGTTACAACTACAGCTATTGATGGCCAGGATCTGACTTGGGATATATTCAGCGCTTTCATTGTGTCCACGGCTATAAGGAAGAGTCATGCACAGAGTCGTCGCTAGGCTTTTGGGGGCAGTAATTGCGCTGTTTACCCCAATATTGGTTTTTGCAGACAAATACGGGGTTGATGAGTCAATTCGCGAAAGCTCGGGGAACCTAGAGTTAAGAGACGTAGTTGTCGGGGCTATTATAATTTTTGGTCTTATCTGGATTTGGAAGAAGATTACCGGGTAAACACATAGCCAAACGCTCCGCCCCCCGTAGGGTTAGCTCCGAAGCGGCCTGGACCGGAATATTGAACCGGTATCCAGGCCGTTTCTTTAGGGGCTTCACATGTACGGGTTCAAGAAGGGCGCCAAGCCCAAGCAACGATTTGCAGATGGTGGGCGGGTGCGTGGTCCAGGCACTGGCACCTCCGACGACATCGACACCGAGGTACCTGCGGGCAGCTACATCATGCCGGCCGACTCGACCGAGCAGATTGGGGAAGCGGCGTTGCAGGGTATGGGGGCGCCGGTTCCGGTCAGCCTGAGTAACGGCGAGTACCAGATGCCTCCCGAGCAGGTTCACGCCGTTGGCGTGCAGGCGCTGGACGCTGTGAAGAATGCCACTCATGTGCCGGTAGCCCAGCAGGCAAAAGGGTTCTCTCCGCGTAAAAGGGGAGGGAATGGCGCCGAGAAGCCAGAATTGTTCTTCGCCGACGGCGGGGTTGTTGATGGAGAGCGCAAAAAGCAGACCCGTTTCGACATCACCAACACGCCCGCCGCCCAGCGTGCTGCTGGCGTTGTGCCGGAGGCATCGGCTCCCGTAGCCACCAGCGGCTACAGTGCAGACCCCACCATGGCAAGGGCGCAGGCCAATATCGATGCTGAACGGCAAGCAATGGCTGTGCATCGGCAGCGCACTGCTGATGCCGCGAATCTTCAGCCAGGAGTGGCGCCTGGCTACAGCGACAACCTCTATACCGCCAACGCCCAGGCACGTTCGGATGCAGCCCGACAGCAACAGGCTGTGGCGCAGTCCGGTGCGCTGCCAGATGCGCCGTCGGCGCAAGGCTTCGCGCCCTCGCGACAAGGTAATGACCCGGCCAGAGCTGCAAGGATGCAGGCTCAGTTTGATCAACCGGTAACGGGCCCTGATCGATCTAAAGCTGCTGGTTTCACTCCGCAATACCGCACCGAGGGACCAGGCTGGCGAACCGATTCGGTTCTTCGCGGGACGGGTGACGACGTAGCGCAGCAGTGGGCATCGGGTGAGTATGCCCGTGGCTTTGGAACTGGCGTGCGTGGGGCCCTTGCGGCGGTTCCCGCAGCGTTCGCTGATGCTGGTGAGGATGTCGGTCGACTGGCGGAACCGGTGGTCAACTTCGGTAAAGGGCTATTCGGATGGAATGACACTCCGCCGGCGCTTCGTGGTCAGCAGGCAGCCCAGGGTGCAGCGGCGCCAAGTTCCAGTGCTGCGCTGGGGCGAGGCCAGGTGTTGCCGGCTGCTGGTGCGCCAACCGGGGCGCTGGAGTCGGCGGCGAATACTGGAGCCGCTATGCCAAGCGCCGGAGGCTCGGACCTGCCCAACAACGTGACGCGAGTGGGTAACAGCTTCTCCGGTACAACAATCCGCCCAGGCTACACCGTTAACGGGGAGGCTCAAGCTGCCGGGTTCACCCCAGGTGGTCAGCGGAGTGCTCAAAACCAACGCGCAGTGGAGAACCTGCTGGCCCGAACGCCTGATGTTGGTATGGGGTTCAGGCCGAGTTCTGTCTCCCAGGTACCGCCGATGGCCCCGGACGCGTTGGCTCAGTACAACGCCGGTAACTCCGGCGCGCCTCGGGTAACCGTGGTTCCCGATAGCTCTCGGGCCGATAGCGTTCGCCAAGCCGCCTTGAATGCAGCCTCAACACCTTATCGCGGTTCGCCGAACGGGCAGTTAACTGCCCGCCAGATCGACAACCTGTTCCGGCTGCAGCAGAGCGATGACCGCAATGCTACGTCCCTGGCGAGCACTCGAGCGAATAACGACACGGCCTTGGCGCGGGAGCAGGTGCAGCAGCAGGGCGCCAATCAGCGCGCGGCCCTACAGGAAATGGGGCAGGGCGCGCGCTTCCTCGCCTCCAACGAACTCGATCGCCAGCGCCTGGCTGGTGAGCAAGAGGCCAGGGGCTTCCAAACCCGCGCCGCCCAGCGCATCGAGAAGCTGTACGAGCAGTACGACAAGGCTGCTCCCGAAGACCGAGCCGCGATCGCCGAACAGATTCGTGTGCTAGCCGGTAAGGACGCTCCGAATCGCTTCACCGTGGTACCCGGCGGCCAGGAGTACGACCCACAGGCCATGCAACTTCTGACGCGCCCTGCACGAGTACTCAACAATCAGACCGGCCAATTTATCGACCAGCAGGGCCAGCCGGCAGCGGCCGCCGGCGGAATCCCGCAGCCGAAGACTGCGGCCGAATACGAGGCCCTTCCCAAGGGCACCCAGTACATGAAAGACGGCCAACTGCGCGTCAAGGGCTAAGAGAGTACAGAGGACATGGCAGATACCTGGGGCGAGAACGACAAGATCGTGGATACCGCGGACTTCGGTGCGAACGACGAGGTGGTTGGCAAGGGGGAAGAGGGTCGCGGTGTTATAGGGCATGCGCGCGACCTCGGCCTGTCTGTGGCCAAGGGGGTGATTGGGGTTCCGGAAGCGGCTGTTGGCCTCGCTGATATCCCAACAGAGGGCCGCGTAGGTAAGTTCCTCGAGAACCAGGACGGCATGCTCGGCTTCCGGCCCCGGGAGGCGAAGGATTTCCTGAATGATCTGCACACCGATCAGTACAAACAGCAACAGCAGGACTTTCAGGATGCTGATGGCGTCGTAGACAAGACGCTGCATGCTGTACAGAACCCGTCGATGGTCGTGAACACCGTAGCGGAGTCTTTGCCTTCCATGTTGGCGGGGGGCGCGGTTGGTCGTGGCGTTCGGGCGCTGGCTCCAGCGTTGGCACCTGTGGCAGCCGGCGCGGCTGGCGAAGGGGCGGTGATGGCTGGTCAGCAAGCAGAGCAGATCCGCCAAGAAACTGATGACGGCTTGCTCACTCCGGCGCAGTCGGGAGCTGCGGTGGCCACTGGTGTGTTGGGAAGTCTGTTTTCCCTTGCCGGCGGTAGCTTGGCCAAGAAACTGGGTATCGGTGATGCGGATACCCTCCTCGCTGGTGGTGCCAACCCAGGACAACTGGTCAGCGAGCTGGCGTCCATGCCGGCGAAGAGCATTCCGCGGAAGGTGATAGAGGGCGCAATCTCCGAGGGCTTCCTTGAGGAACTGCCACAGTCCGCATCTGAGCAGGTTCTGCAAAACCTGGCGCTGGGACGGGACTGGGCCAGCGGCCTGGATGAAGCGATGGTAATGGGAACGCTGGCCGGGATGGCCATGGGTGGGCCGGCGGCGGTTCTGCATGGCGGTCAGCCGGCAGCGTCCCGTGGCCTGGCTGATGCGGACGCTACCTTCGAGAGTACCCCGGGCCTTGAGGGGCAGACCGAGACGACTCCGCCACTGGCACTCCCAGCTCCAGTGTATGAGGCTGGTCCTGACGGCCAGGTCCGGACCACGGTCGACCAGAACTCCGCTACCCAGGTACAGCGTCAGCAAGAGGCTGAACGTCTGGACCGAATCCGTCGAGGTGAAGTCACCGATGTGACTCCGGTCCCGGCGGCCCCAAAGCGCTCCGAGCAGATGGGCCTGGACCCGGCTGCTGGGCCACTGTCTGGTGCTGCTGCGCAGGCCGTGGACAGTGGCGCAACTGACCAGATGGTGCAACAAGCCGCGCTCCAGCAGGCAGCCGAGGCAGCGAAGAAAGGCGACAGGGCCAGGGACGCGCAACCCGACGAGGCCATGCTGAACAACGCCCTTGACGCGGAGATTGAGCTGCAAGGTCAGGTGCAAGACGACATGTTCCGCGCCGGCATCAACCCGGAAACCGGCGAGATTGACGACGCTCACATGGCGCGCCTGAACACCGAGCGCGAGACGGATCTGCGCGGCCGACTGGACTACGTGCAGCAGACCGCGCGCGCCAACGGCTGGGATTCACGCCTTATCGCCGAGCGCGACCGGCTCCAGGCAGAACTGGAGAAGATCGCGCCCAAGCAGGCCGAACCGGTCCCCACCACTTTGCAGCAGGGCATCCAGACCGCGCAGATCAACGCCGACGCCCAGCAGGCGCAGGCCGATGCCGCGCAGGCGCCCGCCGACATCAAGGGCGTGATCGCCAAGAAGATTCCCGACATGAGCGTGGCCGAGATTGAGCAGGCCATTACTCACTACGGCCCAGACCACAAACGCACCACGAGGCTCCAGAAGGAGCTGGACAAGCGCGGCGTACAACTCAAGGAGGCAGGTAATGCAGGTGAAGCTCAACGCCCAGCAGAAGCGCAAGCAGCACAACCGACTGCGCAGCCTACGCCGGCAGCGCAACCCGTACCGGCCGCGCCTGCGGTAGCCGCTTCGGTCAACCTGAAGGACGCCATCGTCAAGGTACGCCAGGACAAGGTTTCGCCGAAGTCTGAGGGTGGTGATGCGGTCAAGCAGGAACCGTCGCAAGGCGTGGATCAGCGCTACCTAGACGATGACAGCAACGTCGATCCGAAGGCGCGCGCATACACCATCCCAACTGTGCAGGCCATGAAGGAGGCTGTTGACCTGGTAGGGAAGGATCAGTTCGAGCGACTGGTCGCTGACCGTGGAGATCGCCGCCCCACCGACCGTTTGGAGGCGGCTGGTGCTGCTCGCATGGAAATGGTCGCGCGCAAGGTCGTCGATTACCACGACAAACAGCGCGCCACGAACACGCCGAACATCAATGCTGAGGCCGGACCGCCGGCAACTGTGGAAAAAACTATCTCGGTTCAGGCGGATACCGCTGAGCAGATCGAGGCCGCTGCGCACGAGGCTGCCACCAGCCCGCAGAATGACCGCCCCGAGCCCAGTGACGCGCAGAAGGAGGCCGGCAACTACGCCAAGGGCCATATCCGCGTGCAGGGCCTGGACATCACGGTGGAGAATCCGCGCGGATCCGACCGCGCCGGCAAGCGTCCAGACGGTTCCGAGTGGCGCCACACCATGAGCGACCACTACGGCTACATCAAGCGTACCGAGGGCGCAGATGGCGAGCAGGTGGACGCCTACATCGGCCCGAATCCCGAGGCGGCGCGCATCTACGTGGTGGATCAGCTTGACCAGCAGTCGGGCGGGTTCGATGAGCATAAGGTGATGATGGGCTTCGACAGCCAGGATGCTGCCGTTGCCGCGTATCGCTCAAACTTCGACGCCGGCTGGAAGGTCGGCCCCGTCCGCGATATGAGCGTGGACGAGTTCAAGGCCTGGCTGAAGGAGGGCGACACCACCAAGCCAGTGAATGAAAGTGCACCGGCCGCCAGTGAAGCACCGAAGAAGAAGCTGCGCGGCGTGTTGGCGAAAAAGTACCAGGCGGAGACTCAGGCTCGCGCCGAATACTTCACTCCCGGCAACGTGGTGCGCAGCTACGGCGCCAACTACGACAGGGTTATCAGCTACAACCCGACCGAATCGGGAAGCTGGACCGTCACGGTGCGCAGTGTACGCAAGGAAGGCGACACCTGGGTGGATGTCCCGGGCGAGAGCGAGCGCACTCACATGACGGCGCCGGATGCGCGCGACATGAAGCGCGGCCCGGCCGGCCGTATCGCAACACAGGGAGCGCCAACCGCCGATGAGTTCCCCTTGAAGGAAGCCGCCGCCAGCTACTCCGGTATCTCGAACAGCAGCAGCCAGCGAGCGAAGTCCGATGCGGATGAGTTCCAGACCTACATCGACGTGGCCCGCGACGCGGGCGCTGTCGTGGCGCGCACCGATGCTCAGCGGGCGGCCGTGGAGCAAGCCGCACGAGAATTGCGCGCCGATTACCTGGCCCAGTACCGACGCCTGATGAACGTGCGCGCCGGCACCTACAGCGGTTATGTTGTCGGGCGTTCTGGACTGAACAGCAAGCAGGCGGACAGGCGCAACAGCGCCTACGACCGCGCCATCGACACATTCGAGGCCTGGCAGAAGGCCAATCAGGATCGCGTGCGCCAGGCGGCCCTGGACGCCCGTACCGACGAGGAAAAGGCGGCAGATCGCCAGGCCGCCGAGCAGGCCCGCGCCGACAAGGCGCAGCGCAAGGAAGACGGGGACCGCAGCCTGATGCGCAGGATTCTGTCCTGGAAGAAGGGCAGCGAGCCGGTGGCGATCACCAAGGCCGCGCACCTTGCCGGGGTGAACTTCGGCAAGGATGGCTACCCGACCAGCATTAAGTTGACGCCGACCGATGGCAGCGTGCTGACCAGCGACAAGTTCGACCTGGCGGCGCTGTTCCGTGAGCGCGGCATGAGCGTGCCGGAGTCGAAACGCCGCGTGCGTGAACTGGTCGATTTCGTGCGCGCCGAGGATGCAGCCCGGCCCCAGTCCGAACCGGCAGAGGCACCCAAGCCCGAGCCCGCGCAGCCCAGCGATTCGAAAACCCCGACGCTCGATGCGCATGTAGCCCTCATGCAGCGCGCGCGCAGTGGGGAGGCGACCGCCGACGAGTTCCGCCAGGCATTCGAGCGTACGCAGAACGCCCGCGACGCCCTGGTGGCCGAGCTGGGCACTATGAAGAAGGATGACCTGCTGAAGTCAGGCGGCTACAGCTTCTTCCACCGCTACCGCAACGAGAAGAAGGCAGCGATTGTCGATGCCCTGGCCGGTCGCGTGCTGGAGGAATTTGCGCTGGGCCGCAGCTACGGCCCGAGCAGCTACGTGATGTCGGCTGCCGGCCTAGAAGCGCACCGCCAGGCCAAGGCCAGCGCGCTGGCCGAGCTGGTGGCGAACACCACCGACGACGACATCAAGGCACACGCCGCCGAGGTCGCCGAGGCGCAGCAGGAAGTCCAGGCCCGCCGGGAAGCGCAGCAGAAGGCTGTCGCCAACCCGCAGACCCTCGCCGAGTTCCGCCAGGCAGTGAGCTACAACATGGAGGCGCACGGGGAGTCCCTGCGGGAGGCGTTCATGCGCCTGACGCCGGAACAGCGTATTCGCTACGACGAACTGGAGGCCGAGAGCACTAAGGCCCTGCGTGAGCAGGCCAAGGCACAAGCCAAGATCCGCGTAGCCAGCGCCGGGCAGACTACGGCCGGCGACATCATCGAGACGAAGCACACCAAGCACGGGCATGACCTGTTCGTTGTGCAACTGGCCGAGCGCGTCAGCCGCGAGGACTACGACACCCTGAACAATTCGGCGAAGCGGCTGGGCGGCAGCTACAGCAGTTATCGTGGAAATGGCGCCGTCCCCGGCTTCCAGTTCCGCACCCGCGAGGCGGCCGAAGCATTCCGTAAGTTGGTGACAGGCGACACCGCCGACGCGCAGGCCGTTGCAGAAGCGCGCCGCGACGCCTTCGAGGATGACCGCAGTCAGGGCGCCGCCGAGCGACTGCGCACCATGGCTCAGGCCCTCAACGAGCGGGCCGATGAAGCGCTGAACCGCGAGCGCAAGCAGAACACCGAGCGCCGTGCGCGGATGGCCGCCAGCGCCGAGGCCTCTGCGCGGTCCGACAAGGCACTGGCCGCCACCATGAACAACCTGGCCGATGCCATCGAGGGCGGCAAGGCCAAGTTCCTGGACACCGTGCGGCAGAAAGTGCAAGTGGAGTTCCTGGCGCGGGAACTGCGCAATGCGAAGGACGCGCAGATTCGTGCGAAGTACCCGACTTACGGCGAGCAGGAGAAACACCGCGGCGAGCCGGTGGACGCCGAGACGGTGGACTACTCCACCTTCCCCAGTTACACCGCCATGCGCTCCGACCTAGCGAGCCTGGCGCGCCAGATGGCGGACGTGGACGGCCTGAAGAAGCTGGCCGCGCGCCTGGAGAAGGTCGCCGACGACGTGACCGAGGCCTACACCGACTGGGCCAAGCAGAACCTTCTGTCCGTCAGCCGCTTCACCCGCGGTGACCAGTTCGCCGACTTCAAGAGCCGCGAGGATGCCGAACGTGCCATTCGCCGCTCCGGCCTCACCGGCAAGGCCATCGTGCTTCCGGTGAAACGCGGGCAGAACCGCATCGTCATGGCCCCCAGCGAAGCCATGAAGCTGGGACTCTGGCAGGGCGACGGCGACAAGCGCATCACGCTGTCCGGCGAGTTCGGTGGCGAGTTGGTGCAGGCCCTGGGTCGGCGCAGCGGCAGCAAGATCAACGTTCCGTCGGCGCTGGAGAGTGCGCACGAAAAGCGCAAGCGCCTGGAGAGCATGGGCATCCTCACCGGCAGCGAGTACCGCTCTGCACTGCGCGAGTTCGTAGCGCTGCGCGAGGCGCCCGCCGAGCCCGACAAGATCAGGGAAATGGAACGGTCCATGATCGGCCGCCGAAATGACGGACTGGACTTCTTCCCGACCTCGACCGTCGTCACCGAGGAAGCCATCGACGCCGCCGACATCCAGGGAGGCATGGACGTGCTGGAGCCTTCCGCCGGCATGGGCCATATGGCCGATGCGATCCGCGAGCAGACCGGCGTGGAGCCCGACGTGGTGGAGCTTTCCGGCGAACGCCGCGAGTTGCTGGAGGCCAAGGGCTACAACCTGGTCGGATCCGACTTCATGGACGTGTCCGGCAAGCAGTACGACCGTATCGTGATGAACCCGCCATTCTCCAAGGGGCGCGACATCCAGCACGTACAGCACGCCTACAGCCTGCTGAAGCCCGGCGGCCGCCTGGTTGCCATCATGAGCGAAGGCGCCTTCTTCCAGAGCAACAAGGCCGCCGAGAACTTCCGCGCCTGGCTGGACGGCCTGGGCGCCACCAGTGAACGGCTGCCGGAGGGTTCGTTTATGGACCCGGCGCTACCCGTCAATACCGGCGTGAACGCGCGCATGGTGGTGATCGATAAGCCGGCAGCCGAAGAGTCTCCAGCGCCGCAGCCCGGCGAACAACCGCCCGTGCAGTATTCGTTCGCCGGACGCAATGCTGTCGGCGCCAACCTGCATGCCCTGAGCACAGCACAGCAGCGCATCGCCATTGGCGAAAACGCCGAGGTCGTTCGCCGAGATACCGGCTGGCACCGTAGCGCTGATGGCAAGTGGCGCTTCGAAATCAGCGATCATCAGGCCAGCATCGCCGTGGCCGGTGAGACTGCTGGCGCCATCATCAATATGGCCCACCTCAATGCGATCAACGACGAGCGCAGTCGACCGACCGTCGGCGATGTGCTCAACCATCCTCAACTGTTCGCTGCATATCCTGACCTGCAGCGTATCCCGGTGGCAGTGATGCCAGAGGGCGTCACTGCGCTGGCTCGCCTACGCCGGTTCGCCACTGGTAACCAAGTTGAGGTTCAGGCGAACATGCCCCGCACCGAGGTTGCCTCGGCGATCCTGCACGAACTCCAGCATGCGATACAGATCCGGGAAGGTTTCGCCATGGGCGGCTCGGCCAGGGCTTTCGTCAGCAACTTCGACAAGACTGGTGCGGCTACCTATCGTCGTTTGGCTGGAGAGGTGGAGGCGCGCAACACGCAGGCTCGGCTGAAAATGACGCCGCGCCTGCGCCGGGACATTGCACCCGATGAGTCGGCGGACATCCCTGAAAGTCAGGTGCTGGTGTCGTTCAATGGCCGCGACATCGAGAATGGCCCGTTGCCGCAGAACCTGACGGGGCGTCCGCCGATGACCTCGCAAAGCCTGGTGCGTGCTTTCGACCTGCAGTTCCCAGCACTGGGCCAGGCTGTGCGCAAGATGCTGAAGCGCGGCAAGGAAGGACAACGGGGCGGCTTGGTGGTGATCGACAGCGCCGACCCGTTGCGCATCGCGCACACCTACGCGCGGAAATCCGGTACCGCACTGAGCGATGCCGTTCAACTGTTTGAGGATGGCGGGCGCATCAATGGCTTCTACGATGCCAGATCAGGTCTAACTTTTCTGGTCGGCCCGAACCTGAATCCGGTAACCGCACCGGCCGTGGTGCTTCACGAAATGGTTCACGGCCAGCAGCGGCAGAATCTCGACCAGGCTGCCCACGCCATGCTGATGAATCGCGGCAAAGTCCGGAGCGCCGAACTGCGCACCTTCCTGGACCGTGTGGCCAGCCGCATGATCGAGGCCGGCGAGAGCCGCAACATGAAGGAGGCCGCTCCGTATATCGTGGAGCAGGCTGTTATTGAAGGGCGAGAGCAGGGGTTCGCCGAGGCTGATAGCCGGTTCCTGTCCTGGGTAGACAGTGCGCTGGGCAAGCAGGTGGGTGACTTCCTGCGTAGGTTCCTGGCCAACATCCGTCAGTGGATGCTGCGCCACGGTCTGCCGGTTGGCCGTATCAGCGTGGACGATCTGGTGCGATATGCGATGGCTGGTGTGGAAAGCGCCGCCGAAGGCCGGGTACGGGGCGACGGCCTAGCCATGAGCCAGGACGACATGCGCAAGGCGCGCGTGCTGCAAGGTCCGCCGGTGGCCATCCTGGAGGGGAATGAAGCACCACAGGGCTTCGCTGCGGTTCGCGAGTGGGCGGCGAAGCTATTCGAGTCTCAAGGTGGCAAGGCAGTGAACCCGGACCTGGGCGATGTGGTGCTGGATATGCGCGCTGTGCGCGACTCGATGGCGCATGGCAAGGCCAACCCATACAAGTTCTCGGCGTTCGCGGCCGTCAAGGACGTGCTGGAGCGAGGTGTGGTGGTTCACCGCGCGGACTATGAGAAGGGGGAGAGTTTCTACGTATCGGCGCCGGTGGTGATCGACGATAAGGATGACATCGTGACCGTGTTGGTGCGCCGCGATCCGAACATGCAGCGCATGTATCTGCATTCGGTGGCCACAAAAGAATATCTCCTGAACCGTCGAGTATCCGGTGCTGATGCCACGATGGCAGTGCAGCCTTCCGGCTCGTCCAGTTCAGGAGACGTAGCCAGTGTACTCCAGCGGCTGCTGACCGCAAGCCTGAATGAACCCGAAGGTCCGCAGTTCAGTCGCTCCGGTCTGCGCGAACTCACCAGCAAGGCTACCGCCGAACTGAACAAGACCTTCAGCGCTCCGGGAGGCCTGTCCTGGTGGCACAAGACCATCGGCACCATGTACAACCTCGCAGAGCGTTCCCCGGCATTCAAACCGGTCTTCGAGTCGGCGCAAGGATTCATCGATGACGTGAGTTATTACGCCAGCGATGCGGCTGATCTGGCGCCGAAACTGCTGCCGAAGCTGGAAACCTGGCGCGACATCGCAAAGTCCCCGGTGGGCGCTGAGGACAACAAGGCGGTGGCCAAGCCGGTATTCGAGGGCACGCTGATGTGGGCGCGCGACGTGGACGGCAAGCCGGTGCGCGTCGATTCGCTGGCTGAGCGCGCCATGCGTCTGACGGCCGACGAGAAGGCGGACATCCTGCGGAAGCAGGGCAAGATTCCCGAGGGACTGCTGCGCGCCTGGCGCGGCCTGAGCCCCGAGCAGTTCGCCAAGATGATCGACAGCCGCTACGAGTCGCAGATGCTCAAGGCAGGCATCGTCTGGACCGACGCTGAGCTGCGCGACATATGGAAGCTCAACGATGCTCAGGTCGCGCTGTACCGCGAGTTCCGCGCCGCCACCGACCGTAGCCTGGACACCATGGCCCGCGCCGACATGCTGCGCTTCGGCGGCGAGGATGTGAAGGAACTGCGCGACCAGGTGATGGACGCGGCCGATGCGCAGGAGGGCGCCGCGATACTGCGCGACCACCTGGCGCAGATGGCTGATGCATGGCCGGAACGCGCCACGAACCTGCTGAACCTGGCACACGGCATGACGGATCGCGCCGAGAAGGTCGCCCAGTTGCAGGGCGAGGGCTATGCACCGCTGTCGCGCTTCGGCAAGTACACAGTGGACGTGGTGGGTCAGGACGGTCAGCGTGAATACTTCAGCCTGTTCGAGACGAAGCGCGAGGCCAACCAGATGGCCGAGCAGATGCGTGGCGCGTTTCCTGGCGCCACCGTGAGCCAGGGCACCCTGTCCGAGGAAGCGTACAAGCTATTCGCTGGCATCACACCGGAAACGCTGGAACTGTTCGGCAACGCCCTCGGTTTCGACTCACAGGGCGATAGCGCACGTGATCAGGCTTTCCAAGACTACCTGCGCCTGACAAAGACCAACCGCAGCGCAATGCGCCGGCTTATTCACCGAAAGGGCATCGCTGGTTATAGCGAGGACGTAGGGCGGGTACTGGCTTCGTTCGTATACTCCAATGCGCGGCAAACCGCCGCCGGCCTGCACATGGGCGACCTTTCCGAGGCTGTGAACGGCATCCCGCAGGCGCAGGGCGAACTGAAGGACGCCGCGGTACGGCTGGCCGACTACATCAAGAACCCGCAAGAGGAGGGGCAGGCGGTGCGCGGACTGCTGTTTGCACAGTACCTCGGCGGCTCCGTCGCGTCTGCCTTCGTCAACATGACCCAACCGGTCCAAGTGACTTTTCCCTGGCTGAGTCAGTATTGCGGGGTGAAGCGCGCTGCGACGGAACTGGGGCGTGCAGCACGTCAGATGGCGCATCGGTCCTATCAGTTCGAGCCGGACCTGGCCCGGGCATTAAAGCGCGCCGAAGATGATGGGGTGGTGTCCCCGCAGGAGGTCCACCAGTTGATGGCGCAGGCCCGCGGCAGCGGCTCGCTGCGCGCGGGGGACGGGACGCGCTTGGGTGATGCTCGAGCACTTGCGTCCAACAGCGTGGCGCGCCTGTCGATGGCCTGGGGCAAGTTGTTCGGCGCCGCAGAGCAGATCAACCGCCGCATGACCTACATCGCGTCGTATCGCATCGCCAAAGCGCAGAACATGGCCAATCCTGATGAGTTCGCGCGCCGGGCCGTGCGCGAGACGCAGTTCGTATACTCCAAGGCCAGCAAGATGCGCTGGGGGCGTGGTGCCGTCGGCGGCACCTTGATGACCTTCAAGACGTACAGCGTGGCCTATCTTGAGCTGATGCATCGCTTGTGGAATCAGGGTGAGCCTGGTTCGCAGGAGCGCAAGGACGGTCGGAAGGCTGCTGCCCTGATGATCGGCATGCTGCTGCTCGTCGGCGGCGCCGGTGGCTTGCCGTTCGCCGAAGACGCCGAAGACCTGATCGACGGTGCGGCGCAACTCATGGGCTACAACTTTTCTACCGCGAAGGCCAAACAGGAGTTTCTGGAAAGTCTGTTCGGTCGGGTGCTTGCCGACTTCATTGATCGCGGGGTGTCCGGGCTGCCTGGGGCTCCGCTCGATGTATCGGGCCGGCTGGGTATGGGGAACCTGATACCCGGAACCGGTCTGCTAACTGAAAAGACCAGCCATACGCGAGACGTCCTGGAAATAGCTGGCCCGATGGGAGACTTTGCCAGCCGAATAGCGAGTGGTACTCGCAAGGTGCTGGGAGGTGATATCGGCAGCGGTATCCTGGAGATGTCGCCGGGCGCGGTGCGAAATGCGGCCAAAGGCGTGGATATGCTGGCCACTGGCATGTACAGGGACGCCAAGGGCTACAAGGTGCTCGACACCAACGTGCTCGAGGCCGCTATGAAGTCCATCGGCTTCCAGCCGGCCAGCGTAGCCACTATCCAAGGGGCCAACATGCTCAACCAGAAAGCAAAGGCCTTCTACAACTTGAAAGCCCAGGAAATTCGCAGCATGTGGGCGGCCGGCATCTTCGAGAAAGACCAGGGCAAGGTTGAGCGCGCGCGGCAAGCAATAGCCGACTGGAATCGGCGCAACCCTGACCAGCCAATGGCCATCCGAGTGCCAGACATCATGCGACGAGTCCGCGAAATGTCGCTATCGAAGGACGAACGGATAGCGAAGACCGCACCGAAAGCGATGCGGCAGCAGATGCGAGAGGATCTGGAGCGCACCCGCGCAACGCTGGACTGAACCCCCTGTAAGGATTTGCCGTTCTCTGGCTGTACCGAAAACTACCTGCCCAAGAAGCCGGGGCGTGATGCCCCGGCCTTTGGAGGATGGAGTTATGTCGGAGAGGGCCGGAATGGCGGTAGAGGTGGTGGGCGTTTCGGTGGCCAACAAGACCACGCTGGCTGGCGCCCTTGCGGGCGCGTTGGGCTGGCTGGCGCAGATCAACTGGGTGGGGCTGATCGGCGTGCTGGTCGCCGTCATCGGTCTGCTGGCCAATATCTATTTCCAGGTTCGCCGCGACCGCCGCGAATCAGCCGAGAGCGCTGCCCGCATAGAGGCCATCCGGGGGCGTTGCGATGTCGAACAGCCGTAACCGCGTGCTGGTTGCCGCGCTGACCGTCAGCCTGGCCGGCTTCGGCGCCTGGATGAAGTCGGAGGATTTCAGCGCGAAACCATACGTGCCGACCAAGGGCGACGTTCCGACCATCGGTTACGGCTCCACCCGCTACGAGAATGGCCAATCGGTGAAGCTGACCGATCCGCCGATCACCCGCCAGCGCGGCGAACAACTGGCGCGCAGCCTGATGGCGAAGGACGAACAGCAGTTCCGCGCCTCGCTGCCCGGCGTGAAGCTGTTCCAGGAGGAGTACGACCTGTACCTGGATTTCACGGGCCAGTTCGGCATCACCAACTGGCGCGGTAGTTCGATGCGCCGCGACCTGCTGGCCGGCAACTACCGACAGGCCTGTGACGACCTGCTGAAGTGGCGCAACCAGGGCGGGCGCGATTGCTCGCAGCCGAAGAACTGGGGGCCGATGGGCTGCAAAGGCGTCTGGACCCGGCAGCAGGAGCGGCATGCGCAGTGCATAGCCGCGCAGGAGTGACGCATGGGGACCATCAAGGAATGGATCGTCGGCGCGGTGTTGGCCCTGCTCGCCTCGGCGCTGCTGGTCAGCATGGGCTACCTCGCCGGGCGCGCGTCCATGCTGCGCGAGTACGGCGAGCTGGCAGGCCAGGTGCGTCAGCAGCGCGAACAGGCGGACGCCAAGCTGGCCGAGCTGACCGCGCAGCGCGACATGAAACAGGCAGCGCTCAATAAGGCCGCTGCCGACCAAGAGAGGAAGGACAACGATGCTCAGGCTGAAATCGCTCGCCTTGCTGGTGAGCTGCGCGACCGCCCTGTGCGCGTGCGCATCGTCCCCGCCGCAGGTGGGGGCTGTAGTGGTGGCGCCGCAGGTGACGCAGCCGGCGCCGCCGAAGCTGGTGCAGGAGACGCCGCCTCGGCCTACGGGCTACTACCGGAAGAAAATTCTCGACGCTTTAACGACTCCCTGAGCGAAGTCGAAACCCTGAGCGCGGCCTACAACTCGTGTCGCGCCCGGTTGATTCCCCAAGAGCCGACCCCGTAGGGAGGAAACAATGGCCTACACCGCATATCGGGTGCTTAAGGCGCCTATCGACCAGATCGAGCGCTTCATGACCGAGGCCATCGCCGATGGCTGGCAGCCGCTCGGTGCGCCTATCCTGCTTTATCCCGACGACAAGGCCGTCTACCAGGCTTTGGTCAAGGGCACGCCGGATGGTAGTGGCACCGGACCTGTCACCATCGTGGTGGAGGACATCGCCGATGCTTCTGTCATCGGCAAATCTCTGCTGACGGCCGTCAACGAGGAAGACGGGCGTGCAGCAATCGGGGCCGGCACTTCTAATCTGCAGTTGGGCATTACCGCAACCACCGCCAAAGCGGGAAACTATGCGCCTGCCTGGGGGGATGTGACAGGGAAACCGGCTGTTATTGCGGCTGGTGCTGATGCCGCAACAGCAAGGGTGGCTATTGGCGCGGGAACATCCAGCCTTGCGATCGGTATAACCGCTACTACCGCAGCGGCTGGCAACCACAACCATGCAATCGCCGAAGACGCTGGTAGCGGTCTGGCGGCAGCACCGGATCTGCAAACTGCATTTACCGCGCTTTCCACCCGAATCAAGGCGCTGGAATCCGCAGCGCCATAAGACAGCGCTGCATGGCTGATGCTGGTACGCTTGATACGTACGGAGCTTCAACCAAAGGAAGTTGGTCATGCAGCACCTCAAGGGTTTCTATCGAGCAACGGCCTCACTTGCCGTGCTCGCTTTGCTGTCTTTCCCTTCAGCTTCGGCAGCTCAGGTATACCGATGCGTCGATGCCGCTGGAAAGGTCACATTTTCGGATCAAGGTTGCGCGGACGGTCACTCGTCCTCGGCCATTGATGTCGCCCCCGCGAACACCCTCGACAGCACCCAGTACCGCGAGCAGCGGCCGGAACGAAGCAGGGGCGGCTCTCCTGGCGTTCCGGTTACTGTCGTCGGCGGTGAGGAACCCCCAGCCCGGGCGGGGAAAACTGATGGCAGGCCACGGCAAGTCCTGCCGGCGCCAGCGGCTCGGCAAGCACCTGGCGTGATTACGAATTGCGATCCTGGCGGGTGCTGGGATAGCAACGGCGTCCGGTACAACCGAGGCGCTGGAAATACTCACTTCCCAGCGAATGGTGGGCCGGCGTGCGAGTTCGTAGGCGGGAACATGGTGTGCCCCTGAAGTTGTAGACTACGGCATTTTCCTACGGAGCAGGGCGATGCTGGTGATTCGATTGGCGGGGAAGTGGACGTTAAAGCTGGACCGCCAGATAGGCAGTTCCGGAAAACACGGGATATGGGCATTCCACTGCTCTGAAAGCACTTTCGCGCCGTCTTCGAACGACCTGCGGCGTACTGCGGCGATCCTTCCAGCCGAGCCCAAGGAAGGCCAGACGGTGGACGTATCGATCTGCGACACCGCGCACTCGCCAGATGGATGGATCGCCGTCGGCTCAGGCGTTGCTGCTTACGAAGCGGAGCGCTGATATACAACCCAATGTTAAGCATACAGTGGGGTTGCTGGAGAAGGGAAGGGAATGGCCGCATGGCCATTCCCTTTTGGGGCTACTGCATCAGCTGATGTAGATTTTGAAGGGCTTGCCCACCGCGCGCTGGATCTGGCCGTTTTTCAAGCGGCGTGTCCAGCGGAGGATGAAGGTGCCCCGTTCGTCGGTGTAGGTCATGACCTATCTCCTTTCGGGGGGTTGCCACCACTTGCCTTTTCTGGACAAACCGCAAAGATGTGTATAGACTTGGCTCTTGCGTAGGGAGCCTCCGCTATCACACTTCCTTGCGATTTGCAAGAAGCGGGTGGAGTACTTCTTTGGTTGGGTTGCCAACCACCAGGTTCTGACTGCTTACGCCGCAAACGTAAGTGGTCAGAACTTGAATTCCATCTGACCGTCAAACCTTGGCAGGTTGAGGTGCTCGATCACCGAGTCCGCAAAAAGATCGGCCTGCCACTCCGAATCGAACTCCTTTTTACTCGGGCCCTCCGAGAAGTGAAGCATTGGTTTGTGGCACAGGATGATGTGCCCCAATTCATGTAGGAAGATTCGGATGGCTTCTGGCTTCCCGCGGCACAGCTCGTTGTAGAGCTTTAGGGGCATATAGATCATTCCCGTCTGCGGATTGACCGTTGCTCTCGTGGCGTCGAGCCATTCCTCATCTTCAATTGGGTCAACGTAGATCCTGTAGTGCTCGAGCGCGGCGACCAAGCTTTCCACAGCTCCAGGTCGGAATGACCTCCGGCTCAGATGGAGCACATCGCAAACTTTTTGCGCAACGGCTCGGATCTGAACTGAGGAGAATTCGGGGACCCTGTGGCCCCTCATCCGGTATGGCAATTCCTCAACGGTCATCTTTGGGTTTCTCCTCGTAGATTTCGGCGAGCAATTTGCCGAAGTTGGCGAGCTGTTCTTGGGTGAGGTCGGAGTTGGCGAATCCTGCGATTAGCATTTTGTGATGTTGAGGCAGGCCCTCTAGAGAAACGCTTTCGTTGTCTTCGCACGCGAGCGCTTTGAGGTCTCTGGTTTTGACTGGAATTCCCTTAACGGCAAAATATTCAGAGATTTTTTCCACCCACTCCATTGGAATCTTGCTTCGACCAGTCTCCATGGCACTTAGAAATGCAGGCGAGGTGCTGAGCGAGGCAGCCATTGTGCTGAGTGTCAGCCCCAATTGGCGCCGATACTCTCGGACGGCGATACCAAATTTTGTAAGCGACATAAGTAGCTCCCTGTTGGTCCTCTGATGCTACGGTTTGACTCGCCTCTCGGCGATTCAAGCAATCTAGTTGAAAACTATAATGCTTGACAGGTTGGCGGTCGTCAAGCGTTGAAGGTGATGCTTGATCAGGTGTCCCACCGCCATGGCCGGAAGTCATCGGGTATCTGTTCGAGGAGCAGCAGCGTGCCGCCGGCGTCGAGTTCGATCTCCAGACCGCGCACAACGCCGGCGCGCTCAAGCGTCTGGCCCAGGCGCAAGTATGTTATCCCGTCCAAGGGATCCCGGCCGAGGTAGCCCAGCCGCTGTCGTGCGGGTGCGGGCCCGTGGTAGATGCCCTCGTCGTCCACGCTCCCGACGACGACGCCGCCGTCGAGCACGTCGTAGCAGCAGTCCGCGCAGTAGTGCGTCTCGCGTGTGATGCCGTGCTCGATCGCCCAGCCGTACATCCCCAAGGCGTCGGTGACCATGTCGTGGCGGTCCTGCAGGCCCACGATTCCGCACTGGTATAGCTCGTTAGCCTCGGCCACAAGGTACAGGTACTGCTCATCCGCGGCGTACAGCCAGGCGGCATGCTGCCGTATCGCGGCAAGCCATTGGGTGACGCGCTGGTTGTGGCAATGCCTGGGGTCGGAGTAGGACATGGAAATCTCCGGCGGTCGGGTGGGCCGGAAATTATGCTGTATGAATATACAGTCTTTCTCGGGGAGGCGACGAGTGGAAAGCTGGTCGTAGGAGAAGCGGTCGTGTCAGTGGAGGGACTGGTAAAGAATGCTTGCCCGGGAGGGGCTTGCTACGAATTTGCTACAGCAAATTGAGTTGATCCAGTGTCTATATGATTTTATTGGGTAATTTTTTCTAGTTTGACCGATCCATCATCGGCGCAACGGAGAATCGGCGTGAGAGGGCGGCGGGGGCGTTGGTCGGTTCTGGGCGCATCGGGACTTCGGTAGGGGGAGCGGAGCAGGGCGAGGGATTTTATCAGGGATGGGGCCTTTGCCATATCGTCGGTAATGAGCAGTTCCACCCGCCCAGCGTCGGTGTCCGATAACCCGAGGCTTTCCAGCACGGCTCGTAGGCTGTCATCAGTACTTCGATTCGGATGATGTCTCCATCAGCCTCTCGACCTGGGCCGCCACCGTTTTTCAGTCACTGACCAGAATCTCCGCCCCTGGTACATCTTTCGTGGGGATGGACTCGATCGCCATTTTCTGGGGCGCTGCCAGGCAAAATGGTTGCCAGACCCGAGGAGGTAGTCGTTACCCTCCACTGGGCCTCTCTACATGCGCTCGACGATAGTATCGAGCTCCCGGATCTTGAAAGCCTTTTGACAGGGAGGCGGGTTCCAGCCCAAAGGAGCGCTCCCGGTGAGTGGCCTTGACGCTACTGATGGTCAGCTTCGATAGCCCCGAGGAGTCGCCGAGCACATCGCCGATGCTTTTATCGGAGGTGGGATCGAGCGAGGGAAGTTGCCAAGGGTCTGGGCGGCGGTACGCGGGAACGACCGTTGCTTCTGTATGGCTGGCGCACTCTACATGCGTAGAGTTTTCGCCACTTCATCGATTTCGGTGATCGTGGCGTGGTCGGAAATGACTCTGGCCATGAGGTAGTCATGCAACTCTGCATCGCCATCGACACAGCCGTCTCTGAGCACAACCAACTGGTAGTCCAGATCGAACGCCTGGCGAACCGTCGTCAGCACTACGCCTGAGGTAGTGGCTCCAGCGATGAGCAATGTTTCAATATCATGCGCCCAGAGAAGCTCGTCCAGTTCCGTACCCGTGAAGGCGCCGACGCGACTCTTCGTAATGACCGGTTCGCTTTCGATCGGCTGCAAGGCGGCGGTGATCGCCAACCCGGGGCTTCCCGGTTCGATCAAGCCACTTTCACGTAGCTCGCGGAATAGCCTGTTGCGCCTGTCCATTGGCGGACCATCGGGCAGGCAGCCCACCGTTACATGAACTACAAGCATATCGGTTTGCCGTACCCTGGAAAGAAATCTGGAGGTGCGGGCCACTACCTCGGCTGCGCGAGGTGCGGGCACGAAGTTGTTCAGCACGAATTCCTGGAAATCCATCAGCAGCAGGGCGGAATTAAAGGGAGATTCAAGCACGAGCTCAGTCATGACGACCTCTGGGTGGTGGAAAACCGTCTAGCGGGTGGAGTGCCCAAGGGCTCGCCAGTTGAATAGCGCCCCTGCCAGCATCAACAGGCTGGTTACCAGGAAAACGCTGCGCATCCCGAACTGGCCACCGACGAACCCTCCGATTACCGGCCCGATTACCTGGCCGGCGAATTGCGCGGATAGCGACCAGCCCATTGCCGAGCCGACGAATCGCTCCGGGACGCTATGGCGGATTACAGCGGCCATGCACGGAAGCAGGCCGCCAAGCGCCATGCCCATCAGGAAGCGCAGGGCGATGAGTTGCCACCCCGCATATACGAAAGCCTGGGGAATCAGCAGGACGGCCGCGACGCTCAGCGCGGCTATCATGATGACGCCGTAGCCAATCCGGTCGGCCACCTTACCCAGATAGGTCGCGGAGATGATGCTTCCGAGCGCTGCCGCCGACATGGCCAGACCCGCCACAGACGTCACCCGCCTCGAGTCCTCGAGCAGCGTTTCGATATAGACGGTGATAATCGGTTCGACCGACATGTTGGCAATCATCAGCAGCAGGCCTGTCGCCAGCATGGCGAGGATCACCGCCTTGTTGGGCATATTCGACCAACCGACCTTGGGAGGTTCTTCGACGGCGGGGACGGAGGGGCGTGCAGTCTCGCGCAACATGAAGGTCGTGAAGACAAACGCAATGAAGATCAATCCACTGGCGCCCCAGAATGTGGCTCGTATGCCGATCAGAGGAGGCAGGAAGCCGCCAACCAGCGGCCCTAACAGATTGCCGGCCATCACGCCCGAGGAAAGAAGACCCAATGCCCATGCCGAACGGGATTTCGGAGCTTGCACCGCGACCAGGATCGTTGCCCCCGACGAGTACCCGCCGGCGATTCCCGCCAACAAGCGCAAGCCGATGAATTGCCAGATATCGGAGGCCAGCCCCATCAGCAACATGGTGATCGCCATTCCCAGGCTAGCTCGGACCAGCATGGGCTTGCGACCGTAGCGGTCGCCAAGCATCCCCCAAAGCGGTGCTACCAACCCGGCGGTGACGAAAGTGGCGGCGTAGGCGATACCCGACCACTGCACGATTGCAGCGTGGCCCGATACCCCGAGTTGACCTATGTAGACCGGGAGGAACGGCAGGATAAGTGTCATGGCGAAGACGGTGGTGAAGGCTCCGAACAAGCACACGGCGAGGTTGCGTTGCCAGCAGTCGATAGCGGGTTCGTTCATGTTGCCTTGCATCAGCAGACTCCGATCAGAGACACTCGATACCACACAGTCAATTTGGTATACCAATTTGGTATACATTGACGTTGGCCAATGGATCTGTCAATCGGAGGCACCTAATGACGGTCATTCAGCAGGCTGAAGAGCGGCTGCGCCGCTTGATTCTGGATATGGAGATCGGCCCTGGAGAGCGCCTGACGGAGCGCTGGCTCGAAGGGCAGACAGGGGCCTCGCGAAGCTCTATCCGCACGGCACTGGTTCGTCTTGAGGCTGAAGGTCTCGTTGCGAGGGAGGGCCGGGGATGGCTGGTGCCGCCCATCGATCTTCAGGAAATAGAACAATTGTTCGTATACCGGGAGATGCTTGAGGTAACGGCAGTTCGCCTCGGTGGAAAAGAGGCGGAAGAAAGCTATTTCCGGGAGGGGGAGGCCATACTGGATGCGGTGCCGATAAATGCCTCGGCAGAAGAGACCGAGTCTGCCGGACGCCAATTCCACCTTTGGATTGCCGGTTTGGCCCGCAATGAATTCATCAGTCGGGGGCTCGGCGAGGCCCTGACGCGCCTCCAGCGTGTCAGATGGTTGGAGAGCCAACCGGAACATCACGGCTGGGCCGAGCATCGCGCCATCATCGCCGCCTTGAGGGCATGCGATATCGAACGCGCCGCGGGGATGGTCGAATCGCACGTCCGGGAGACAAGGGACCGGTTGCTGGAAACTCTCCGAAAAGACCGGCGCAGTCTCAGGGCACGCGGAATCACCATTCTTCCTGAGTGATGCCGGCCGGGCAGGGCGATTCGGTCTCGTTTCCCGAGGAGGGGCATGCCAGGCGGCGCCGATTCCGACGCCTGAAGGTCTGCAGCCGGTTGTGGGCAGTCTGATCGGGAGGAGCCGAACCAACGAGGGCCGGCGGGCCGTGGCAGCTCCTGGCCCTGCCGGTGTGCCCCTGCCGACCTAGTTCATTTGAAATATTGCGATCCAGGCTGGGGCCAGTAAGATGGGCCGTCCGACGACCCGCACCAGCCTCTATCAAGGATCGATGCATGAGACTGCCCCGCCCGCGTTTTGCCCTTTCCGCCGCCTTGCTGCTTTGCCTTTCCGGTTGCGTGTCGGAACTCGATTCGGGCGCCTATGGCAGCATGGACGATCCGCGCAACGCGCAGATGTTGGACCTGGTCGACCAGGCGCTGAAAGGGAACATGGCCGTGGTACTGGTGGCCGACGTGATGCCGCACAAGTCCCTGAGCGATGCCCTGACCATGACCCAGTGGACGCCAACGGCGATCTGGGAGTACGAGAAGGACCCGAAGGTGACCTTCGGTCGCAAGTTCCAGACCAACGCGCTGCAGCGGAAGCCCGACGAGACCTATCTGTTCAAGGCCTTCGAGGTGCATATCCTGCCGCCCGGCAAGTACCTGCTGACCGGCGGCGACGACTACCAGATCCATGGCTTGCTCGACCAGGTAGGCGCCCGCAGCGGTCCGCCCGGTTCGGGCCATGGCGCCAACGGCACCGCGTACCTGTCCCCCGAGCTGTATCGCGAGTACTACCGGGAAGAAGTCTGGAAAGATGCCACCTATGGCAGCGAGATCAAGACCGAGAAGGTCTGCACCGCCGTGCATGTGGCCTCGGGCGCCTGCGTGAGCTGGGGCGAGCAGCAATATACGCAGACGACCCAGGGCTCCCAGGCCGGCTATTACCAGCAGACCGACTCCCGCGACGTACCTTCGATCAAGATCCAGGCACGCCTGCCGGTCGACAAGGCGCTGGCCAGCTTCAGCGTGCAGGGCGGGCAATTGCTGCTGGCCCCGCGCATGCACCTCAAGACCCCCGGCTACAAGTACCAGCAGTCGAAGTGCCGGGCGATCGATCCGAAGAAGATCGAATGCCCATTGGAAAACCTGACCGTCTACACCTGGCCGGCGCCGATGGACTTCAGCCAGTCCTTGATCGCCCAGCGGGCCCTGAGCGACAAGCACCGGCAACTGCTGTCCAGGCTCCAGCCCCTGCAGATCACACCGCTGCGCAAGCAGGGCATGGAAGACCCGGTCTGGGGCGTGCCGCTGTCATTGAAATAGCGGGTGTTCGCTCAGGGGCGCCGGGTGCCGCCCCTATCCACGATCGGCAGGGAAGCGTTTCCCCACAAAGGAAGGTGACATGAACGTCTATCGCAAGGTTTCCCGCAGTGCCGTGACTTGGCTGTGCTCCGCGCTGCTGGCCGCATCCGGCCATGCCTGGGCCGAAGACTGGTGGGTGGTACACAAGGGCGATGACCCTGCCGAGCTTGACGTGTTCCTGGCCGATGCCGATTCGCTGGCACCGGTGCCGGGTATGGAAAACGCCTGGCAGGTGCAGATCGCCATGCTGTTCGACTCTTTCCATCTGCTCAGCGCGCACCAGTACCGCTGCGATACGCGAGAGGTGAAGGTGGTCAACGCCAAGACCTTCTCCAACAACGGGCAACCCACGAACCTCCAGTTCACCTTCGCCAAGGGCTGGACCCCGCTGCCCAACGAAAGCCATGAGGCTGTCCTCCAGTTCATCTGCGCGCCGCAGCAACGCGAACGCAACGGCATGCGCTCCACCGGCAGGGGCGTGCCATTGCAGGCGGTGATCACCGCCGTCGGCATGGTCGAGATGGAGCGCGCCCAGGCCAATCTCGCCGAGGCCCGGCGCAAGCTCGAAGAGGCCAAGAGCGATCGCGTCATGGGCGAACTCGATCGTCTGCTCGGCAACGAGCCCCGGAAGCCCTGAGCCGCTCTGACTGAAGCAGGGTGAAGCGAGGCGGATCGGGCCGTTTTCCGGGACGATCGGCGTAGGTCCGGAAGGCGCGTCGGGAGGGTATCGATGAAGTGGTATAGCCGCATCAGCCTGGGGCTCAGCCTCGCGGTCGCGAGCGCTTTCCTGGTGGCGTACTGGCGATCGCTCGACAGCCATAGCTATCCCAATATGAATGCGCCTGGGCTGTTCGCCTACCTGCTGGTCTTTCCTGCCTGCGCCCTGTTGCTGCATTCCACTGCGTTGGCATTCGTGCTGCAGCAGCGAAAGCTGGGGAGCGCTCGCGAAAGAGCGCTGCAATGGACGATCAACCTGGTGCTGTGGATGGCGCCGCTTTGTTATGTCCTTGCCAGCGTCTAGCCCGATGTACTTCCCCTCAACCCGCAGAGCGACAAGCCATGAGGGCCGTTTCATCATTTTCCTGGGGGCAATGAGTGTGTTGTCCATTTCAATGGGTGGACGTTCAGCCGGCCCCGCCAGTAGACCGTGTAGCGTAGCTTCGTTTTCGCAGGAATGATGCCGAGCTTGGGACGGAAGTTGATGTCACGGTGCGATGGGGCTCAGAGGACTTGGGGCGGTGGGGCTTTGTCACGATCCCGGTCATATCATGGGCTGCTGACAAGGGAGCATGGCGATTGCGGCTGCCCTTCTCCCGGTGAAGTGCGAAACGGATTTTTCAGGAGGAAGCATGAGCTACGACACGACCGGTTCCATGGTGGGGGCCACAGTAGGAGACCCTAGCGATGAGCGATGGAATGCGTTGATTGACGAAACCGACCTCGTAAAGGGCGCATCACTTATAGGCAGATCGGCAATGGTTTTAGCCAGCCTGGCCGATCTTCCAGATGTTCCGCAAAGCTACACCCATGAGTACATCGTTCAAGGCCACAGACCCGGTATTACCACTGGTGGTGGCAGGTTCTACTGGGATGGGGCGGTTGCGCGGAATCGCCACAACGGCGGGACTATCATCAGCCCCACTGTTCCTGCGTACACTGCCCAGACGGGGTTGGCTGGCTATCTGGATGGCTCGGGGGAAACTGAGCCGTCCGCCTTTGGCTGCTTTGTCCGCAAAATCGAAGGTTATGGTATTCGCCTCGAATGGTTCGGCTGGCTGCCGGGGGAACTCGCTACCGCGCCAGCGCAAAAGCTTCTGCAACAAACCCGTTCGAACGAAGGCTCTGCGGCCCACATCGGTTACACGGCCATGTTTCCCCCGGCGACCGTTCGCTCCGGTCCATTGGTTATCGGTTCGGACCAGATCATCGCCGGAACCAGCCGGACTGTCATTCTCCAGGAGCCCGGTACGGTGACGATGGATGTCCAGCCGTTCATCAGCATGGCCGGACAGAGCAATGTGTTCATCTTCGGCAATGGAATGCAGATCAATGGACAGAAGAACGAGGCACGCAGCGGCGAAGGTCGATATGGACTTTTCATCTATGGCTCGAAAAAAGTCCTGGTCCAGGACCTGACAATCAACGCGTTCTCCGGTGATGGATTGGCCGTTACCGGCGATGCGGGGCGACCAAGCGAAGACGTACGCATCGACCGAGTCCTTTGCAACTTCAATGGACGCAATGGCTTTTCGGTCATCAATGCCAGGCGCGCGACGCTGCTGAATTGCCGAGCGACTAACACGAATACCAATGGACTTGGTGCATCAGCCAATGGACCCTGGGCGGCCTTCGACATAGAGCCCAATGAAGGAAGCGGTTACTTCATCGAAGATATCAACCTGATCGGTTGTTCGAGCGAGGGCAATGCTGGGAACGGAGTCCAGTTCACCATCCCGAATACGGACTCCCCTGTCTCCGTCAGGGTGTCCGGATTCCAGTCCCGACGAGACGGTTCGGCTACTCAATACGGGGCGAAGAATGGCGGAGTGGGTTTCATATATGGAGGGGGTCTCTCTCCGAAAAACACTATGTCGGGTCTGATCCAACTGGTTGGCATCGTTGTCGACGAGCCTTTTGGCAGCGCTATGCGTTTCCGCAACTGGAGCGCCAGAAACGCGCCGGTACTCATCAGGGATGTCACGATAAGAAATGTGAACTTCGGCGTGGCCACGGGAAACATAAATCGATGCGGAGTCTGGCAGGACTCTTCTGACTCCATGGAAGTGATTGAACCAAAGGGCAATTTCGAAGTGGATGGGCTGACCGTCTTCGACGATAACCAACAGCTCATTCGACCCGTGTGGACCATGGGAATAGCGGCGGCTCCTACAATCGCCAAGGTGAGGAATGTCTACGTCAACCGACATGGCTATCCTGCTGTTTTGCCGTTACGTACGAAAGTACAAGGAGGCGTAGGGTGGAGCGAGCTGCCGATGGTGTCCTTGTCCTCGTCCTCAGCAATCGCAGGAACGGATTATGTCGGACAAATGGTCGAGTTGACGGGGAGCGGAGGATTCGTACTGCCGGAGGCCGCTCTTGCCTCGGGCTGTGTCTTCAGGATCAGGAATGGTTCGAGCGGCAGCATCAACGTCACGGCACTGGCTGGAGGAATCACGGGCAGTACCTACGGTAGCTACACCAACACAGGAAGCAGCCTGACCTTGATCAATGGGCAGTATGCCGAGCTATGGAGCAATGGAAGCACCTGGGTCCTGAAATGACGCGTAAACCTTTTATTTGGCTTGCCTCCGACTGTCGTGGCGTATGGTCGGTATGCCAGGACAGCTTTTCGAGCGGCTCAGCGCTTCGGCGCAAAGACCATCTTCACCGGCGCATCGCGCTTCAGGCGCGAGCCGTTCGGTTGGTTCCCGGGCTCGAAGCTAGGGTGCCAGGCCCTGAGTTCCGTATCGGACAGCCACTCCAGTTGCAATTGGTCCGCGGATGCGCGCAGGTCGAATTGCGCCAGCGACCGCACGACTGCATGGCACTTTTCCGATTTCCCGGTTTCGAGGAGGGAGACCTGTATTTCTTCGCCCCAGGTGATCGAACCTTTCTCCGGGCATTTCCGAACCTCGACGTGGTATTGCCCGTTCGGTGACGGCAGGTCGGAAATCAGCTTGTCGGGGCCGCACGCGGCGAGGAGTACGCTCAGTATCAGCAGGGGGCTTTTTTTCATCCATGACCTCTGTGGAAATCTCGGAAAGGAATTCCTCTCTTTTCCTGGCGGAAAATGGGCAGGAAGCGGGCCTGCCCATCCTACGCGCGGACTGCTGGATCTGCCCATGGGCGATCCACAGCTTCGTGCACGAGCGATATCAGATGGCGCTGAGCGATTTCAGGATCAGATAGGTGCAGATGAGCACCCCTGCCATGGACAACAGGCCCAGGGCGACAATGCTGAGTTTCATCGGGTTTCCTCGTTGAACTGCGATGGGCTGCTGTATCAAGGAGGGGAGAGGCAGCAGGCGGGGGGAAAGCCCCGGAGGGATGAGCGGCCCCCGGGGCTTTGGTGACCACCATAGGAGAAAGTCACATTGATAAGGCTAGCCCTGTTTCGCTGTGCGGCAAGCGAAGCGGCATCGCTTTTCCCGCAGGATCGGGAAAATGCCTAGCCATACCGCAGTGATGGCCACGGAGGGTCCATGCGCCTCGTCCATTTCCTGATTGCCCTTCCCGCCGCGCTGCTGGCTGAGCCTCAGATAACCGCGCGGCGCAGGTTCAGCGTTCGTCGCCGATCTCCAGTTCGATGAAGTCGATGACCCCTGCCGCGCGGTTGTCGAGGCGCTCAAGTTCCTGGCCGTCCAGCGTCTGCAACAGCGAGACGCCGTGTTCCAGGCGCTCGCCGGAGGCATGCGAAGCGGCTTCGCGGGTAGGACTGAACAGCCAGGCGTGCGGATGTTGCGCGCGCCAGGCGGCGCGGGGTGAAAGGCTGACCTCGGTGCCTGCCGGGTAGTGCCAGGCGCCCAGTTGCAAGGCCTCGGCGAGGACCGTACCGCCGAGGCCGTACAGGCGGCGGTCGCGGTCGAAGGCCAGGGCGCCGCCGCTCAGCGCGATGCCGCGCACCGACACCCGTTGCCCGGTTTCCGGCATTACCCGCCAGCGCTCGGCGTCGCGGTAGCCGTCGGTGTAGACCATGCCATCGCTGGCGAACAATCGCGCACCGGCGGGGAAGTCGATGTCGTCGGCGCGGTTGCCGGTCGCCAGGCTACAGCCTTCGAAGGCGGCGGGACGCCCGTCGCGCTCGCTGGCGAAGGCGATTTCCTGGCTGGCGTCGCAACGCCAGCCTTCGATCTCGGCGACTCCCTCGCCACGCAGGCGCAGCGAAGTGGGATGGACGCCGGTGGTTTTCCATGGGTCCTGCGGGTTGTCCTGCTCGCTCTGCAGCCAGCGTTGCAGGTGGCGGGTGGCGACGCCGCGGATCGTCACCGGGGTGGGGAATTCGGCTTCTCGGAAGCTTTCCGGCTGGTGCTTGAGTTCCAGCTTCAGCCGGGTGCCGGCAGGCATCTCGATGCCTCCGAGGCGGGTAGGGCGCTCGAGCACGGCGCTGTGCGCGGCTTCCTCGCGTGCACGTTCGCGCTCGTACTGCCAGAGACCGATCTCCAGCCAGGCGCGCAGTCCCAACGGGATCAGCAGGAGCAGCATCAGCAGGCCGCGGCTCGGCCAGCGGCGGCGCAAGCGCTGGCGCGCGCGCGGGCTGAAGGCCAGGAGCGATAGCCAGACCAGCAGCCAGATGCCGGCGACGAACGACGACAGGTAGATGAGCGGGACGATCAGGGGAAGAGGGGCGACGGGGATCACGCGGGCGTCCTTGCGGGTTGGGTTCCATGACGTCTCCGGCGCGGCGTGCCGGGTACCTGCCAGAGTTTACAGGGCGCGTCCCGATGCCGCAGCGGCAAACTGTCTTCAGGCCTTGTCCGCCGGGGGCCACGCCCTGGAGAGGGAGGCGCTCGGGGATGGAGTCGGCGAAGTGCCGATTCAAGCCCAGGCGCGACGGGCCGATGGGGTGGTTATCGGTTTCTGTAGTCCAGTGGGGAAAAACCAATGAACGAAAGCGTCGCCAGGGTGTTCGATCGGATTCTACGGGGGCTCGGGTTGAAGACCCTGAACGCCCAGTTCCTGCTGTCCTATGCACTGATGTTCGGCCTGGCCGCCTGCGCCTCGGTGGCGTTGTACCTGAGCATGTCGATCTCGCCGGAAACCATCAACGTGGCCGGCGCGCAGCGCATGCTCAGCCAGAAGATGGCCCGCGAGGCGCTGCAATTGCGACTCGGCGCCGGCGACCCAAAGGCCCTGGCCGCGACCATCGCCCAGTACGAACGCTCGGCCGCCGATCTGGATGCGGGCAATGCCGAGCGCAACGTGAGCCGGATGGGCGCGCCGGAGATCGCCGCCCAGCGGCAGAAGGTGGCGCAGATCTGGGGCCGCTACCGGGCCATGCTCGACCAGGTGGCACAGCCTGCCAGCCAGGTCGATCTGCGCGGCTTCTCGCAGTATTCCACCGAGCTGTTGGGCGAGCTGAACAACCTGGTCTCGCTGATGAGCGCGCGCGCCGACAGTGTCCAGCACACCCAGATGTGGATCGCCTTCGGTTGCCTGTTGGCGATCCTGGTGCTGGTGGTGCTCGGCCGGCAGTTCGGCCTGGCGCCGCTGATGCGGCAGTTGCGTGGGTTGGAAGTGGCGCTGACCGAGGTCGGCGCGGCGAACTTCACCCATGCCCTGGCGGCGGGCCATGCGGACAACGAGATCGGCCGCATCGTCGCTGGCTACGAGCGGATGCGCCAGGACGTCAGCGGTTTGCTGGCGAACGTCAAGCGCAGCGCGGCAGAGACCGACAAGGACGTGGCCGAGGCCCTGGAGCAGGCGCTCGGTGCCGGCGACCAGGTGGCGCGCCAGCACCAGGACCTGGACCAGGTGGCCACCGCGATGAACGAGATGAGCGCCACCGTGGCCGAGGTCGCCCGCCACGCCAACCATGCGGCGCACTCCACGCGCGACGCCGCGGCCCTGGCCCACGAGGGACGGCGTCTGGTGGAGCACGCCAGCAGCCAGACCGGTGCGTTGGCGGAGGAACTGGAGCAGACCGCCCTGGCGCTGAACACCCTGCACCAGCATGCGGGCAGTGTCGGCCAGGTGCTTACGGTGATCAGCAGCATCGCCGAGCAGACCAACCTGCTGGCGCTCAATGCCGCCATCGAGGCGGCGCGGGCCGGGGAGGCCGGGCGCGGCTTCGCCGTGGTGGCGGACGAAGTGCGTTCGCTGGCCAACCGTACCCAGCAGTCGACCCAGGAGATCCAGGGGTTGATCGAGCAGTTGCAGGACGGCGCCAACGATGCGGTCGCCGCCATGCGCGGTAGCGCCAGCCATGCCCAGAGCAACCTCGTCGAGGCCGACAGCGCGGCCCAGGCGCTGGGGCGCATCGTCGCCACGGTGGAAGAACTGGACGGCCTCAACCAGCAGATCGCGACCGCCGCCGAGGAACAGAGCCAGGTGGCCCAGGACATCGACCGCAACATCACCAACGTCTCCGGACTCTCCGAGCAGGCCCACGAAGGGACCGCCGCAGTGCTTTCGGCCAACCAGAGGGTCAAGGAACACATGGCTGGCTTGCGCGTGGTGCTCGGTCGCTTCCGTACCTGAGGCTGGCTGCGGGCGTCGGCGCTAGTCGGCGGACAGCTCGCGGATCAGCGCCACCGTCAGGTACAGGCGGGGGGCGATGCTGGATAGTTCGAGGTATTCCGCCTCGCTGTGCAGGCCGGCGCCGACCACGCCGAGGGTTTCCAGCACCGCCGGTTTGTCGCTGCCGGGCACGTAGGCGTAGCCGGCGTCCGTGCCGAAGCGCATGGCGATCGGCTCGATGCGCTTGCCGATTCGGCCGTAGAGCGTCTGTGCGGTTTCCGCCAGGCGCTGCGAGGCGGGGTTCTTCACCAGAGGCGGACGACCCTTGTCGAGACGCAGACTGACTTCGGTATCGGCGACCAGGCGTTCGCCGGTCAGCTTCCGGGCGTCGGCCAGTACCCGCTCGCTCTCGGCCGGGTCCGAGTAGCGCATGTCGGCTTCCGCCGAAGCCTCGGCGGGAATGATGTTGCGCTTCTCGCCGCCCCTGGCGAGGGTCCAGTTCAGCGTGGTGCCTTTCGCCGGATCGCCGAGGTCCTTGAGACGCAGCAACTGGTGCGACAGTTCGAGAATGGCGTTGCGGCCTTGCTCGGGTGCCGAGCCGGCATGGGACGAGCGACCCTTCACCTCGAGCAGCAGGCCGTCGATGCCATTGGTGGCTACCGTCACTGCGTCCCGGTCCGGCGGCTCGTAGGAGAAGACGTAGTCCTGCTGCCGGGCCAGCTCGGCGATCAGTTGCTTCGAGCCGGCGGAGCCGGTCTCTTCGTCGGGATTGAACAGCACGGTGATCCGTCCGTAGTCCCTGAAGCCTTGCTGCCTGAGCAGCGCCAGGGCATGCAGCACCACCGCCACGCCGCCCTTGGCGTCGGCCACGCCGGGTCCGTAGGCGCGCTCCGCGTCCTCGCGGAACGGACGCTTCGCCGCGCTGCCGGCGGCGAACACGGTGTCGTAGTGAATCATCAGCAGGAAGCGCTTGCTGCCGGTGCCATCGAGGGTGGCCACCAGGTTGTCGCCGGCCGAGGGCGTCGCCGGTGCGCTGCGGACTTGCGCGCCGAGCGCCTGCAGGCGTTCGGCGAGCAGCGCGGACAACTGGCCGAGGCCTTCGGCCTGGCCGGTACCGCTGTCCACCGCGACCAGTTGCCGGAGCGTGTCGAGGTAGGCCGGGCGTTCGGCTTCGGCCTGGCGCAGCAGTTCGGCGGCTGGCGTGTCGGCAGCGAAGGCGGCGGGCGAAAGCAGGAAGGCGAGGGCGAACGGCAAGAGGCGGGGCAGGCGGCGGGCGTGCACGGAAGGTCCTCGTCTGGCGGGCGGAGGCGGCGCGGTTGTGCGCCGCGGTATCCGATTGACCTTAGGTCATGAGACGGTTTCCGCCAGCAGCGCCTCGACCTTGCGCCGCAATTCTTCCAGCAGGGCTCGTTCCTCGGCCGAATAGTCGCGCGGTCGGCTGTCGAGTACGCAGACGGTGCCGTACGGGGTGCCGTCGGGCGCATGAACCGGATAGCCAAGGTAGTTGCTCAGGCCGAACTCGACTTCATCCTCGTTGCCGGCCCATTCCGTCTCCTGGCGCGAGTCGCGCACGTGCAACGGGGCGTCGCGGTCGACCACGCGTTCGCAGTAGAGGGGTTTGGCGCCGTCTTCATGGACGCTCTTGCGGCCTTCGGCGCCGATCGGGTAGGTGTCCTCCAGGCGTCCGGCGGAGGCCTCGACGCGCATGTGCCGGGGCAGGGAACGCATGATCAGCACCGACGGCACGTCGAGCCGGCGGGCCAGTGCGTCGATATCCCGGCGCAGGGATTCGAATCGTTCGGAGGATTTCGCCATGCCCGGCCTCGCCCATGTCTGGTGGATGAACCGCGACTGTAGCGGCGAAAGGGGGCTTGGCCTAAATACCCTTTGGTGCGCTCCCCCTCGCTCGAGCGCATAAGCGCCCGGCTGTCACTCCTCGGTCGGGCCGGGCAGGTACTCCAGCAGGTCTCCCGGCTGGCACGCCAGGTAGGCGCAGATGGCCTCCAGGGTAGCGAGGCGAATGCCCTTTACCTTGCCCTGCTTGAGCAGCGACAGGTTCTGTTCGGTGATGCCGATGGCCTGGGCCAGGTCCTTGGACCTGGCCTTGCGCAGGGCGAGCATGACGTCCAGCCTGATTTCGATGGGCATGGCGGACCTCAGACGAACTGGCGGTTTTCCTCGGCGAGCAGGGCGGCCTTGCGCTGGATGCGCGCGATCACCATCACCGAGGCGGCGGCGAACAGGCTGACCAGTTCCGCCGAACCGAAGCTGAGACTGACGATGCGTTGCCCCTGGGGTTGGAGGAAGGTGACCCAGACCGTCAGCAGCGGTTCCAGCAGGAAGTTCGCCAGCACCCAGCAAGCCAGGCACAGGCCGACCTTGCCGAGCAGCGCCGCGGCGTCTTCGCAGAAATACTCGCCGCGCCCGTAGTGCTGGAACAGCCTTCGCAGCGCCTGCAGCCCACTGGCCAGGACCAGCAGCGGCAGGCTCGACAGGAGGATGCCGCCGAGGGCCTGCCAGAGCGGCATGTCCCGCGCCACAACGCCGAGGTCGCCGGCGACACCGGTGGCGGTGAGAGCGAAACCGAGGCCGTGCTCGCTGGCAAGGTCGGGGAAGATCCAGCACGCGGCGTTGAGCAGCAGCATGCCGGCGATCAACAGCAGGGTCAGGGTAGCCATCAGGCGGCTGTAGCCGGCCAGGCGGTCGCTTGTCATCGGGGGTACTCCTGGGAAGGTGGGCAGGCCCCTCGGAAACGAGGGAAACCGAAGTGATCATAGTTTAATAATAAATTATCGTAAAACGATAATTTCAAGATCGCTGCATCCGGCCTGGAGCGCTCCGCAAAATCCCCCCCGTGCCTGCCGGGGGCACGGAGGGGAAGCGTCCTACTTCTGCAGCAACTGGACGTTGTCGATGAACATCGACTCCTGCTGGTTACCGCTGAGGATCATCAGTTCAGCACGCTTGATCGGCCCCTTCGGCAATTGCACCTGGCCGCGCAGGCTGGCCCAGCGGCCATTCTCGACCACCTTGTAGCCCAGGGGCAGGTATTCGCCGGGCCGACCCTGGCTTTCCAGGTAGAGGTAGGCATAGGTCATGGCCTGCGAGCCGCGACCGTCGCCGACCCGCACGTCCGCGCTGAACGCGTAGGTCCGGCCTGCTTCCAGGTTGCCCAGCAGGCTGGTGCTCGCGCCGGTGCCGGCGTAGCGCCGCTGGTAGGCTTCCAGGGCCAGCCGCCCGGCGCTGGCGACGCGCGTGGCGCGGGTGCTGGCATGCACACCGCTCCAGCCGCCGATGCCGCTCTCGAAGTCGTAGGCGATGCGTTTCGGCGCCGGCGGTACGCTCGGCGGCGCGGACTGGGCTTCCTGCAGGTTCATCTCGTCGACCAGCAGGCTGGCGCCGCTGTCGCTCCAGACCGCCACGTAGAGGTTGCGCTGGTCGGCGGCGGGACGGTAGTCGAAGGTCTTCTCCAGGCGACTGAACTCGTTGCCGCTGACCGACAGTTCGACGCTCTGCGCCGGGTTGTAGGCCAGGGCGCCATCGGCGCGTTCGCTGAGCAGCGCCATGCGCACGGTTTCACGGGTATTGGCGGCCTTGAGCATGACCTTGCCGCTCAGCCGGTAGCCGCTGCCGGCGCGCAGGGGGGCAATGGGGCGGACCAGCAGATCGAAGCCACGCACGTCGACCAGCAAGGCATTGTCGCGGCAGCCCTTGGCGACGTTCACCAGGCTCAGCTGGGCGTTGCCGGACCATGCGCGCCAGCCTTCCATGCTGGCGAACTCGCCATCGCCGAGCAGGCCGCCGAGCTTGGCTTTCGTGCACCATGGCAGGTCCGGCGGGGTCGGCGTGTCGCCGCCGGAGCCCGGGTTGACCGTGCCGGGTACCTTGGTCGGGCGAAAGTCGGCGATCTGCGTGGCCATGCTGTTCAGCGCGCGTACGGCGTCGGCGTGTTCTTCGCGACCGCAGGGCTGGTTGGCGCATTCGGCGTTGACCAGGCGCGGGTTGGCGAAGAACGGTGCCTGCTTGTTGGTGCCGAAGGCATGCGGGTAGGCCATCACGGTGGCGAAGCGCCCCTGCACGCCGTAGCCGCGGCTCCATTCGTAGGTGCCGCTGTGGGCGTAGCGCGGATCGTAGTAGCTGGACTCCAGGTCCTGCTCGTAGGAGTGGCGCAGGCCCATGTTGTGGCCGGCTTCATGGGCGAAGGTGTTGAGCCCGCAGTCGACCCCGGTGAGGTTGTAGGCAATGTCCTTGGCGTTGCCGTGGAAGCGCCCGCTGTTCTTATCGCCCGAGCCCATGTAGCCGATGCCGCAGGTGATGTAGCCGTTGCCGCTGTTCTGCGAGCGGTTGACCAGGCTGACCAGGTCGGCGCCGTACTGCTCGCGCAGGCGCTGCACCTGCGGGTCGCGCATGAAGCGATCGAGGTTGGTGCCGGTCACCGTCGGGTAGTCGGCCCAGTCCAGGCGCTGCTTGTGCACCAGACGCAGGCGCAGGTTGACGCCGCTCTTCTCGTAGGCGGTGTTGGCGAACTCGATGTAGCTGGCGATCCGCGCATCGATGTCGCGGCCATTTGCGGTCTGGGTCGCCGCGGGGGTGTAGAGGACCATGATGTCGACGGTCTTCGGCGCGGCCTGGGCGGCAGAGGCTACCGCCAGGGCTAGGGTGGAGCAGAGCAGGGATTTCTTCATGGGTTGCCTGTGTTCGGACAATAGGAAGCCATGGCGCCCCGAGGGCACCGCTGGGGAAACATGCTGGGAAGGTGGGCTCAGCCCTGGGCGGGCGGCGGCATCGGTGGCAGCTCGGCGAGCGGCGCGTCGACATGATCGCCATGCGGGTCGCTACGCGCGGCGATGTCGTTCTCGTCGATCACCCGGGTCTTGCCGCTGCGGTTGTCGACGATGATCGAGTAGCTGCCGTCGAGGGTGGCGACATTGATGTGGGTTTCCAGGCTGCCGCGCACCACGGTCAGGCTTTCCGCCTCGTCGCCGTCCACCAGGCCGCCGCGCCAGACCGGCAGGCCGGCGCTGTTATGGGTGCTGGCGAGGCGTGCCTGCAAGGGCCGCTCGCGACCCGGCAGGCTCATTTCCAGCACCTGGCCGAGCGCCAGCGTGTCGAGCAGGGCGGGTTCGACCTGCGCCAGGTATTCGGGAATGCCCTGGGCGCCTTCGCGGCTGCGCAGTTCGCCTTGCCAGAGCGTCACCCGCTCGCGTGGCGCGGGCGTCGTGACGGGGGTCGGGGCGAGCATGCGGGTAGCGTCCGCCGCCGGCGCCGCGAGCGCCGCTGTCGGGGCGGCGGCTGCCTGGGCGGCGGGGGACTGGCGGGCCTGCGGCGATGCCTCGGGCGGAGCCGGGTCGAGCAGCCAGCCGCCGATCAGCGCACCGCCGATGGCGGCGGCCGAGGCTGCGTAGATCCATGTCTTGGCCACGTTGTTTCTCCTCTGAGTGAACGTGGCGCGGAGTCTAGGAAGAAGCCTCTCCCAGCGTGGCGGCAACCGTTCACATTTGCGCCAGGCCGCGCGCCGGCGTGACGAAACTGCGAATCAGGCCGGAGCGCTGCGGGCGCCAGGTCACGTGCGCTCTGTGCGCTGCGGCAAGGCTGGCGTTCGGCCGCCATGCTGTTCGCGGCGGAAGGCTTCGGCGCACCTGGCCGTCCTCGCGCTTGAAGAACTGGACGAAGTTGCTCGGCTCGTCGAAGCCGATGCCATCGTCTACGGCAGCCCCACCTATATGGGCGGACCGGCCTGGCAGTTCAAGAAGTTCGCCGATGCCACCTCAAAGCCCTGGTTCGTCCAGCTGGCTTCGCTGACGCCTCGCGCCGGCTATGGGGTGTCGTCATCCCGGCCGACGGTGGCATGTTCGCTCATCTCCAGGCAACCCGGTACGGCCTCTAGCCGCGCCGGGGCCTCAGCCTCGCGCCAGTTGCAGGAGACGGGCGCGCTCCTGCATCAGCGGCCGGCAACTGCGGATGCCTTCGACGATGCTGTAGAGGCTTTCGATCTGCTGCTGGCTGAGGCTGTTGTTCTGGGCCCAGCCGAGCAACTGCAGCCAGGTCCAGCGGGCGATGGTCTCGCTCTGCGTCTCGGCCTTCCTGCGGTCGTCCCCGTCGCTCTGTCCGACCAGGGTCTCCACCAGCCCCGAGGCGCACAACGGCAGCAGCTCCCGGTACTGCTCCGGGTGCGTGTCGCGTAGGCGACGCAGGGCCATTATGGCGGTGGTTATCGAGTCTGAATCCAAGCTTTTGTTCACAGTTCACTCCTTGTGCGTACAGGCTGGCGGCTGGTTGATCCCTGGGCCGCGAGCAACTGTTCGATGAAACGCGTCAGCTCTTTCTTGAACTCGGGTGTCAGGCTGGACACCTTGAGGATGAGCTCGGCCAGCTCGTCCTCGGGGCAATAGAGGTAGGCCATGGGGACCTGGAGGACCATGGCCAGCTGTTCGGAAGTCCGCATGTTGGGGGAGTGCCGTTCGCGTTCGTATTGGTTCATCCGTGCGCTGGCGGAAAACTCGTCCATTCCCACCAGCATGCCCAACTGTTTCTGCGAGTATCCCGCTCTGATTCTTGCGGCTTTTAGCCGGGTACCTAGCATCCATACAACTCCCGTCCCGTTGGCCCGCTCGCTCAAGGTTGGGCAAATCTGGACAAGATGGAAGCTCAGGAATCCTTAGTTTTCGCCGTGCCGGAGGCTCTGTCGTCCGGGGCGGCGCGCGGTTTCGACGCCGTGTACGAGGCTGCGGCGGGGATATGCGTCGATGTCGCCGAGATCGCGCATGCTCCGGTTTTCTCGCGGCGAGCCGGAGTATATGCGAATTGCATAAAGGCGGACGCCGTTTCGTCGCCTGGGGGCGGCGGGTCGTCGTCTCGCCAGAGGGGCGGGCATCGGCGCCGAGGCGGCGGAAAACGGCGATCGGGACGATACTCAGGAAAGGTGGGCGTTGCGGAACCAAGCCTCGCCTTCCAAGACTAATAGCCGGGTTTCACGCAGAGGTCATTCCCATGAGAACAACAACAAGCATCCGCCGTGTCGCTGCCGTCCTGGCAGCGCTGCACCTGCTCACCTTCGCCGAGGTTCCGCTCGCCCAGGCAGCGATGATCGGTACTGCGGAAGTCATGCAGCAACAACAGCACAACCTCGATCGCCAGCAACTGCTGAAGATGCTCGACGACCAGGGCGTCCAGAAGAAGCTGGAGGCCATGGGCGTGCCCCGCGACCAGGTGGCGAGTCGCATCAACAGCCTGACCAACGCCGAGCTGGCGCAGTTCAACCAGCAGCTGGACCAGGCGCCGGCGGGCGGCATCATCGGCATCATCGTGTTGTTCCTGGTGATCTTCATCATCACCGACATGCTTTGCGCCACGGATATCTTCAGCTTCATCAAATGCATCAATCGGTGAGGCGGCTGGCAGGGGCACTGCTGGTCTCCGCAATGCTCGGCGGCTGCGCGCAGCCGCCGAGACTGCCGCCGGAAAGCGCGGCGCTGCCCGCGCGGGTGGAGCTGCGCGAAGTGCCGTTCTTCCCCCAGGAAGCCTACCAGTGCGGTCCCGCCGCGCTGGCCACGATGCTCGGCCAGCGCGGCCTGGCGTTGACGCCGGGGCAATTGAAGGACGAGGTGTTCATTCCCGGTCGCGAGGGCAGCCTGCAATTGGAGATGGTCGCCGCGGCGCGCCGCCACGGCATGCTGGTCTATCCGCTGCAAGGCGGACTGGAGAGCGTGCTCGAGGAGGTCGCGGCGGGCAACCCGGTGCTGGTGTTACAGAACCAGGCTTTCTCCTGGTGGCCGCGCTGGCACTTCGCGGTGGTGGTCGGTTTCGATCGGGAGCGCCGCGAACTGGTGCTGCGCTCGGGCATCACCCGGCGCTGGGTTACCGACTTCACCAGCTTCGAGTCGACCTGGAAGCGTTCGGGGCGCTGGGCGGTGCTGACCCTGCCGGGTGACCGCCTGCCGGCCACGGCAGCGGCGGTCCCGTGGCTCAAGGCCGCCAGTGACAGCGAGGAAACCGGCCACCCCAAGGTTGCCCGGCGCGCCTACGAAGAAGCCGTGCGACGCTGGCCTGAGGACGCCTTCGCCTGGTTTGCCCTGGGCAACAGTCGCTACGCCGCAGGCGATTCCGCCGCTGCCGAACAGGCCATGCTCACCAGCGTCGAGCGTCGCGTGGATTTCGCCGCGGGTTGGTTCAACCTGTCCCAGTTGCTGGCGGAACGCGGTTGCGCGGCGCCGGCGCGCCAGGCGCAGGCCTGCGCGCGGGCATTGCAGCCTGGGGAAGCCCGCTTCGCTGCGGCCTTGCCGCAGGCCGTCGCACCCGCGGCTCGGTGCGCCGAGCTGCCGGCCTGTCCCGTTGGCGCACCGCCCCGCTGAGGCGGCGGAGCCGAAGGTTGTCGGAACCTCGTTCCAGCGAGACGGCTCTATACCTGGGAGGACCCCACTCAGGTGCAGAACATGGCCAACGACAAGCGGACTTCGCCCCCCACCCCCCGGCAACCGGCCAAGGGCGGTGCGGCGGGCAAGCGCCAGGGGCATGCGGCGGAGGGCACGCGCAAGCCGCGTGCGCGCGGCGAGGAGCGGAAAGAGAAACCGGCCGACGGACGTTCGGCCACGGCGCTGACCGCCAACGAGCGGCGGGAGATCGACGACAAGCAGCCACCGCGCGCCGCTGTCCTGCACGAGGTGATTCGCGTCCAGGGCGAACACGAGTTGCAGCGCACGCTGGCGGCACTCTGGTGGTCGGCGGTGGCCGCGGGGCTGACCATCGGCCTCTCGTTGATGGGCATGGGCCTGTTCCGCGCTGCCTTGCCCGAGCAGGAGTGGGCGATCATCGTCAGCAGCTTCGGCTATCCCATGGGCTTCCTGGCAGTGATCCTCGCCCGCCAGCAACTGTTCACCGAAAACACCCTGACCGCCGTGTTGCCGGTGATGACCGAGCCGACCCTGGAAAAGGCCTGGCAACTGTTGCGTCTCTGGAGCGTGGTGCTGTTCGGCAATATCGTCGGTACGCTGCTGTTCGCCTGGGCGGTGCTGCATCTGCCGATATTCAATGAAGCGGCCGACGCGGCGTTCCTTGAGATCGGCCGCGAGGTGATGCACAACGACCTGGCGCAAATGTTCGCCAAGGGCATCGTTTCCGGCTGGATGATCGCCACCATGGTCTGGCTGATCCCGGCGGCGGAGGGCGCGAAGATCTGGATCATCGCGATGGTCACCTACCTGATGGCGCTGGGCAGCTTCACCCACATCGTGGTGGGCTCGGCGGAGGTAGGCTACCTGGCGTTCGCCGGGGAAATCGGCTGGGCCGAGTTCCTGCTGAAGTTCGCCCTGCCTACCCTGGGCGGCAACATCGTCGGCGGTAGCCTGATCTTCGCCCTGATCAGTCATGCGCAGATCCGTAGCGAAGGTTGAGGCGCGGATGGAAAAAACGGCACCCCGGGGTGCCGTTCTGTCGACGCGGACTAGATCCCGAGCTTGTCGCGCAGGCTGTAGTACCAGGCGCCGATGGCGGTGAACGGTACGCGGAACAGCTTGCCGCCGGGGAAGGGGTAGTGCGGCAGGCCGGCGAAAGCGTCGAAGCGCTCGGCCTGGCCGCGCAGGGCTTCGGCCAGGACCTTGCCGGCGACGTGGGTGTAGGTCACGCCGTGGCCGCTGCAACCCTGGGAATAGTAGATGTTGTCGCCGATGCGGCCGACCTGGGGCAGGCGCGAGAGGGTCAGCAGGAAGTTGCCGGTCCAGGCGAAGTCGATCTTCACGTCCTTCAGTTGCGGGAAGGTCTTGAGCATCTTCGGCCGGATGATCGCCTCGATGTCCGCCGGATCGCGAGCGCCATAGATCACGCCGCCACCATAGATCAGGCGCTTGTCGCCGGAGAGGCGATAGTAGTCGAGCAGGTAATTGCAGTCTTCCACGCAGTAGTCCTGCGGCAGCAGGCTGTGGGCCAGTTCCTCGTTCAGCGGCTCGGTGGTGATCACCTGGGTGCCGCAGGGCATCGACTTGGCCGCCAGTTCCGGGACCAGGCCGTTGAGGTAGGCGTTACCGGCGACCACGATGAACTTCGCCTTCACCTTGCCTTGCGGGGTATGCACCACCGGGCTGGCGCCGCGCTCGATGCGGGTCGCCGGGCTCTGCTCGTAGATTCTGCCGCCGAGCGACTCCACCGCCGCCGCTTCGCCGAGGGCGAGGTTCAGCGGATGGATGTGGCCGCCGCTCATGTCAAGCATGCCACCTATATAGTTGTCGGTCGCCACCACCTCGCGGATGCGCTTGGCGTCCATGATCTCCAACTGGTTGTGGCCGTAGCGTTCCCACAACTGTTTCTGCGCGCGCAGGTGATCCATCTGCTTCTCGGTGAAGGCGGCGAACACCCCGCCGTCCTTCAGGTCGCATTGGATACCGTAGCGGGCCACGCGCTCGCGGATGATGCGCCCGCCTTCGAAGGCCATCTCGCCGAGCAACTGCGCTTCGCGCTTGCCGACGGTGCGCTCGATCACGTCGATGTCGCGGCTGTAGCTGTTGACGATCTGGCCGCCGTTGCGCCCGGAAGCGCCGAAGCCGACCTTGGCGGCTTCCAGTACGGTGACCTTGAAACCATTCTCCAACAGGAACAGGGCGGTGGAGAGGCCGGTATAGCCGGCACCGATCACGCAGACGTCGGTTTCGACCTCGCCCTGGAGTTCCGGGCGGGGCGGCGCGGGATTGGCCGACGCGGCGTAATAGGAGGAGGGGTAGGGGGTGTGCGGCATCTTGCACCTCTGTTTTTTATTTTTTACGGATGCCCGGATGCTACCCGAGTCGAAATCGGCCGGCTAGCCTCCGTGCAAAATTTTCAACGGACCCCCAGAAAATAAAAATTCCACTTTTTCAGAGAGTTAGCGAAAAAAAAGCTTGACGGTGTTTTTGGGGTCTGTAGAATGCGCGCCATCAGCAGGCACGTAGCTCAGTTGGTTAGAGCACCACCTTGACATGGTGGGGGTCGTTGGTTCGAATCCAATCGTGCCTACCAAACAAATCCCGCGCTGCTGGCGGGGCAAGAAAGGCGATCCGAAAGGGTCGCCTTTTTTCGTTTGCGCCCCGAAAAAGGCCGCTCGGCCCGTGCTCGCCTGGGCTCGCGCTTCATCGCATAGCCGCTATTGACAGCGGGGGCGGTCTTTTCCGACCCTAGCGCCTTCACGGATGATTCAGGCGACAAGGCTCATGACGACCTCTTCCGGTTCGCGTATCGGCGGACTTCTTCACGCTTCCCTTTTTTCCCTGCTCGGACTCGGTCTCCTGCTCGCCGGCGGTTTCAAGACCGTCGAGCGGTACCATTTCCTGCGTACTGCGCAGGAAGCCCAGGGGACGGTCAGCGCCTTGAATGCCGGCGGTTCGCATCCGCAGATCGATTTCACCAGCGTTTCCGGCGAGCGGATTTCCTATCCCCAGGGCGGCTTCATCTTCGGCTACCAGGTGGGCGAGCCGGTTCGCGTCCTCTACGAGGCTGGGCGGCCGGCGGCCAGCGCGATAGTCGACGATGCCGGCGCGCTCTGGGGAACCAGCGCTTTCCTCTGCGGCTTCGGCGCACTCTTCGGTATTGTCGGGTTCAGGGGATTGCTGGGCCTGCGTTCTTCCCAACCGACCTCAAAAGGACATTGAAGTCATGTCGCAACTTCCCATTCCCTTGCCCCTCAACGAGAGTCGCTGGCGCTACGTGACGGCCAGTGGCGGAGGCATGACCGTGGCCTTCCTAGCGGGTAGCGGCGGCTCCATCACGTTGCTCTCGCCGGAGGGTGAGAACGTGTCCTTCCGCTATGGCGGGGTGGGCGGCGGGATCGGACTGGGCATGCGCCTGCCGCGCTTCGGCAAGGTCAACCTCAATGTCAAGGGCAAGAGCGTTGGCGGGGCCGGTGCGCTGGAGGCGTTGCCGAGCACCGGAACCGTCTTGGTCGCGGACGGCCTGGTGGGGCGCGACCTGTCCCGCGGCGACTTCACCGGGCCCTGCATGTACGTCGAACTCGGCGCGGGAGTCATCGCCGGCGGTTCGGGCACGGCGATCCTCTTCGGCCTCGATCCCAAGCTGCTGGCGGCGGTGGCGCTGGCGAGCGCCTCGCCATTGACCGCCGCGCTGGGCGCCAGCATGTCGCGGCAATTACTGCAATCGTCCCGTGGCGCCCTGTTGATGGCCGGGGTCAACGTCGGTGCACAGTTCGGCGGCGGCGCGGCGGCTTACCTGGGGGCGTTGTTCTGATGCAGGAGGGCGATCCGGGAGGATCGCCCTTTTTACCTTGCGCAGGCGTGCGGCGGCCAGGGCTCCGTTGAGTTCCATGGCCAGCGGGGCGGTGGCGGAAATCGTTACCGGCGCGGGGAACGGTCGTCGGAGATTCCGAACCGGCATGGATCGGTTCTTTCCAAACAAGCCCATCCACTCGTTCGAGGTGTCGTGCTTGTGTCCAGGTTGATCATGCCCGGAGGGCCGTTGTCGCAAGAATCCGATGTCCGGATCTTCTGTTCAGCCAAGGAGCGGCTGGACTTCTACCGGCGGGAAATCCACTACGAGACGGGCCAGCTATCCAGTCGGACCAACGCCTACCTGACGGCGCAGTCGTTCCTCGTCATCGCCTATGCCTCGTCGATGGCCAACCTGAACCCGGCCTGGGGCGAGCTGTTCACCCTGGTAGTGCCGGCGCTCCTGGCACTGCTCGGGATCGTCAATTCCCTGCATGCCTGGCCGGGCATCCAGGCATCCTCGGAGATCATCTGCCACTGGCAGTTCAAGCAGTCCTGCCTGTTGCACAGCGATCCGGAGATCGGCCTGGCCTACGATGATTCGCCATTGTTCAGCGAACGCGAGGTCAACCGCGGCAGCTTCGAGAAAACCTTGCTGTTCTCGCGACGCGTGCCGTTCCTGTTCGCCGGCTTCTGGTGTGCGCTGGGCGTGTTTTCGCTCTGGTTGCAACTGGCCGGTTAGCGCTGGTGGCCCATCGCTTCGGCAAGGCTTGGCGTTGGCGGAGGCTTGCCGGCTCGATAGGCGGGCGCCGTCGGATCCGGGAACGCCCGGCGTCAGGGCGCTGCCTGCTCGCAGAGATCGTTGCCGAGGAGGCGCGCGCCCAGGCCGCGAAGCAGGTAGGTCTCGACATGGCTGCCGTCCGGGCAGTCGACTCGGTAGCCGAGCGCCAGGCCGGCAGAGAGAAGAACGAACAGGAACAGGCCGATATGTTGCAGTTTGCTCATGGTGTTTTCTACGAAAGAGGCTTGAGGGCGCAGGCGCTGCGCCGGGCGATTCTAGTGCAATGAGGCAGGGGGAGGAGCCGATTTGCATGCCTAAGCGTTCTACATGGTCCAGGGCGCCCAGCGATTCGACAGTCGCCCTGCGCCGATCGACGGCGAGCCGGAGCGAATCCGGCTGCAACTGCGTCTGTACCTGGGTTGAGCCGTTGACGGGCGCTGTCGCTGCCTTTATAAGACCGCCTCACGCAGCCGGCAGGCAGTCGAAGATGAGCGACGAAGACGATATTCACGAACCCGAACACGATCACCTGCTGGATAACGATTACCTCGAGGACGAGCGTGACGAAGATACGTTCGGCGCGCTCGACGAGCCCGATGCCTGCGGAACCGGCAGGCGACGTTCCTGCGAATATTGCGACGCGGTCCAGGTGCCAGTCGATAGCGAGGGTTTCTCTATCTGCGCCGATTGCGCAGGGCTGGAGGACTAGCCCTGGTCAGACGCTGACCACCCGGTTGCGTCCGGCACGCTTGGCGTCGTACAGCGCGGCATCCGCCCGGGCGAGTGCCTGTTCCGGTTCTTCGCCGCTGCCGGCCAGGGTACAGCCGGCACTGATGGTCACCGGCACGGACGTGCCGGCACAGTCGATCGGGGTCGCTTCCATCAGTTCGCGGATGCGATTGGCGATCATGGTCAGTTCCGTGGTCTCGCGGACCCGGACCATCGCCACGAACTCCTCGCCGCCGAAACGCGCCAGGAGATCTTCCGGCCGCAGCGCCGCGCGCAGTCGCGAAGCCGCCTCGCGGAGGACGCTGTCGCCGGCCCGGTGCCCCAGGGTGTCGTTGATACGTTTGAAATGGTCGATATCGCTGTAGATGATGCCGATGCGCTGGTCGCTGGCCCGCGCCAACTCCAGTTCATGCTGGTGCAGCGCGTGGAAGCCGGCCCGGTTCCACAATTGGGTGAGGGGGTCGAGCAGTGACTTGCGCTGCTCCCGGTCGATCTCCTGGCGCAGGAAGCGGGTGTGCTCGGTGAGGCTGCGTAGCTGGAGATATCCTTCGGCCAGGATCGACAGTCGATTGAGCTGGCGTCCTTCCCGGAGATTCAGCAGCCGCGGGCTCGGGTCGATCAGGCAGAGTGTGCCGATGGCCTGGCCATTGCTGGCGTGCAGGGGCTCGCCGGCGTAGAAGCGGATGAAGGGCGGCCCGGTGACCAGCGGATTGTCGTGAAAACGCGGATCCCTGGAGGCGTCCGTCACCATCAGCGGTTCGCTGGCCAGGATGGCGTGGCCGCAAAAGGACAGGTCGCGCGGCGTCTGTTCGGCATCCAGGCCGATACGGGCCTTGAACCATTGGCGGTCGTGGTCGATCAGACTGATCAGCACGGTCTTCACCCCGAAGGTTTCCCGCGCCAGTTCCACCAGGGCGTCCAGGTAGTGTTCGGCGGGGGTGTCGACCAGCGCCATGTCGTCCAGGGCCTGCTGGCGCAGGGCTTCGTCGGGAGGGAGGGGGCAGGCGAGCATACTGGATCCTGATCACGGTGGAGACTTTCGGTATAGCTGCCGGACAGGCTGAAGGCCAGCCTGGCGTCCGCAGTCGGCGCAAGGGTGAAGAGGGCAAAAAAATCCCGGCCGCGTGGAGCAGGCCGGGAAAGGATCCAGGGATGTACAGCGCCCACAGCTTATGTCGGCGGCGGTTTCGATGAAGCTGCCGGATCTGGTAGGCGCGATTTTCGCGTCGATGTGTGACCCGCTTCGCCGACTATCCTGGCAAGTGGGGTCGCGAACCAATAGGATTTGCGGGTTTTATTCAATCTGGGTGAATGCGTGCAGGAAATCTACTCTGAAGAACAGATGCGCAAGGCGCTGGGCCTTGCCGAAACACGACCGAAAAAGGCCCGGACCGAGGCTAGCCAGCCGGTCCGCTACACCATCGTCGAACTGAGCGTGCGCAAGGACGGGGCGGGATTGCCGCTGCGTTTCGAGCATCGCTCGCGCTCCATCAGCAAGGTCACCGCGCAACTGGAGGCGGAGAAGGAAGCCAAGCGCCAGGGTTACCAGGTCTGGGCGCTGCTGGATATCCGGCAGATCTGAGCGAGGCGCCTGCGCTGGCGCAACCGCGCGGGGGTGCGGCATTGTCCTGGTCGAGGTCCGGCTGCTAAGGTGCGCAGCCCATCGACACAGGAGTCCGGAACATGGAGCTGACGATCTTCCAGGTCGACGCATTCGCCGACAGTCCCTTCCAGGGCAATCCGGCGGCGGTCTGCCCCCTCGATGCCTGGCTGGACGACGAGCGCCTGCAGGCCATCGCGGAAGAGAACAATCTTTCGGAAACCGCCTTTGTCGTCGGCCGCGACGGCGACTATCAATTGCGCTGGTTCACGCCGCAGGTCGAGGTGGACCTGTGCGGTCATGCGACCCTGGCGACGGCCTGGGTACTGATCCACAAGCTCGACGACGCTTCCCCGGTACTGCGTTTCGCTACCCGTAGCGGTGAGCTGAGCGTGCGGCGCGAGGGCGACTCGCTGGCGATGGACTTCCCGGCCAAGCGTCCGGAGCCTTGCGCGACACCGGACGGACTGCTGGAGGCGCTGGGTATTGCCGAGGCGGAAGTGCTGAAGACCGACGATTACCTCGTGGTGGTCGACGACGAAAAGACGATCGCCGCCCTGGCGCCTGACTTCGCCCGGCTGAAGGGCTTGCCGTGCCGCGGGGTGGCGGTGACCGCGCGCAGCCAGCGCTTCGATTTCGTCTCGCGCTGGTTCGGGCCCAACGTCGGCGTCAACGAAGACCCGGTGACCGGTTCCGCGCATACTTCCCTGGCGCCGTACTGGGCGCAGCGCCTGGGCAAGACCCGGCTGAGCGCCGAGCAGGGCGGGGCGCGCAAGGGGCGCCTGGAATGCGACGTGCGCGGCGAGCGGGTGGTCATCTCCGGCAAGGCGGCGTTGTACATGAGCGGTACGCTCCATCTCTGATCCCGAAGCAGGAGTACGACGATGCCGGCACCGCAGGTAGGCGTGGGCGTCCTGATCTTGCGGGACGGCAAGGTGTTGCTGGGGCGCCGCAAGGGCAGTCATGGCGCTGGCTGCTGGTCGGCGCCCGGCGGCCATCTCGAGTTCGGCGAGGTGGTGGAGGACTGCGCCCTGCGCGAAGCCCTGGAAGAGACCGGCCTGGCGCTGAGCGAACTGCGCCACGGCCCGTTCAGCAATGACGTCTTCGAGGGGCGCCACTACCTCACCGCGTTCATCCTGGCCGGTTGCGCGGAGGATGCCGAGGCGCGCCTCATGGAGCCGGACAAGTGCGACGGCTGGGCCTGGTTCGATTGGGCCGATCTGCCGGAACCGCTGTTCGCGCCCCTGGCGAGCCTGCGCCGGCGGGGCTATTCGCCCTTCGACCCGAAGCGCTGAGCGACAGGCAAAAAAAATCCCGACCGCGGGGGAGCTGGTCGGGAAATACCCTTGGGGTTCGCACACACCGTGAGCATAGGCCAGTCCGCAACGGCATCAAGAGGAGCCTGTTCGAACTGCTAGGCCCCTTTGGGGGCCGTTCCACTGTCGTCACTTCCGCTCGACGGCGAGCGAAGGGGCTGCCCGCTTGCGTTGCGGTATCCAGAACAGCATCAGCGGCAGCAGCGAGGCCCAGCCCAGCAGGACATCGCCGGCCAGGTGGATGTGTTCGCCGGGCATCAACAGTCCCTGCAGGAACATCAGGCCGAAGTGCGCGGCATTGGCCGCCACGGTGAAGTCGATGAACAGCCGGTGGCGGAAGGGCTGGCTGGCGGCGCGCCAGAGGAATGCGCCCCAGACCAGGTAGATCGTCGAGATCATCAGCTCATAGTGCTGTCCGCCGCCTTGCTGGTCGCCCCAGCGAACCAGGCGGAGCAGCAGGCGCCCGGCGTCGGAGTCGAGCAGCGACTGGTCGAGCCGCAGGAGCAGCGTGGCCAGGGCCAGGCCGAAGAACAGCAGGAAGCCGCCGGCCATCAGGCGAATGCTCAGGGTCAGCCAAGGCGTGGCGGAAACCGGGGAAGGGGAGGCAGTCATGCAGATCACCTGTAGGCCATGTCGATGGCGTTGCCTTCGGTCAGGTCGTCAAAATCCGCACGGCGGAAAGGGCGCTCTTCCCGGGTGATGGTGCGCACCCGTTCGATGTATTCGCGCATGGCGCGGCGGGTATTGCCCTGGGAGGCGGCGGAGAGGAAGCCGGCCTTTTCGCTGGCCATGCCCTCCGTCCAGTCGCGGGAAGCCGCCTGGTAGATCGAACGCTTGATCAGGCGCACCGCTTGCGGTGAGCGCCGGGACAGGCGTTGCGCCAGCGCGTCGGCGGCTTCCAGTAGCTCCTCCGCTGGCGCCAGCCCGTTGACCAGGCCCAGCGCAAGGGCCTGGCGCGGCTCCAGCAGTTGCCCTTCCAGGCACAGCTCCAGGGCCCTGGCTACGCCCAGGCTGCGCGCCAGCATCTGGGTGCCGCCGCCTCCCGGTATCAGGCCGATGAGTACTTCCGGCTGGCCGAGGAAGCGTTCCACCTGGTCGTCCTCGGCCATCAGGCGCAGGTCGCAGGCCAGCGCCAGCTCGCAGCCGCCGCCCAGGGCCAGGCCGTTGATCGCGGCGATGAACACCTTGTCCATGCGGCGCATGTGCGCGGTGACCTCATGGAACAGGTTCATGTCGGCGACGCCTGCCAGCAGGGTGCGCCGCAGCAGCTTCCTCGCCCCAGGCAAGTGGCGCAGGAGGCTTTCGCTTTCCAGCAGCAGGCGTGTCAGCCAGGCCGGCATGGAAAAGGTGATGGGGGCGACGGCGCGCTCGATCTCGTCGACGTCGAAGTGGGTCAGGAAGACCCCGTCCGCCGCTCCGGAAAGGATGACGGCGCCGATGTCCTGGCGTTGCTCAAGGTCTTCCAGCAGGTCGGCCAGCTCCTGCATCACCGCCGTGGTGAGGAAGTTCGCCGGGGGATTGTCGAGCAGGACTTGCAGGACGCGTCCTCGTTGTTCTATGCGCAGGTGTCGCGGTGCTAGAGTCATTGCGGCTTCCTCATTGGATAACGAGCGTTATATAACGATCATTATCCAATGTGACGACATCGTCTCCCCAACCAACGGATAGTCGGCATGCGCTACAAACCGGAACAGAAACAGGCCACCCGCGCCCTGCTGTTGAGCAAGGCCGCTCCGCTGGTGAAGCGCCAGGGCTTCGCCAGCACCGGCCTGGACACCTTGATGAAGGCGGCTGGTCTTACCACCGGGGCGTTCTACTCGCAATTCTCCAGCAAGGCGGAGTTGCTCGAAGCGATCCTGCAGCGCGAGCTGAGCGCCCAGCACGATGCCTTTCCGCTGGACAGCCTGGAGCAACTGGCCGGCGCCACCCGTCTCTACCTCAGTCGCGGTCATGCGCAGCATGCCGACATGGGCTGCCCGATTCCGGCGCTGGCCGCCGAGGTGGGCCGGGCAGGGCCCGAGGTGCGGGAAACCTTCGAACGCGCCCTGGAACAGCGGCAACGGCGGCTGGCCGAACTGATGGGCGACGAGAACCGGGCCTGGGTGCTCACCTGCCTGTCGGTCGGCGCGGTGCTTCTCGCGCGTGCCCAGGCGAGCGAGGTGGCGCGCGACAAGGTCCTGGATGCGGCGCTGGAGCATGCGCTGGGCCTGCTTTCGGCGAGCGGAGCGGTTTCGCCGCAAGCGGACCGGAACTGATTGCACAACTGCAATGTTCGGCGTCTAGCGTCAGGCTTTCCCTCCGACAGGTAAGCCCATGAACGCCCATCATCTCGAACTCGCCAAGGCCCTGCTGGTGTTTGCCCTTGCCGTCGCCGGCCTGGTGGTCGGTCTCATGCCGATGGAGTTCTGAGCGACGCAGGTCCGACTTCGCGCTTTTCCCTCGTCTTCGAGTGGTCTCTGGCGTTGCACCGGTTTAGGATGCGCGGGTATTTCGGAGCCGCTTCGCTTGGCGTCGCCCGCCGCTGCGCTCCGAAACCGAGCATTGCTCGAACCAGAACGAGATCGAAGGTGCATCGCCACGAGCGGCGCACGGCCTGATGATAGATGGAGGCAACATGAGCGCGGCTCAGCCAGGCATTCTCACCCCGATTCCGGTGGTGGGTCGCTACCTGTTTTTCAGCATTTCCCAACCCGAGCAGGTGGCCGCGACCTTGGCCAGCCTGGCCGCGGCCACCGATGGTTACCAGCTGGTGGTGGGTATCGGCCATTCGCTGATGCTCAGCCTCGGCAAGACCGTCGAGGGCATGAAGGACTATCCGGTGCTCGCCGCGCCCGGCATCGACCTGCCGTCCACGCCCTCCGCGCTGTGGTGCTGGCTGCGCGGCGAGGATCGCGGCGAGGTGACGCTGCGCTCGCACGCGCTGGAACGGTCGCTGGCGCCGGCCTTCCAGCGGACCGGCGCGGTGGATGCGTTCCTCTACGGCGAGGACCGCGACCTGTCCGGCTACAAGGACGGCACCGAGAACCCCAAGGGCGATGCGGCGCTCGAAGCCGCGCTGGTCTCCGGGCGCGGTGCGGGCCTGGATGGCGGCAGTTTCGTTGCTGTCCAGCAGTGGCTGCATGACTTCGACCGGATGCAGGCGATCCCCGGCGAGGAGATGGACAACATCATCGGCCGCCGCAAGTCCGACGACGAAGAACTGGAAGACGCGCCGGCCTACGCCCACGTCAAGCGCACCGAGCAGGAAAGCTTCGAGCCCGCCGCGTTCCTCCTGCGGCGCGGCGCGCCCTGGTCCGACGAGCACCGCGCGGGGCTGTTGTTCGCCGCCTTCGGCCGCTCGTTCGAGGCCTTCGAGGTCCAGTGGCTACGGATGATCGGCGTGGAAGACGGGGTGCTCGATGGCCTGTTCCGTTTCACCCGGCCGATCAGCGGCAGCTACTTCTGGTGTCCGCCCATGGCCGACGGCCGCCTCGACCTGTCCGCCCTCGGCCTCTGAGCCCGCCGCGGCAGCAGGCCAGGCCTGCTGCCGCGTCCTGCGCGGCGCTAGTGGGCGGTGGCCACGGCGGCCTCGTCGATCAGCGCCGCTACTTCCTTCGCTCGCGAGGCCAGTGACGCGTGGCTGGCATCGAGGGTGACGATCTTCCTCGGTGCGATCCGCGCGGCCATCCGCTCCTGGTTCTCCGGCGCAATCATGCGATCGGCGCTGGAAATCTGGTACCAGGAGGGCTTGCTCTTCCAGGCCGGGCTGCCGATGGCATCGCCGAAAGTGCTGGCCAGCGGAGCCTTCTGGGTGATGCTCATGACCAGCCCTTCGTCCGCAGCGAGATCCTGGCAGAAGCTTTCGTGGAACCTGTCCGCCTTCACCCAGAGATAGCCATCGCTGTCCGGCGCCAGGTTCGCTGCGGCCAGGGGCAAGTGCTCCTGGGTGATGCCACCGGGACTTTCGCCGCTGTCGGGGGCGAAGGCGGCGATATAGACCAGCCCGACCACATTCGGCTGGTTGCCGGCCTCGGTGATCACCGCGCCGCCATAGGAGTGTCCGACCAGCAGGACCGGCCCCTGTTGCTGCGCGATCATCTTGCGCGTCCGCTCGGCATCGTCCGCCAGCGAGGTCAACGGTAGTTCGACGGCATGCAGGTTGTCGTGGCCGAGGCGTTTCAGTTCGAGAATGACCTTGCTCCAGTGGGCGGCGCCGCCCCAGAAGCCGTGGACCAGGATGATCGCAGGCAGGTTGCTCATCGTGTTGCTCCCTTGTGGGTGAGGGTTGCTGGCATGAGACATCGCCCGGCGAGCATACGAGGTCGCGATGGGCGGGCGATAGCGGGAGGCGAGGACGTTCGTCGAAAAGAACAACTCCTTGTTCCGGTAGGCGACGTGATATCGGCACGGCGGTATGTTGCAAGTCCGGACCCGACCGATCGGGTTGTCGCGACGGGCATGGAGGGGTGATCGGTCGGTCGGGTTCGCGTCTTTTCGGGGCACCCGAATCTGAAAAAATCTTGCTTCTCGCCATACCGGGGGAGCGGGGCGGGTAGATTTTCTTCCGAATCCTTCACTTTCTACCCGGTCATGGAAAAAGCTCTGAAATTGGCGTCATGCCTCTACGGCCTGCTGATCCTGCTCAGCCTGGCGATGGTCGCCTTCCTCAGCCAGTTTCCGTTTCTCCTCAGCTCGGGAGCGGAAAACCTCTCGATGTCGATCCTGCCGCTGCTGATCCCGCTGATGGTCGGGCTGGTCGTCTGCGAGGCGGTGCGGGCGGTGGTGCCGAAGAAGCGCTAGGCGCGGCGCCGGGATCAGCGGCCGAGAATGCGCTGGCGGCGCAGCCGGTACTGCTCGTAGGGAAGGCCCTGGCGGTTCAGCTCTTCCAGCTGGCGTTCGCTGGCGCTGCGGGAAAACGATTCCTCGACTATCGAGTCCGGCGTGACAGGCTGTGCGCAGGCGCTGACCAGCAGCACGCCCAGGACCAGGGCAATGCGTGGCATGCGATCTCCATGGACTACGGCAGAAGGGAAAAAAAGGCCATTACCAAGCGGGGGGAGGGTTGGTAATGGCCTGTACAAGGGACATTTGCCAGGCCTTGGGGATCTGGCGAAAAAGACGATATCAAGGGGGAATTTGATTAGCCAGCTAACAAAGTGGAATGAAGTTTTGCGGCAGGCGTAACAATTCTGTCCGAATCGTCATTCTTGCGTCACCGCCGGGACAGAGCGGTTTCGGCAGACTGCGGGGGAGTCGCCGAAGGAGATTCGTCGTGGACGATACGCTCAGGTTCGCCTCGCGCTTGTGCAAGTTCATCGTCGCCGCCAGCTTCCTGCTCGTGGCGGTCGCCAGCCTTTGCCTGTGGTGGACGGGCCAGGCCTACGAATACGCGGCGCTGGCGTTCTTTCCGTTCGCCGTACCCATGCTGCTGCTGATCATGGTCTGCGACCTGCTGGCAGCGCTGAATGGCAGGCGTCGCTGAGTGCCCGGGCCGCCTAGCGCTTTCAGCTAGGCGGATGTCGAACCCAGACAACCGGCACCCCGCGCGTGGCCCTATGGTGAGGCATTCATCCACTGCCTTCCTGGAGCGACCATGTCAGATTTCATCACCGTACTGCGCGATACCTGTCCCGTACCCGTGCTGGACGCCACCAAGTGGAAGCGGATCGACGGCGATCCGCATACCGTCAACCTCAACGCATACGCCTCGGCGGACGGCAGCAAGCTGATGGGCACCTGGATCTGCACGCCGGGCAAGTGGGAGGTGAACTACGAACGCTGGGAGTTCTGCCACTTCCTCGACGGCTACTGCATCATCACCCCGGAAGGCGAGCAGCCGGTGCACCTGAGGGCGGGCGACGTATTCGTCATCGAGCCGGGCCTGCGTGGTACCTGGGAGGTAGTGGAGACGGTGCGCAAGTACTTCGTCTTCGCCTGACGGTATTGCCCCACGTCCGGGATGCCTGCCGGACGTCGCGCCTCAGTCCTGGTGGACGATGCGGCGGATGGTGCCGCCGCAGGACTGGTAGCAACTGCGGTACTCGTCCTGGCAGTCGTCGCCGAAATCGAAGTTGCGCTGCGGGTAGGGGCAGGACTTGCGCTTCTTCTTGTCGCTGTTCTGCATGCAGTAGTTGTAGGCCGTGCTCTGCGCCTGGTAGAGCGCCTCGTCCTGGCGCTGCTGCAGCTTGGCGAGGGTCTTGCACTGGCGCTTCTCGGCATTGCACTGGCTCACGCAGTGCAGGCCGGCATCGCTGGTCGGCGGAATGTAGGAGTAGCTGACGCTAGGGCCGCAACCGCCGAGCAGCAGGGCAAGACCGAGGAGGGGGAGCAGAAGGTGTTTCCGGAACGGCATTGTCGATATCGATAAGCAATGGCAAGCGAGAGCGAATGCTATCACTGGCTTTCCGAAGCTGTACGGCTCTACCCGATAAGGTTGAACTGGCGCACGAAACGCAAAAAAGAAAACCCCGGGACTGGCCCGGGGTTCTCGTCGCGCTCGCAGGTTCGATCAGAACACGCTGAACGGGTACTCGACGAAGGCACGGATTTCGTTGCCGTCGTCGTTGTACGAGCGAGCGTCGTTGGAGACACGCAGGAACGAGCTGCGCAGACGCAGGGTGAGGTCCTTGGCCGGACCGCTCTGCACCACGTACTGGACCTGGTTGAAGATCTCGCGCTCCTTGCCGTTGCTGGTCTCGGCGGTCTTGATGTTGTCGCCGCGCACGTAGGCTACGCGGTAGGTCAGGCCGGGCACGCCGTACTTGGCGAAGTCCAGGGCGTAGCTGACCTGCCAGGAACGCTCGTCCTCGGCGTTGAAGTCCGACCAGTAGGAGTTGGCCAGCCAGATGGTGGTGCCGCCGTCGCCGATGCCGCCGGCGTTCTGGTACCAGCCGTAGTTGTAGCCGGTGTCGCCGGTGTTGCGCTGGTGGGCGATCATGAAGGTGTGGGCGTCGATGGTGTAGGACGCCGCCAGGCTCCAGATCTTGTTGTCGCGGTTACCGTTGAAGTTCTGGTCGGCGAAGTCGCTGTCCAGCTTGGTGCGATAGCCGTTGAAGTCGAAGTTCAGCGACTGGTCGGCCTGCAGCGGGATGGTGTAGTTCAGGTTGATGTACTGCTTCTTCAGTACGTCCTCGACGTCGGAAGCGTACAGCGAGGCGTTGAAGTGATCGGTGAAGGCGTACTTGCCGCCGAACACGTTGATGCTCTTCAGGCCGCCGCTGTCGCGCCCTTCGGCGCTCTTGCGGGATTCCGCGGTGAAGCGACCGGCGTTCAGCTCCAGGCCCTCGATCTCCTTGGAGGTGATCAGGGTGCCGCTGTAGCTTTCCGGGAGCAGGCGCGAGTTGTCGTAGCTGAGCACCGGCAGGCTGGGCATCTGGTCGCCGTACTTGAGCACGGTGTTGGAGATGCGGAACTTCACCGCCGCGCCGCCCTTGGACAGATCGTCCGCCGCGGAGCCGCTGTCGCCCTGCTTGAAGAAGTCGATACCGGCGGCGCCGCTACGACCCTTGCCGCCGTCCAGGCGTACCGCGTACAGGCCGAACGCGTCGACACCGACGCCCACCGTCCCCTGGGTGAAGCCGGAGGTGAAGGTGGCAGTGGCGGCCTGGCCCCACTCGGCCTTGTCCTGCCGGCCATGTTTGTAGTCACGGCTGATGTAGCCATTGCGGAAGAACAGATCGAGGTGGCTGTCCTCGACAAACCCCTTTGCTGCTTCTTGGTCATTGGCCATCGCCTGGCTTGCAGTCGCGATGCCCAGTGCCAGCAGGCAAATCCTTTTCTTCAACATCTTATTGTTCCTGGTTGTTGGCTTGATGTGCGCTGAAATTGAAGGAAGCGCAAGGTTCGAAGTGCACGGGAGTCATTTGTCCCATTTACCGTGCGTGGCGGTTCTGGATTCTTGTTTCTCCCGTTGGCGGCGCAACAATACCAGAACATTGTTCGATCCAAGAAAGCTTCGAGTCATTTGCTAATAACCAAAGTGCAAGGAAAGCCCCTTCCATCGGCTCTGAATCGGGCGTTGCCGGATCGCTTCGTCATGCGCCTGCAATATCAACCTTATCGATAAGTACCATGCCGCGAAGTCGCTGCAGTTCTCGCTTTGGGCGGTGATACCGTCGAATCGTGAACGGATCGACAAAGAGGGACGTGACATGAAGATTCTTATCGCTGTATTCGCCGCCCTGGCCCTGTCCGCCTGTGCCTCGCCTCCCGCTTCGAACGCCCCGGCGCTGGCCGCCAGCACCAGCAAGGCTCCCTACGATTACGCGATGTGCGTCTTGCCCAAGTGGCAACGCCAGGCGCCCGGCGTGGCGCTGGTGGAGGAAGGCCGCGGCTATCGCCTGGCGGACGCCGGTCAGTGGCTGGAGGTGCAGCCGGCGGGGGGTGGCAGCCTGGTGCGAATCCATGATCAGCAGCCCTGGGTCACCCGCGGGGCCTTCATCGATGCGGCCAGGACCTGTTCCTGAGCCGCGAGGAAGAGGGAAGAGCTCCGGCCCCCCTAGCATGAAGTGTCCGGAGCTCTACGGCCGCAAACGGAGGATGGCCGCAGAACGATCATCTGCCTATGGCCGGCGCTGCGCTTGATCGAGATCAAGTACTGGAGGCCGGGGAGCCGGCGTGTGCGGCGATTCGCGTGACGGGTCTCGTTTTTTCTGTGAAGTGCATTGCATAACGCTTCAATCGGGACGGGTGGCCAGCATGCCAACCAGTTCCTGGGCGGCCTTGCGCAATGGCTGGTTTTTCAGCCAGATAGCGTGGACAGGCAGTTTCAGCTCGTTCTTGGTATTCCTGAAGTCCAGGCGTACCAGCCTTCCCGTTGCCAGCAGCGGCGCGACCCGGGACAACGGGAAATTGCCCCAGCCGATCCCCGCCTCGACCATTTCCAGCGCCGTGCCCAGGCTGTCGGTGCGCCAGCAGGCGCCGGCAATCAGCGGACGGGTGTCGGCCAACGGCAGGTCGCAACTGGCCACCAGGATCTGCCGCACGTTCACCAGCTCTTCCAGGTACAGCGCCTGCCCCGGCTTCTGCAGGGCGGGATGGCGCGGCGAGATGGTCGCGACCAGCGATTCCGCGCCGACATACTGGAAGCGCTCCTGCGGGTTCACGCTGATGCCGGCGAATCCGAAGCACAGGCTGATGCGGCCGCCATGGAGCAGGGCGAGGGCATCGTCCTGCGCCGCGCTGAGCACCTCGACATCGAGCAGCGGGTAGCGCTCGGAAAGGGTGCGGAGGGCGCCGAACAGCCGCCCGCTGTCGATGTCCGCAACCACGCCGAGCGACAGGCGGCTTTCCAATCCCTGGGAGAGTTCCAGCGCATGCACCTGCAACTGAGCGAGCTGCTCGGCGATCATCCGCGCTTGCGGTGCCAGGGCCCTGGCCAGCGCCGTAGGACGGGCTTCGCGGTGGGTTCGCTCGAAAAGGGCGAAACCCAGCTCCGCCTCCAGGTTGGCGATGCCCATGCTCACCGCCGAAGGCACTCGACCCAAGGCACGGGCGGCGCCGGAAAAGGAGCCGCGGTCGAGGACGGCGAGGAACAGCTCGATGGTATCGCTGGAAAAGTTCATGGCAATTCTCCTATCAGCAGATCTGAAAGCTGCTGACTTTTTCTGTCAAGAAAATTGATCCAACCTTGCCCGCCCTTCCGCTATCACGCCCGAGAGGTCCACGTGCAAGGCATCAAGCGCAAACTGGTCTACGTGACCGCCTACGAATTGATCGGGATGAGTATCTCGACCCTGGGGCTGGCCCTGCTCGCCGGTTCCACGCCCACTACCACCGGCCCCCTGGCGGTGGTGATTACCACCGTCGCGGTGACCTGGAACTTCATCTACAACTGCCTGTTCGAGTTCTGGGAGCGGCGCCAGGCCGTGCGCGGACGCAGCGTTGCGCGGCGGGTGGCGCACGCCATCGGCTTCCAGCTGACCCTGGTGGTCTACCTGATCCCGCTGATCGCCTGGTGGATGGGGATTTCCCTGCTGGAGGCGTTCTGGCTGGACCTGGCGCTGATCGTCCTGATCCCGTGCTACACCTTCCTCTTCAACTGGGCCTTCGATCGCCTGTTCGGCCTCCCGACTTCCGCGTTGCCGGCCGGCGAGGTGGCCTCCGTCTGAGGATTTTTTTTCTTCAGCGCCATTCGCGCTCGCCTTGGCCGGGGCAAATCGCCTACCTTAGACGGACGTGCGCTGTGGTGCCGGTTCAGGGAGGAAGTACGACCGCAAGCCATGAAGGTCTGCCCCGGCGAGGATGGGGTACGGCATTTCGATGAACGGATTGGGGTCACTATGCGGATTTTGGGGATGCTACTGGGGGCCGTCTTGCTGGCGGGTTGTTCGACATCGACGCCCTCGCTCGACGAGACGGACCAGGTACCGAAGGAGCGTTTGTACAACTACCAGTTCCGTGACGACGGCGACGCCTTCCTGGTGGTTTCCCGGGACCGCGAGTTCCTCGGCAGCGTCTGCAATACCCGCTTGATCATCGATAGCCGCCTGGCCGCCGAGATCCAGGCTGGCGAGAGCGCGCGTTTCCGTCTTCCGGCGGGGCTGCGGGTGGTATCCGTGCAGGGCGATGGGATCTGCCGCGGCGAGGCGCCCAAGCAGGTGGTGCATGTGCAGAACGGGCAGACCACGCATTACCGGATCACCGTGGACTCCGGCCTGAACATCGGCCTGGCGCCGGGCTGAAGCCGGCGCAACGAAAAAAGCCGCCCGTGGGCGGCTTTTTCATGCGCGGCGTTTATTCGCTGACCGCTTTCTCGACCTTTTCGGACGCCGACCAGATCCGATAGCGGACCTCCACGTCCTTCGGCGCATAGACCACGATCGGCAGCTTGCTGTTGTAGCGCAGCAGGAAGCCTTCGCCGACCACCGGGATGAAGCGCTGCTCCTTCTTCTGGCCGGGGCAGGCCATCATCGTGCTCATCGGCCCGCTGACCTTGTCCAGGCGGTAGTAGGAGTAGCCCCAGCCTTCCAGGGTATGTTCTTCCAGCTCGCCGCCCAGGCGCTGCTGGTTGCAGTCGGCCTCGAGGGTCTTGCCGGCGATGATCTCGACCTTGAATGCGTCTTCCGCGTCCTGTTTCGGCAGGTGGATGACCTGGCGGGTGAAGCCGGCATCTGCCTTCGGGTAGGGAACCTTTTCATCCAGTTTGGCGGCCATGGCGGTGCTGGAAAGAGCGGCAACGCCGGCGGCGATCAGTAGTGCTTTCATGTCCTTGAGGTTCTCCTTACGTGGTAACGCGAGCAGGGTAAGACACCGAGGCACGGGTGAAAAGTTCAGTGGGGGACGTAACGGAATGTTCCATGTCCTGGGCCAGCCGGTCGGGGCACGGCCGAATCGCGGGCAAAAAAAAGACCATCTGCGGGGGGAGGGCGATGGTCTTCAAAGGAGCGTCGGGGACTTGGGGTTCTCCCGACGCCGCTACGATCTCACGCCGCTCCGCTGGGGAAAAATGCTTTGGACTGATAGTGGCTATCGATGCCGGTGACTTGAAATTCCCCGCCAACTCATAGCAAGTTCCGCACGATAGAGCCGTCAGCGCATCAGTTTGCGTTTTTTCAGCGGGTCAGTTGCAAGGCCAGTTCATCGACCTGTTCGGCCCAGTCGGAGTCCTCGGCCAGGGCCTCGCGCAGGAAGCTGGCCTGGGCAGGGTTCCAGAATGGCGCATCGGGCAGCGCCGTGCCCTCCTCGAGGTGGTGCCGGGCGAGAAAGGCGACGATGTCGTCCCGCCCAGCGGGGAGCCCCAACTGGCGGAACAGGTTGGAAAAGGTGTGCGGGCTGGTGTCCATGACGGTTCCTCCTGGATTCGCTGTTTTTCCACTATAGCCGGCGGGACGGCAGGGCCGCCGTGGGAGCCGGGGGTGGGTAATTTTGTCGCAGATGAAAAAGACTGTTGTGCGCGGCGTGCTTCATGGCGAAGGGGCGGGCGCTTATTATTAGCAAGCTAATGATAACCGGAGTCAGCCTATGTCCAGAATCGAAGTCGCCGTGCTGGTGGGGACGTCCGTTCCCGAATCGCTGCGCAGCAAGGGATTGCTGGCCTGTTGGATCCTGATGGTGGACGGCGCCATGTGGGCCGGCCCCTTCACCAGCCGTGACGAGGCGGAAGCCTTGAAGGGAACCTGGGAACTGAGTTGGCCGCTGGAGGCGGCGATCTCCGCCTGAGCCAAGGCCCTTGCCTTGCCGAAAAGCCCGCCGAGCGCGGGCTTTCTGTTGCCTGCGGAAACGCCCTAGCGGCGGCCCACCAGCAGGCCGAGGAGGAAGCCGGCGCCGGCCGATACGGCGATGGTCTGCCAGGGATGGTCCTCGACGTATTCCTCGGTCGCTTCGGCGGCCGCCTGGCTGCGTTGCACCACGCCGCGGCGGGTGCGCTCGATGGCGTCGCGACCACGATGCAGCACGGAATTGATCTGTTCACGCAGGTTCGCGCCCTCCTTGCCGGCCAGGCTGCCGGTGCCGCTCATCAACTGGTCCACCTCGGCGATCAGGTCCTGCAGTTCGGCCATGGCCTGGTCCTGGATAGCCTGCTTGGCGCGAGCGGAGCGGGTTTTCAGAGTCATGTCGGTCTCCTTGACGAGGATGGTTACCTAGGTATGGAGTCGCCCGCTTCGCTGAAAGTTGCACGGCATGGCCTGCGTCGGGGGCTTCCGTAGCATGCGGGAGAGCCGTTTCAGGATGCCCCGGCCTCGCCGCGCAGGTAGCGGTCGAGGTCGATCGCTTCGCCGCTCTTGAGTTTCAGGCGTCGGCGCAGGTCGTCGAACATAGCGTCGTACTCGCGGCGCTGGCGCACGATCGGTCCCTGCCGCAAGCGCAGGCCGTGGCGCCGGGCCAGGCGACTGGCACGGCTGGCGAAATGCACGGCGGCGTCGCGCGGCAGTTCGAAGCTTTCGCTGAAAGGCTGGCCGTCGATCCGGCCCTCCATGTCGAAGTGTACGGCCACCGGGCGGGCCTCGGCCTCCAGGACCCGGTAGCGCAGGTGGATATCGAATGCCTGGCGGTCGACTTCGCTGGCCGAGGCGAGATGCAGATGGCCGGGAATGAACATGGCCTGCCTCCTTTTCGGATAACCGGGGAAATGCCCTTGCCTGCCAGGGTATGCTTCGCCGGCCTCGGGACGGCTGTCCCAGGTCAGTTTTTTCCGGATTGGAGTGGGGATGCGAATGGCGCTGGGAGCGTTCGGGTGTTGACTGACTGGGCCGCGTACGCCGGGCTGTTCCTCTCGGCGTTCGGTTCGGCGACCCTGCTGCCGTTGCAGTCGGAAACCGTGCTGGCCGCCTTGCTGCTGCGCGGCGGCCAGTCGGTCGCGTGGCTGCTGGCGCTGGCCATCGTCGGCAATGTGCTGGGTTCCTGGGTCAACTGGTGGCTGGGTCGCTACCTCGAGCATTTCCGCGGTCGCCGCTGGTTTCCCGTGGGCGAGGTGCAGTTGCTCAGGGCGCAGCGACACTATCGCCGCTACGGCCGCTGGACCCTGCTGCTCAGTTGGGTGCCGGTCATCGGCGATCCGCTGACGCTGGTGGCCGGCATCATGCGTGAGCCCTGCTGGAGTTTCCTGCTGATCGTCGGCCTGGCCAAGACGCTCCGCTACCTGGCCCTGGCTGCGCTGGTGCTGGGCTGGGCCGGCTGAGCGCTTCGTCGGCGAGCGTAGAACTATTTTTCGCGGGGCAATGTCCATTGCTGCGAGGTGTAACTGCCGCCTCATCGCCCCCGGGGCCTTTAGTTGCCGCTGTGGTCCCGGGGGCTTCTCTTTTCCTGCCTGTTTCCGGCGATGCGAGGTGCGCAATGTCGAGGGTGGTTGCGGGATCGCTGGTCTGCCTGCTGCTCGGTTCGGCGCCGGCCTGGGCTTCCACGGCCGAGGCGTGGCAGGCGCACGACGCCATGGTGCGTGCCGCCTGCCTGAAAGCCAGCGGCTTGCGCCAGGTGCGCGCGGTGGGGCAGGTACTGCCCTTCGACGATGAGGTGGGCTATTCGGCGCTGCTCCTGCAGGGCCGCTATCCGCAGCCGCACATGCAGGGCCACCAGGGCCGCGAGCTGTGTCTGTACCGGCGCGCCACCGGCAAGGCCAGCGTCAGCGAGGCCGACGCCCTGCTCAAGCCTTGAGTTCGGGGTCGTCGTTGTCCGGAAGTTCGCGCTCGCCAGGGTCCTTGCCGTCTTCCGAATGGTGTTCGATCACCGCGTTCAGCTCGGCGCCGAACAGCACCACTGCCGCCGACAGGTAGAAGTACAGCAGGAGGATGATGATCGCCCCGATGCTGCCGTACATGGCGTTGTAGTTGGCGAAGTTCTTCACGTAGAAGCCATAGGCGAGGGACGCGGCGATCCAGGCGATCACCGAGAGCACCGAGCCTGGAGTGATGAAGCGGAAACGCTGCTCGACATCCGGCACCAGGTAGTAGAACAGCGCCACCGCGAGCATCAGCAGGAACACCGCAAGAGGCCAGCGCAGCCAGGTCCAGAGCGTCACCAGGTACTGTTCCAGACCGACCAGGCCGGCGATCCAGGCGATCACCTGCGGCCCGGTGACCATCAGGCCGGCCGCCACCAGCAACAACAGGGCGATGCCGAGGGTGTAGAGGATCGACAGGGAGAAGCGCTTCCATACCGGGCGGCTCTCCTTCACGTCGTAGGCGGCGTTGAGCGCGATCATCATCGAGCGGATGCCCGCCGAGGAGGTCCACAGCGCCACCGCGATACCGATCGACAGCAGGCCGCCTTTCTGCTGCTGCAACTGGTCGATCACCGGGTTGACCTGATCCATCGCCTCGGGCGGCAGCAGCAACGCCGCCTGCTCGCGCAGCCAGGCGAAGAACTCCGGTAGGTGCAAGTAGCCTACGAGGGTGATCAGCACCAGCAGGAACGGAAATAGCGAGAACAGCATCTGATAGGCGAGGGCCGAGGCGTAGGTCGGCATGTCGTCCTCGAGGAACTCGTTCACTGTGCGCTTGACCAGGCCGAACAGGCCTATTTCCCGATAAGCCGTACGGAACATTCCATCTCCTTGCTGTGTGCGTGCCGATGACGATCGACCACCGATGGCCGCTTGCCGCCAGGCATTTTCCGTTGGGTGAAATTCGTCGCGTCCTTTCTGGGACGCCACGGCGGGCGAATTGGTTCGTCGCCGGCGTCATCATTCGGTCGCATCCGTTAGCCAGACTGCGCCTGCCCGCCGCGCGGCGGGCCTCCGTCCAACTTCTCAGAAATGGAGCGCACCATGTCTGTCGACCTGAAGAAAATCGCCGCTGCCTTTCCCGAGTTCCAGTTGTCCAGCAAGAGCCGCCATGACGGCGCGCTGTTGTTGCAGTTGCAGGCCGCCGACGGCCGCTACGTGGCTCGCACCATACCCTCGCCGCAGCTCAGCGCGCCGCCGGAGACCGAGTGGCTGATCCGCAGCATCCGCCGGGAACTGGCCGTGCCGGGCATGGAAATGGCGATGGCGGCACGCTGAGTTTTTTCGCCGCGGGAACCGATGATGCGATAATTCCGCCTTTCCACACAGCTGACGGGAAGGCAATGAAGCGCGAGAAGGTTCGGGACAGGCAGGCGGCAGGGAAGATCTCGGCGACCCACATCATCGCCAATCCCACCCTGGCCAGGGAATGGATCGTGTTCTTCAAGAAGGACGGCGGGCGCAGCTATTTCCTGGTCGACGAGAGCGACGAGGTGATGTCGTTCCGCCGGCTCGACGACGCGGTCAAGGAGCTGCGCGGGCTGGGCATCAAGTTCGCGGAGATCCATCTCTAGGAGCGGCGTCGCGCGGTCGCCACTGGCCAGCCTTGCGCGCCCGCGCTTCTTCCTCGGCGAACCGGTACTGGCCGCGCGCCTCGGCCGTCTGGCCGCTGTCCGGCGCGTCGCGCCAGCTGGCCAGGCCAATGGTCAGCAGGGCCAGCCCGGCATCCAGGGTATGTCCGCAGGTGGGGCAGTCGGCCGGGGTGACCCAGGCCGCGCCGAGGATGCGGAAGCGCGCGTCGCGGCCTTGCTCGCGGATGGTCGTCGATTTGCCGAGCAGCATGTCTTCCAGGGCTTCCCGGGCGCGCCGACGCCAGGGCTCGGCGGCCGGTAGCTCGACGGCATTGAGCTGGATGCGCAGCGCCTTGTTCGCGCCGGGCAGGCGGCAGCCCAGGCTGGCGTCGTCGTGTATCGCCACCACCGTGCAGTCGAAGCGGCGCTCCCCGGCGTCGGCGGCGAACGCCAGGGCGGCGCAGAGCGGCAACAGGGCGAGGGTGCGGAAGATCATGGGCTACTCCGGCGGAGGTCAGCGTCGACGCGAGGATAGGTTGCTGCAGGTCGCCAGGTCCACCGGGCCGACATAGGGATTGCCCCAGCCCATCACGCAGCCGACCATGTGGTTGCGCTGGCGCTCCCAGGTCTGTGGCGGGTACTGCTTGTGCCAGGCGTTGTAGAGCTGGCGATCCTGCTTCGACAGGCGCAGGCCGTAGCGGTCGCTCATGTAGAAGTAGGTGCGGGCGATCATCCCGCGAATCTGCGGGCGTGGCATCGCCTTGCGCGCCTTGAAGTCCACCACCATCGGGCAGGCGCCGTATTGCTGGGGTTTCTGCGGCAGCCAGCCGAAGCCGAAGTTGCTGCGGTCGCCGTTGACCTCGCCGATGCTCGGCACCAGGTTGTGCAGGTCGGCCTCGGCGCGCTGGTAGGTGCTGTCGTGCCTCGCGCAGTTGCTCCGCCCGCCGTTCTGCCAGCAGCGCCGCTGGTGACCGATCACCCAGGCCGGGACGATGTGTTCCCACTCGATGCGCCGCGCGCGGTTGGCGTTCTTCCTCGGCTTGTAGCCGCAACTGGCGAGGTCGACACGATTTCCCGAGTAGCGACAGCCGCAGTAGAACTCCACGGATTGCCGGGCGTAGAGCTTCCAGCCGATTTTCTTCGCTTCGGAGAACGTGCGCGGGGCGTTGGCCTGGCCGGCGCTGGCGAGGAGGAGGGCGAAAAGGCCTACAAACAAACGGGAAAGCATGCGGCAACTTCCAAAAAAATCCGCATGTTACTGATTTTGCAGGAGATGCCAATCGTGGCCAGTCCATGGCCAGGCGAGGGGCGGACCTTCCCGTTTGCGGCGCGTCCATGCGATGGTTAGTATACGTTCCGTATATGTTTTGTAGTCGAGGTGTAGTGTGGGCCTGGTGAAGATTTCCGAGCAATTGCACGAAGAGGCGCGCATCGCCTGCAAGGCCATGTCGCGCTCGATCAATGCCCAGGCTGAGCACTGGATGCGCATCGGCATGCTGATCGAAGCCAATCCCGGCCTGACCTATGCGCAGGTGCTACGCCAATTGATGGACGAAGCGCGCGAAAGCGACCGCCGCGAGCAGGACGCGGCGAGGATCTCGGGATGATCAAGAGCGCGGAGGAAATCCAGCGCATGAGCGTGGCCGGCGCGCTCACCGCGAAAGTCCTCGAAGCCCTCGACGAGGTGGTGCGGCCAGGCATCAGCACGGTAGAGATCGACCGCTTCTGCGAGCGCTACATCGTCGACACCCTCGCGGCGATTCCCGGCAGCAAGGGGCAGTACGGCTATCCGTTCACGGTGAACACCTCGGTCAACGAGGTGGTCTGCCATGGCTGGCCGTCGGCGCAGCAGATCCTCCGCGACGGCGATATCGTCAACGTCGACGTCACGGTGATCAAGGACGGCTATTTCGGCGACAGCAGCAAGATGTACCGGGTCGGCGCCATCGACCGCCAGGCGCAGAAGCTGCTCGACGTCACCCGCGAATGCCTGTACCGGGCGATCCGCGTGGTGCGCCCGGACGCCACCCTCGGCGATATCGGGCATGCCATCCAGAGTCACGCCGAAGCCAACGGTTATTCGGTGGTCCGCGAATACTGCGGGCATGGCATCGGCCGCAAGATGCACGAGGCGCCGCAGGTCCTGCACTTCGGTCGCGCTGGCGCGGGTGCGCGGCTGAAGGCCGGGATGACCTTCACCATCGAACCGATGATCAACCAGGGCGGCCACGCGGTGAAGCTGCACAAGGACGGCTGGACCGTGACCACTCGCGACCGCCGCCTGTCGGCCCAGTACGAGCACACCGTGCTGGTCACCGAGCGGGGTTGCCGGGTCCTGACCCTGCGCGACGAGGAGCGCGAGGCGCTGGCCGACCTGGCTGGCTGATCGACGCCCGGCCTGGTTACACTGAGACGACTTTTCCGAAGGGAGGCTGGCGGGTGTCCGGCAGGCGTTTTGGCGAGTTCGAACTGCGCGCCACCTGGTTGCGCGAGGACAGTGGCTATCTGGCCGAGATCGAGATAACCAGCATCGACGACGGACGCACCGAATGGCTGGTGCTGCCGGGCCAGCCGCCGTGCGAGAGTCCGGCGGCCGCGCTGTCGCTGGCGGAAGCGGCGCTGTACCGGGTGCGCGGCTTCGATGCGCGGGGCCGGCCGCTGTTTTCCGACTGAGCCTGCTGGCAAATCGCATGATGCATTTCGCACGATCTTGCAGTTTGCACGGACCGCTTCGCTGAGTATTTTCACAAGCTATTGATTTTAAATGGTTTTAATTTTCCATGTGGCTGGCATGAAAGCTGCCACCTTTCCCCGTGTTGCGGCTGCGCTGAAGTTCGCGGTCGGTTTTCATGCAAGAGGGGATAAACGATCATGGAAAAGTCCATCAAGATGCTGTTCGATGCCTTCCAGGCCACCTTTGCCGTATCCACCCAGATGCGTCCGGACGGCGGCGCCCTGCTGACCCTGCGCAACGGCGAAGAGATCGTGACCCGTCGCGTGGTGTCCGCCGCCCAGTTGGCCGACGAGAAGCGCATGTACTGGTTCATCAACGCCGTGCGCCGTGACCTGGCCCTGGAGGCGGGGAGCCTGCCGGTGGATGTGGTCGGCACCCTGCGTCGTCTGCAGGAGCGCGGCCTGCCGAGCTACATGGCGGGCTGAACGGTTCGTCCGGAATCCTGGCGGAGACCTCCGGCAGGGCGGGCGAGAGTGCTAGAGTGAAGCTTCGAGGGGGCTGGGCGAGGATCGACCGGCCCCCGCTCGTGTCGGAAGGGAAGGCCAGGGCTGGCCTGCCCGTTCGGCGCTTCGGCAGGCTGGCGCAGAACGATGCAAGGTCGTTCGGGTCAGCATCAGGGATGAAATGACTGACAGGAGTCGGGATGCTGCGTTACGTCGTGGGTTTTCTCGCGTTCACCGTGCTGGCGGCCTATCTGTTGCTGGGGGTTTCCCAGCACGCCTTCCTGCCGTGACCGGTCGGCATGGCGGCTTCAGCTGCGCTGCGGAAGAGGCTGTGGCGGCCGTGCGGGATGCCGGTTTTCGGCTTGCCGTGCCTTGCGTTGCAGGCGTGCGCGCCGACGCGGCACGCGCAGGAAGGCCCATAGGGTGACGCCGGCGAGGCCCAGCCAGGCGACGATCAGCAATGTGACGAAGGATTCGGGAGTCATGGTTCGTCCTCCTCTTACCCAAGGATAGACCCTGCGGGAAGGGGAATTACTGCAATCGGTCTTCGACCATGGTCTGAAACGCGGTCATTCGGGGCCGGCACCGACCAGGGCCAGGCAGCCGGTCAGGCTGGTCAGCAGGGGCAGGGCGAGCAGGAAAGCCAGCCAGATGGCCTCCATGCGCAACAGCGTGGCGCCGAGGAACAGCGCGACCAGGAGGATGGTCATGAGCAGGGCGGTCCAGCCGAAGTACATGGCGAAGTTGTCGATGCCCAGGCCGATGCCCCAGCCCAGCAACAGGGCCCATACCCCGGCCAGTGCCAGGCCGAGGGCCAGCATGCTCGCCAGGGTCCGGGCGGACGGGGCATGCAGCGGGTGGTTGCGGAATAGCTCGTAGAAGATCGGCGTATTCATCGGCGTCACCTCCGCAGGGGAACTTCCAGCCTAGTCCAGCGGGCGAGACGGCCCTAGACCTATTTGTCATTACGGGGCGTGACCTCAGGCCGTTAACATCCATCTTTTCCAGGCGATGCCGTGCATCGGGCTGCGGGCCCGCTCACCGTTCGTCGCGCTGAGTCGAAAAAGAAACCGAAAGGGTTGCGTGCATGAGTGGCGAACTCGCCTCGTTCGAGGTGGATGGGTATCAACTGGTCTATCAGGACCTGGGTGAAGGCACGCCGGTGCTACTGGTCCACGGTTCGCTGTGCGACTACCGCTACTGGCAATGGCAGTTACGCAGCCTCGGCGAGCACCACCGGCTGATCGTGCCGAGCCTGCGTCACTACTACCCCGAGCGCTGGGACGGGCAGGGTGCGGACTTCACCAGCGCCCGCCACGTCGCCGACCTGCTGGCGCTGGTCGAGCGGCTCGGCGAGCCGGTACACCTGCTCGGCCATTCCCGTGGCGGCAACCTGGCGTTGCGCCTGGCGCTGGCCGCTCCGGACGCCCTGCGTTCGCTGAGCCTGGCCGATCCCGGCGGCGACTATGCCGCCGAGGTCTACGCCCACGCCGGCCTGCCTGCGCCCGAGGAACCATTGGAACGCAACCAGTTCCGGCGCCAGGCGCTCGAATTGATCCGTGGCGGCGAGGCGGAACGGGGACTGGAACTGTTCGTCGATACGGTGAGCGGCGCCGGGGTATGGAAACGCTCGTCGGCGACGTTCCGCCGAATGACCCTGGACAACGCCATGACCCTGGTCGGGCAGGTGGCCGACCAGCCGCCGGCGCTGGCGCTGACGGAACTGCGCTCGATCGACCTGCCGAGCCTGATCCTCAATGGCGAACGCAGCCCGCTGCCATTCCCGGCCACTGCCGAGGCGCTGGCGGCGGCCCTGCCGCGCGCCGAGCTGCAACGCATCCAGGGCGCGTCCCATGGCCTCAATGCCACCCGTCCGGCGGCTTTCAACCGGTCGGTGCTGGAGTTCCTGGCGCGCGTCGATGGCGTTGCGCCGGACGTGGAAACGTCCTGAAGCGAGGCCGGGCGAACTGACCGCTCGTCAGCTCGCCGCGGATGCTTTACCATGGGCGCTTCGCGCCGGATCAGCTCCGGCGTTTTTCGTCAGTATCCATTCCCAGTGATCTCCGTCCGCGCGCTTCGGCGCAGGGGTGCCGCAAGGCGCCTGCCACTGTGAGGCAGGCCGGCCCGGCGGGCGACGCTTACTGGCACATCCCAACCCACGTGGCCTTTGGTAGGGGTCACCACTAGGAGAGGAGGCGCCATGCCCATCATTACTCTTCCCGACGGCAGTCAACGTTCCTTCGATCACCCGGTCTCCGTGGCCGAGGTGGCCCAATCCATCGGCGCGGGCCTGGCCAAGGCGACCCTCGCCGGCAAGGTCGACGGCCGCCTGGTCGACGCCTGCGACACCATCGATCGCGACGCGACCCTGCAGATCATCACGCCCAAGGACGAGGAAGGACTGGAGATCATCCGCCACTCCTGCGCCCACCTGGTCGGCCATGCGGTCAAGCAGCTCTATCCGACCGCGAAGATGGTCATCGGCCCGGTGATCGAGGAAGGCTTCTACTACGACATCTTCTTCGAGCGCCCCTTCACCCCCGAGGACATGGCGGCGATCCAGCAGCGCATGCGCGAGCTGATCGACAAGGACTACGACGTGATCAAGAAGATGACCCCGCGCGCCGAGGTCATCGAGCTGTTCAAATCCCGTAGCGAAGACTACAAGCTGCGCCTGATCGACGACATGCCGGACGAGAAGGCCATGGGCCTGTACTTCCATGAGGAGTACGTGGACATGTGCCGCGGCCCGCACGTGCCGAACACCCGCTTCCTCAAGGCGTTCCAGCTGACCAAGATTTCCGGCGCCTACTGGCGCGGCGACTCGAAGAACGAGCAGTTGCAACGCATCTACGGCACCGCCTGGGCCGACAAGAAGCAACTGGCGGCCTATATCCAGCGCATCGAAGAGGCCGAGAAGCGCGACCATCGCCGCATCGGCAAGCAGCTCGACCTGTTCCACCTGCAGGAAGAAGCGCCGGGCATGGTGTTCTGGCACCCGAATGGCTGGAGCGTCTACCAGGTGCTCGAGCAGTACATGCGCAAGGTCCAGCGCGACCATGGCTATGTCGAAGTGCGTACCCCGCAGGTGGTCGACCGCATCCTCTGGGAGCGTTCGGGCCACTGGTCGAACTACGCCGAGAACATGTTCACCACCTCCTCGGAAAGCCGCGACTACGCGGTCAAGCCGATGAACTGCCCGTGCCACGTGCAGATCTTCAACCAGGGCCTGAAGTCCTATCGTGACCTGCCGCTGCGCCTCGCCGAGTTCGGCGCCTGCCACCGCAACGAGCCGTCCGGCGCGCTACACGGGATCATGCGTGTACGCGGCTTCACCCAGGACGACGCGCATATCTTCTGCACCGAAGAGCAGGTGAAGAAGGAAGCGGCCGATTTCATCAAGCTGACCTTGCAGGTCTACCGCGACTTCGGTTTCACCGACATCGCCATGAAGCTGTCGACCCGTCCGGCCAAGCGCGTCGGTTCCGACGAGCTGTGGGATCGCGCCGAAGGCGCGCTGGCCGATGCACTGAACGAATCCGGCCTGGCCTGGGAATACCAGCCGGGCGAGGGCGCGTTCTATGGGCCAAAGATCGAGTTCACCCTGAAGGACTGCCTCGGCCGTAACTGGCAGTGCGGCACCCTGCAGTACGACCCGAACCTGCCGGAGCGCCTGGACGCCAGCTACATCGCCGAGGACAACAACCGTAAGCGCCCGGTGATGCTGCACCGTGCGATCCTCGGGTCCTTCGAGCGCTTCATCGGCATGCTCATCGAGCACTACGCCGGAGCCTTCCCGGCCTGGCTGGCGCCGACCCAGGCAGTGGTGATGAACATCACCGACAAGCAGGCCGATTTCGCCGCCGAGGTGGTGCGGATCCTCGGGGAAAGCGGATTCCGTGCCAAGTCCGACTTGAGAAACGAGAAGATCGGCTTTAAAATCCGCGAGCATACTTTGCTCAAGGTTCCCTATCTCTTGGTTATTGGAGATCGGGAAGTTGAATCGAAGGCCGTCGCGGTGCGTACGCGCGAAGGGGAAGACCTGGGCTCCATGCCCGTCACCCAGTTCGCTGAGCTGTTGGCACAGGCGGTTTCCCGGCGTGGTCGCCAAGACTCGGAGTAATCATTATTAAGCGTGAAATGAGACAGGATAAGCGAGCTCAACCGAAACCCCCGATCAACGAGAACATCTCGGCTCGTGAGGTACGGTTGATTGGAGCTGATGGCCAGCAGGTTGGTGTTGTTTCGATCGATGAGGCGATCCGCCTAGCCGAAGAGGCGAAGCTGGACCTGGTTGAGATTTCGGCCGACGCGGTGCCTCCTGTCTGCCGCATCATGGACTACGGCAAGCACCTGTTCGAGAAGAAGAAGCAGGCTGCGGTCGCCAAGAAGAACCAGAAGCAGGCGCAGGTCAAAGAAATCAAGTTTCGTCCAGGGACGGAAGAAGGGGATTACCAGGTAAAACTACGCAACCTGGTACGTTTCCTTAGTGAAGGGGACAAGGCCAAGGTATCCCTGCGATTCCGCGGCCGTGAGATGGCTCACCAGGAGCTGGGGATGGAGCTGTTGAAGCGGGTCGAAGCCGACCTCGTGGAGTACGGCACCGTCGAGCAGCATCCTAAGCTGGAAGGACGCCAGCTGATGATGGTCATCGCTCCCAAGAAGAAAAAGTAACCACCAGGGCACTGGCAGGCCTTGCGGTTATGCGTAATCACTCAATGCGGAGTATCCGAACATGCCAAAGATGAAGACCAAAAGTGGCGCGGCCAAGCGCTTCAAGAAGACTGCTGGTGGCCTCAAGCACAAGCACGCCTTCAAGAGCCACATCCTGACCAAGATGACCACCAAGCGTAAGCGTCAACTGCGCGGCACCTCGATGCTGAACAAGTCTGACGTTGCGCGCGTAGAACGCTCCCTGCGTCTGCGCTGATTATTAAGGTAGAGGATTAATTCATGGCTCGTGTTAAGCGTGGCGTTATCGCCCGTCGTCGTCACAAGAAAATTCTGAAGCTCGCCAAGGGCTACTACGGTGCACGCTCGCGCGTGTTCCGCGTTGCCAAGCAGGCGGTGATCAAGGCTGGCCAATACGCCTACCGTGACCGTCGTCAGCGCAAGCGTCAGTTCCGCGCACTGTGGATCGCCCGTATCAACGCTGGTGCTCGTCAGAACGGTCTGTCCTACAGCCGCCTGATCGCCGGCCTGAAAAAGGCGGCCATCGAGATCGACCGTAAGGTCCTGGCCGATCTGGCAGTGAACGAAAAAGCGGCGTTTACCGCGATTGTCGAGAAAGCGAAGGCAAGCTTGGCTTAAGCCCTACGACAATCACCGGACTTCGGTCCGGACGTAACGTCACCGATAGGGGAAGAGCCTTACCGCTCTTCCCCTATTTTGTATCTGGAGTCCATACATGGAAAACCTGGATGCGCTGGTCTCTCAAGCATTGGAGGCTGTGCGACACACCGAAGACGTCAATGCCCTGGAGCAGATCCGGGTTCACTACCTCGGCAAGAAAGGCGAACTGACCCAGGTGATGAAGACCCTGGGCGACCTGCCGGCCGAAGAGCGGCCGAAGGTTGGCGCGCTGATCAACGTGGCCAAGGAAAAGGTCCAGGATGCGCTGAACGCGCGTAAGACCGAGCTGGAAGGGGCCGCGCTGGCCGCCCGGCTGGCCGCGGAGCGCATCGATGTCACCCTGCCCGGTCGTGGCCAGCTGAGCGGCGGCCTGCATCCGGTCACCCGCACGCTGGAGCGCATCGAGCAGTGCTTCAGCCGCATCGGCTATGAAGTCGCCGAAGGCCCGGAAGTCGAAGACGACTACCACAACTTCGAAGCGCTCAACATTCCGGGCCACCACCCGGCGCGTGCCATGCACGACACTTTCTATTTCAATGCGAACATGCTGCTGCGTACCCACACCTCACCGGTGCAGGTGCGGACCATGGAGTCCCAGCAGCCGCCGATCCGCATTGTCTGCCCGGGGCGCGTCTACCGCTGCGACTCCGACCTGACCCACTCGCCGATGTTCCACCAGGTGGAAGGCCTGTTGGTGGACGAGGGCGTCAGCTTCGCCGATCTCAAGGGCACCATCGAGGAATTCCTCCGCGCCTTCTTCGAGAAGCAGCTCGAAGTGCGCTTCCGTCCGTCCTTCTTCCCCTTCACCGAGCCCTCGGCCGAAGTGGACATTCAGTGCGTGATCTGCAGCGGCAACGGCTGTCGCGTGTGCAAGCAGACCGGCTGGCTGGAAGTCATGGGTTGCGGCATGGTGCACCCGAACGTGCTGCGCATGTCCAACATCGATCCCGAGAAATTCCAGGGCTTCGCCTTCGGCATGGGCGCCGAGCGCCTGGCCATGCTGCGCTACGGGGTGAACGACCTGCGTCTGTTCTTCGATAACGATCTGCGCTTCCTCGGACAATTCCGCTAGGCCAGAACGCAACCGGATTCCTTAGGAGAACAGGATGAAATTCAGTGAAAAGTGGCTGCGGAGCTGGGCAAATCCGCAGGTTTCCCATGACGAGCTGGTCGCTCGCCTGTCCATGGTCGGCCTCGAGGTCGACGCCGACCTGCCGGTCGCCGGCGCCTTCAGCGGCGTGGTGGTCGGCGAGGTGCTCTCGACCGAACAGCATCCGGACGCCGACAAGCTGCGCGTCTGCCAGGTCAGCAACGGCAGCGAGACCTTCCAGGTCGTCTGCGGCGCGCCCAACGTGCGCGCGGGCCTGAAGATTCCCTTCGCCATGATCGGCGCCGAACTGCCGGGCGACTTCAAGATCAAGAAAGCCAAGCTGCGTGGCGTCGAGTCCTTCGGCATGCTCTGCTCGGCCAAGGAATTGCAGATCAGCGAAGAGAACGCCGGTCTGCTCGAGCTGCCGGCCGACGCGCCGGTCGGCCAGGACGTCCGCACCTACCTGGAGCTGGACGACTACACCATCGAGGTTGGCCTGACCCCGAACCGCGGTGACTGCCTGTCGCTCGCCGGCCTGGCCCGCGAAGTCAGCGCCATCTACGACGTACCGCTGGCGCCGGTGGCGGTGGATGCGGTCGCCGCGCAGCACGACGAGACCCGTCCGGTCGAACTCGACGCGCCGGCCGCCTGCCCGCGCTATCTCGGACGGGTGATCCGCAACGTCGACCTGAGCCGGCCGACCCCGTTGTGGATGGTCGAGCGCCTGCGCCGTTCCGACATTCGCAGTATCGACCCGGTGGTCGACGTCACCAACTACGTGATGATCGAACTGGGCCAGCCGATGCATGCCTTCGACCTTGCCGAGATCAACGGCGGCGTGCGCGTGCGCATGGCCGAGGACGGCGAGAAGCTGGTCCTGCTCGACGGCCAGGAAATCACCCTGCGCGCCGACACCCTGGTGATCGCCGACCACCAGCGCGCCCTGGCCATCGCCGGGGTGATGGGCGGCGAGCACAGCGGCGTCAGCGACAGCACCCGCGACCTGTTCCTCGAAGCCGCGTTCTTCGACACCATCGCCCTGGCCGGCAAGGCCCGCTCCTATGGCCTGCACACCGACTCCTCGCATCGCTTCGAGCGCGGCGTCGACAGCCAGTTGGCGCGCAAGGCCATGGAGCGTGCGACGCGCCTGATCCTCGACATCGTCGGCGGCGAGCCGGGGCCGATCGTCGAGCAGGTCAGCGAAGCGCACCTGCCGAAGGTCGCGCCGATCACCCTGCGCGCCGAGCGCGTGACCCAGATGCTCGGCATGCCGCTGGACGCCGACGAGATCGTGCGCCTGCTGCAAGCCCTGGAACTGACGGTGGTAGCCGACGGGGAAGGGCAGTGGTCGGTCGGCGTACCGAGCCATCGCTTCGACATTTCCCTGGAAGTCGACCTGATCGAGGAACTGGCCCGTCTCTACGGATACAATCGCCTGCCGGTGCGCTACCCGCAGGCGCGCCTGGCGCCGAACAACAAGCCGGAAGCGCGCGCCGCGCTGCCGCTGCTGCGGCGCCTGCTGGTCGCCCGCGGCTACCAGGAAGCGATCACCTTCAGCTTCATCGATCCGGCCCTGTTCGAACTGTTCGATCCGGGCACCCAGCCGCTGACCCTGGCCAACCCGATCTCCGCCGACATGGCGGCGATGCGTTCCAGCCTCTGGCCGGGCCTGGTCAAGGCGCTGCAGCACAACCTCAACCGCCAGCAGTCGCGGGTCCGCCTGTTCGAAAGCGGCCTGCGCTTCGTCGGTCAACTGGAAGGCCTGAAGCAGGAAGCCATGCTCGCCGGCGCCATCTGCGGCAAGCGCCTGCCGGAAGGCTGGGCCAACGGCCGTGACGGCGTGGACTTCTTCGACGCCAAGGCCGATGTCGAGGCAGTGCTGGCCAGTGCCGGCGCCCTCGGCGACTTCAGCTTCGTGCCCGGCGAGCACCCGGCGCTGCACCCGGGGCAGACCGCGCGCATCGAGCGGGACGGGCGGCTGGTCGGCTACCTGGGCGCGCTGCATCCGGAACTGGCGAAGAAACTCGACCTCGAGCAGCCGGTGTTCCTCTTCGAGCTGCTGTTGGCCGAAGTGGTCGACGGCCACCTGCCGAAGTTCCGCGAGCTGTCGCGCTTCCCCGAAGTGCGCCGCGACCTGGCGCTGCTGGTGGACCAGGACGTGCCGGCGCAAGACATCCTGACACAAATCCGTGCGGCGGCCGGCGAATGGCTGACGGACCTCAGGCTGTTTGATGTGTATCACGGTAAAGGCATTGATCCGCATAGAAAAAGCCTTGCCGTCGGCTTGACCTGGCAGCATCCATCGCGCACTCTTAATGACGATGAAGTCAATAGCACGACGCAGAACATCGTCACGTCGTTGGAAGAAAGGTTCAATGCCACGTTAAGGAAATAGCGTATGGGGGCTCTGACGAAAGCTGAAATTGCGGAACGTCTGTACGAAGAGCTGGGCCTGAACAAACGGGAAGCCAAGGAGTTGGTGGAGCTGTTCTTCGAAGAGATCCGCCAGGCGCTGGAGCATAACGAGCAGGTCAAGTTGTCCGGTTTCGGCAACTTCGACCTGCGCGACAAGCGCCAGCGCCCCGGACGCAACCCGAAGACCGGCGAAGAAATCCCGATCACGGCCCGCCGCGTTGTCACCTTTCGTCCAGGGCAGAAACTGAAGGCCAGGGTTGAGGCATATGCTGGAACCAAGTCATAACGACGAGCTGCCACCGATTCCCGGCAAGCGCTACTTCACCATCGGCGAAGTCAGCGACTTGTGCGCGGTCAAGCCCCACGTGCTGCGCTACTGGGAGCAGGAGTTCCCGCAGCTCAACCCGGTGAAGCGCCGCGGAAATCGCCGCTATTATCAGCGCCAGGACGTGCTGATGATCCGCCAGATCCGCGCGCTCCTCTACGACCAGGGCTTCACCATCGGCGGGGCGCGCCAGCGCCTCTCCGGCGACGAGGCCAAGGACGACGTCACCCAGTACAAGCAGCTCATCCGCCAGATGATCGCCGAGCTGGAGGAAGTCCTGCTGGTCCTGAAAAAGTGACGGAAGCAAAAAAAACTTCCACTTATCAGAAGCTTAGTATATAGTGCGGCTCACTTCGGAAGCACAGCCACTGAGCTTTGAAGTACAGTCGGGGCGTAGCGCAGCCTGGTAGCGCACTTGCATGGGGTGCAAGGGGTCGAGTGTTCGAATCACTCCGTCCCGACCAAAAATCCCTAGAAAATCCAATCACTTAGCGGTGGTTGGATTTTTTTATGGCCGGGTGTTCTGTGTATTCCTCGAATTTTGCCCCACTTTTTGTCCCACCGGAAAATCTCGCCGTTTAAAGGCTGCTTTGCGGTGTTCCTCGAATCGATCTAGCAACAGGGTCTCCTGCCATACGATTGAGTGTCAGAGCTCGATCCCTCGCAGTACACGAATCTGCTCCTTGAGATACAGATCCTTCTCATCCTCCATCTGCAGGAGGATTTCTAAGATGCGGGCTCTAGAGGGCTCGAGATTTTTGGAGAACCTGTCCAGACGCTTGATCGCCTTGTCGCTCAGGATGAAGTTGTATTGCTTCCTACCTTTCGCTTCTTGGCGCCGAAGTTTCTGCCTCCAAAGTCGCCTGACCGTCGCGATGCAGTGAGCTCTCTCAAGAGGGGGCCAAGTGAAGGTGTCGAGGGTTTGCAGCAGGCGTTGATGGCTCTTTGTAGTGGTCAACCCATCCCGGACAGTGGGTTGAGTTTTTCTTCGGCCACCGCAGGTGGTAACCCGTCGTTGAATTGATGCGGCCTGATCCAGTTGTAGCGGTGCATCAAGTAATGACTGATGTCCCGTTGGGCCTCCTGCGCCGTCAGGTAACCCGTTGACGGGACCCACTCCGACTTCAGACTGCGGAACAGGCGCTCCATCGCCGAGTTATCCCAGCAATTCCCTCGGCGACTCATGCTCTGCTGCATCCGATAGCGCCAGAGCCGTTGCCGAAACAGGCGGCTGGCGTACTGGCTGCCCTGATCTGAATGGAACAGCACCTGCTGTGGCTTGCCGCGCTGTTCGTAGGCCATGTCCAGGGCCTTGATCACCAGTTCGGCATCCGGCTTGGCCGAGAACGCCCAGCCGATCACCCGCCGGGTATGCAGATCCAGCACCGCGGCCAGGTAGTGCCAACGGCCTTGCGCCCAGACGTAGGTGATGTCGCCACACCACACCTGATTGGGATGCTCGGTCGCGAATT
>NZ_JBQENS010000025.1:0-114190 GCF_052044465.1 Pseudomonas sp. 22490 | reverse complement strand
CTGCTGCTGGCCGCCCTGACCTCCGGCGAGCGCCTGACCAAGGTCGAGATCCAGTGGTACCGCACCTCCGCCGCCGGCACCCAGGAGCACTACTACACCACCGTCCTGGAAGACGCGATCATCGTCGACATCAAGGACTACATGCATAACTGCCAGGACCCGGGCAACGCCCACTTCACCCACCTGGAAGACGTGCACTTCACCTACCGCAAGATCACCTGGACCCACGAAGTCTCCGGCACCTCCGGCTCCGACGACTGGCGCTCCCCGGTCGCCGGCTGAGCCGCGACCGCCGCACGCGGCCAGCCTCGCTGGCCGTCGTGCCCTCGATGACCCACAGCGCCGTGGCCAGGAAAGCCCGCGCCGGGTCGATGCCGCTTTGTTTGTTGTAGGCAGCTTCCGATCGAGCCTGCGCGCCCTTGTCTCGCCCGCGCCAGGCAGGACAATCGAATCGGTCGCCTGCGCCAGTGAGGGACAACGGATGTTCGCAGCAGCCAACCAGACCCATTTCAGCCTCGCCATCGACGGCCTCGCCCTCGACCTGCAGGTGCTCTCCTTCAGCGGCCGCGAAGCCATCAGCCAGCCGTTCGCCTTCGACCTGGAGCTGGTCGGCGAACGCCCCGTGCCGGACCTCGAAAGCCTGCTGCACAAACCCGCCTTCCTTACCCTCGGGCCCGCCGGCAACGGTATCCACGGCCTGGTGCGCAGCGCCGGACAGGGCGACTCGGGCAAGCGCCTGACCCGCTACCGCATCACCCTCGTCCCGCAACTGGCCTACCTCGCCCAGCGCACCAACCAGCGCATCTTCCAGCACCTCACGGTGCCGCAGATCGTCGGCCGGGTGCTGGAGGAACACGGCATCCTCGCCGACGCCTACCGCTTCCAGCTCGGCACCCGCTACCCCGAGCGCGAATACTGCGTGCAGTACGACGAGAGCGACCTGCAGTTCGTCCAGCGCCTGTGCTGCGAGGAGGGCATCCATTTTCATTTCCAGCACAGCGCCACGGCGCACCTGCTGGTATTCGGCGACGACCAGACGGTGTTCCCGCGGCTCGCGCCGGTGGCCTACCAGCAGGACTCCGGCCTGGTCGCCGACCGGCCGGCGGTCAAGCGCTTCGGCGTACGCCTGGAAACCCGCACTAGCCGCGTCACCCGCCGCGACTACGACTTCGAGAAACCGCGCCTGACGCTGGAAAGCGCCGCCCGCGGCGAAGCCCGGCCGGACCTCGAGGACTACGACTATCCCGGTCGCTTCGTCGACCGCGAGCGCGGAAAGCACCTGGCCAGGCGCGCCCTCGAACGGCAGCGCAGCGACTACCGCCTGGCCGAGGGCCGCAGCGACCAACCGTTGCTGCTCAGCGGCCACTTCCTGCCGCTGGCCGCCCATCCCCAGGCGGGCTGGAACGACCTCTGGCTGCTCACCGAGGTGATTCACGAGGGGCGGCAGCCTCAGGTGCTGGAGGAAAGCATCGTCTCCGATGCCTCGGCGAGCCCGGACGACTTCCGGCAGGGTTACCGCAACCGCTTCCAGGCCACGCCCTGGGAGGCGTTCTTCCGTCCCCCGCTGACACCGCCGAAGCCGCGCATCCTCGGCACGCAGAGCGCGGTGGTGACCGGTCCGAAGGGCGAGGAAATCCACTGCGACCGCTACGGTCGGGTGAAGGTGCAATTCCACTGGGATCGCGAGGGCCAGGCCGACGACAGCAGCAGTTGCTGGTTACGCGTTGCCTCCGGCTGGGCGGGAAGGAACTACGGCGCCACCGCCATCCCGCGGGTCGGCATGGAGGTGCTGGTGACCTTCCTCGAAGGCGACCCCGACCAGCCGCTGGTCACCGGCTGCCTGTTCCACAGGGAACATCCGGTGCCCTACGAACTGCCGGCGCACAAGACCCGCAGCGTCTTCAAGAGCCTCAGCAGCCCTGGCGGCGGTGGCTACAACGAGCTGCGCATCGAGGACCGCAAGGGCCAGGAGCAGATCTTCGTCCATGCCCAGCGCGACTGGGACGAAAACATCGAGCACGACCAGAAGATCCGCGTCGGTCACCAACGCCACGACACCGTGGAGGCGAACAGCTACAGCGAGTTCAAGGCCGAGGAACACCGCACCACCCACGCCGAGCGCAAGGTGGAGGTCCGCGCCAGCGACCACCTCACCGTAGCCAACGACCAGCACCTGAAGATCGCCAGCGGCCAGTTCGTCGAGGCCGGCCAGGAGATCCACCTGAGCAGCGGCCTGAAGGTGGTGCTGGAGGCCGGCGCCGAACTGACCCTCAAGGGCGGCGGCAGCTTCCTCAAGCTCGACGCCAGCGGCGTGACCCTCTCCGGGGCCAACGTCCGGGTCAACTCCGGCGGCAGCCCGGGCAGCGGCAGCGGCGCGGCGCCGCTGTTGCCGGGGCCGCCGCTCGACGCGGATGCGGCGACAGTGGGCCAGGTACTGGACAACCCGGCGCGTAGCCGTTCCGAGCGGAAGGGGCCGGAACAACTGGTCGTCGATGTCTGGGGAGACCCGGCGCAAGGAAGCCAGGTCGTACTGTTGCCACCGGAGAGCGAGGCATGAGCGGATTCCAGGACCAGAGTATCGACGAAGGCGTGCGCAAGCGCACCGCCTACCAGAACGATCGGCGTGCACGACTGGCATTGAACGTCGAGCGACAGGACGGCGGTATCCTGCAGATTCCGGTGGCCAGCGATATGCTCGGCCATGAGGAGCACGAGCGTATCCAGCAGAACACCTTCCTGGCCGTGATGCCGCTGGTCCGCCTGCCAACGCTGGGTAAGGCCGGTTATGGCGACCAGCTGCCCGCCGGCGCGCTACCGCGGGCGGGACGGATCTACCTGTTCCAGGACGGCAAGCTGTGGCGCGAACTGGAGTGTGATGGCAAGGGCAACCTGTTTGAAGTCGACCTCCTGCAGGGGCGCAGCCAGCGTGCGGACAAGCGTCCGGCCGTAGGCAAGACACAAGCGCTGATCCTGGTGCCGGTGCTGGTCAAGGGGCAGTTCGTGATCCCACGCTACACCATGGCCTATAGCGAAACTCCCTGGCCTTGGTCGTACATCGACTGGCTGGAGGAGGACCCGCAGCGGGTCAACCGGCGCTGCCAGCAGATGGCGTCCGCTTGGAACGCCTCGGTGGCCAACCAGCACTGGAAAGCCTCCATCCATCATCCCGCGCTGGTCATTGATCATCACGCCCAGGGTTTGCGACCTCGCGACTTCAACGTCGAGAGCGCGCTGGAAGACCCGGCGGAATTCACACCTGCGTTCGCCGCCTTTCGCGAAGAGTCGCTGGTGTGCCAGTTGCAGCGACGCCAGCAGGAATTGGCGCCCCTGCTGAAGCAGGCTCCGCCCTCTGCGCTACCTACTCTGGAGGCCGGAGAGGACGTACTGGAAACCCTCAAGCTGCGTGGCCATCCCAACCTCATCGGGCTGATGCTCGACGACTCGCTGTTCGCCTTGCGCCACGCTGCGGCGCAGGCGCGCCACTGCGCTGCCTACTTGCGCAGCCTCAATGCACTGCTGCCGCACCGTCCCAACGGACGCTATGCACAGGTGCTGAGCAACATGCTCGACGGCCCGCTCGCCAAGCTCAGGGGCGAGGTCGATCAGGCCGAACTGGACGAGGCGATCTTCGCCGAGGAGCGACAGTCTTGCCGAATCCACCTGACGCAGCAGGTCGAGCATCTGGTTGCCCTGCTGGAAGGCCCCTTGCACCCGGTGTTGCAGGACTGGACCCACCAGTGCGACGAAGCCCTGCTGGAGCCCTACAGCCTGATGAGCGAGGCACTGGCTGCGCTGAACCAGCTTCCCGACCGCTGCGACGCACTGTACAGCGGTACCGCCTACCGGGCGCTGGCGGCACATGTCGAGCGGGTGGTCAGCACGGTTCTGCAGGCAAGCCACCCGCTTGGCGCCATGCTCCTGGCCAAGGACGAAGGACAACTTCCCGAGCCGGTTCGGCGCCTGCAGGCGCTGCGCGATAGCCCGCGGACGCCGGACCCCGATGCAATGGGCCTCAGCACGCTGATGCTGGGAGCCAGTCTGCTGGGCGAGGTCGACCAGCCCAGCGCCGGCAAGAGCCTCGCCTACTTCCTCGGCGACCTGCTGGACGTGTTCGGCGCCAGCGTAGTCGAGCAACTCGGCCGGCTGTCCCAGGGCGCCACCCAGATCCAGCTCGACCGCTTGTTCGCACCGACCTTCAATACTCTGAGCGCCCTCTCGGTGAAGATGAAAGGTATCCGCCTGCTGCCCGACAGTCAGGTGCCGCTCGACATGGTTGTCGTCGGCGTGCGCGGAGCCGGCCTGCGCAACGGTCTGACCGAGGTCGAGCGCCAGGAGCTGAGGCGCAAGAGCTATCGGCGCGCCATCGTTCAGGACGGTGCCGGCAATCCCCTGGCCGGCACCAGTCCCCGCGACACCGGCATGAGTCGCGCCAACCTGCGCAACGTCATGGTGGTGGCGGTACCCAAGGATCACCCGGACCTGCTTGCCTACACGAAATTCCGTACGCAGTTAGGCACGTTGACCCAGGTGATGGAGAACACTCGCATCGTGCCGACGATGATGCTGGGGTTTGCGATTTATAACTTGAATGTGCAGGTGCAGGCATACAGTGGCTTTGTAGACAGTGGAGAAAAGCACAGAGGGACGATCGGGGCTGTCGGTGCAGTAATCGATTTAACAGCCGCTGGAGGAAGCCATGCAAAGCTGCTTTTCGGACCATCTACTGCAAAGTATCTAGAAACCCCACGTATATCGGTAGCCCAAATATCCCCTCGATGGGCCAGGAATCTAGAAGTTCAAACAGGCAGCCCTAAGTTAGGGTTGCTACGTGGGCTTGGTGGCGCAGCCACACTATTCGGTGCAGGCATCAGTGTATGGGATGGCTACCGAGCTTTGAGGCAGGGAGATAGCGATGCGGCTGCGGCCTACGGTGTGGCCGCAGTGGGTGGGGGCCTTTGGGGTGCCTACGTCCTAGGATGGATAGTAAACCCTTATGCTTTGCTGGCTGGTGCGGTTTTGGCGATCGGAGGCACTGTGGTCGCTAATCTACTGACTGACAGCGATGCGGAAACCATCGTCAAGAAAGGCCCCTTCGGCCGGCAATTCGCCGAGGCTGGCCTGCTCGATTCGCTGATGGGCCAGGACCAGCGCTTCGCCCATCTGAAAGACCCGCAAACGGCCTATCGCCAATTGCTGGGAGTCCTCGGCCATCCGCGGGTCTTTGTCCATCGCCTGGAAGACTGGCGCAAATTGGCGCCGGCGGCGCATCGATCTGTCTTGCAGGAAGCGGAACGGGGTCGCCAAGCGGTCAGCCGCACTGCGCTATCCTGCATCGACCCCAAGTTGCAGGCGCTGGAGGCAAACGATTGGGCCGTGGTGCTGAGTTCCCCGCTCCTGGCCATGTTCGAGAATGGCCAGAAGGCGTTCCGCCTGGTGGCCCAGGAGTTTCTCAGCAGCTTGCCGATCGATCCGGGCACCCTGTTCGGCGTCAAGCGCTACCATCGGGTCCCCGCGGGCCCCGCCAAGCTCGAAGCCTTGCCGTTGGATGCTGCCAGCGTGCTCTATGTGCTGCCGGCCAGCCTGCCGATTCCGCAGTTGTCTCCTCGGGCCCGCTATAGCATGCGCATGACCCAGGGTTTGAAGATCAGCGCACAGTTCGAACTCAATGCCGACCAGCCTGAGCAGCGGCTTGTCCTGCCTCAACCCAGCCCGAAGAGTTGGAGTGCATTCACATCCGCCAATCGGTACCTTCCCCCGGACGACTTGGGCCCCCATGCTGCGCCACCTTATTGGTTGATAGAGAACAGTGAGTTCAACGTATGACTGTACACATGGATGCCACGTACTCAGCCAGTGCTTATCGCAGTGAAGTCAACGACTCTTTACCGCCGCCAAGGTGGAAGGAGGAGTCTAACCGTAATGGTATTTTTGACACCCATCTTGCCTTTGGGAACTATGCCAATCTAGATCCGGAAATGGAGATTGTAGGGCAGCTTTCGATCGGGGCTGAGGATAAGTCAGAGGTTGGAGGTGCTGAGGCATATTGCAACTCTATGCGTTGGCAGTTCCAGAACTCTAGCAGAATTCCTTATATAATATTCACGCTTAGGATGCTGTGCTATTTTTTTGTATGGATTGCTTTGGGAATTGGCATAATGGGAGAAGCCACCGGAGAGTGGAGGAGGGACATACAGCAACTCTACACTTTGGTTTGCTCATTCTTTGTGGTGGCTGTTTCAGTAATATCCATGGTGGCCTTTCTTTCGAATAAAAAATATCTTCACGTTATTCAGATGTCGGGTTTTTTATTTTCAATCCCATTGGCTTTGTACCAGTATGGAACAATATTTGGAACCAATGGTTTGCAAATAGCAATTTGGATAGGCGTAGCTACTTATTTTATGGGTGCAGTCGGCTTCAGCGCCATCCTCTGGCTCTACAGCAAAGTCTTCAAGCAAGATGGCAGTGAATTCAATCGCCTGGACGGCATGCTCCGCTTCAAGCGTCGCTTCCGCCGCCTGTTCGTCGCTCCCTTCGACGAGTTCGATCCGGTGCTGCAATTGCTGCCCAGTGGCTACGGCAGCCACGACTATGCGCTCTGGTTGCATCACCGCTATACCGACAACAAGGTCTGTCTGGCCACCCGCGTCCACTCCCTCGGTCTCGACAAGGTCAATGCCCTGGCCTTCTGGGACTGCCTGCAACGCTACATGGACGTGACCCAGCCGTTGCCCGACCTGCCGGTCCTGGAGCCGAGCCGCCCCTTAGATCCGGTCACCGCCGAGCATGATCGGCATACCGGACGCGATCCCCATTACTGGCGCCAGCGCACCTACCAGGGCTGGCCAGCCAAGGAGCGCAAGGAGCTGGACCGACGCCTGCATGAGTATCCCTGGCAACAGCAGCCCTGCATCGTCAGGGCGCGCATCGATCCCGGGCTAAGCATCGAAGCCTATTACCGGCGCCAGGAAGCCAAGGGCATTTTTGCCACGCCCAGGGCCGATGATTTCAATGATGAGCACTGATGCTGAGTTATTCCGCCATTGCGACCGGTTAGCGAAGAAGGACTTTCACTAGAGTGGCTGTCGATCTACAAGGGCGTTCCTGTCCCGCCGTGCGATCAAGTCTCGGGTAGGACAGGGAGATCTGCCGGGCACTGGGCGCGACTTCAGCGCTGTGCCAGCAGTTTTCTGCCGCGGGCGACGGCGGCACGGACCTGGTTCGGCGCGGTGCCGCCGATATGGTCGCGGGCGTTGACCGAGCCTTCCAGGGTCAGCACGTCGAAGACGTCGGCGTCGATCTGCTCGCTGAAGCGGCGCAGTTCGTCGAGGCTCATCTCGGCGAGGTCCTTGCCGCTGTCTACGCCGTACTTCACTGCGTGGCCGACGATCTCGTGGCAGTCGCGGAACGGCAGGCCCTTGCGCACCAGGTAGTCCGCCAGGTCGGTGGCGGTGGAGAAACCGCGGCGTGCCGCCTCGCGCATGATCTCGCGCCGGGGCCGGATCGCCGGGACCATGTCGGCGAAGGCGCGCAGGCTATCGCGCAGGGTGTCGGCGGCGTCGAACAGCGGTTCCTTGTCTTCCTGGTTGTCCTTGTTGTAGGCCAGCGGCTGGCCCTTCATCAGGGTCAGCAAGCCGGTGAGGGCGCCGAACACCCGGCCGGACTTGCCGCGTACCAGCTCCGGCACGTCGGGGTTCTTCTTCTGCGGCATGATCGAGGAGCCGGTGCAGAAGCGGTCGGGCAGGTCGATGAACTGGAACTGCGCGCTGGTCCACAGCACCAGCTCTTCCGAGAAGCGCGACAGGTGCATCATCGCCAGGCTGGCGGCGGCGCAGAATTCGATGGCGAAGTCGCGGTCGGAGACGCCGTCCAGGGAGTTGCCGCCAACCGCGTCGAAGCCCAGCAACTGGCAGGTGATCTCGCGCTGGATCGGGTAGGTGGTGCCGGCCAGGGCCGCCGAGCCGAGCGGCATGCGGTTGACCCGCTTGCGGCAGTCGACCAGGCGCTCGTAGTCGCGGCCGAGCATCTCGAACCAGGCCAGCAGGTGGTGGCCGAAGGTCACCGGCTGGGCGGTCTGCAGGTGGGTGAAACCGGGCATGATGGTGTCGGCTTCCGCTTCGGCCAGGCCCAGCAGGCCCTCCTGCAGGCGGGTGATCTCGGCGAGGATGGTGTCGATCTCGTCGCGTAGCCAGAGGCGGATGTCGGTGGCCACCTGGTCGTTGCGCGAGCGGCCGGTGTGGAGCTTCTTGCCGGTGACGCCGATGCGGTCGGTCAGGCGCGCCTCGATGTTCATGTGCACGTCTTCCAGGTCGACGCGCCAGTCGAAGCTGCCGGCTTCGATTTCCGCCTGGATCTGTTGCAGGCCGTCGACGATCGCATCGCGCTCGGCGTCGCTCAGCACGCCGACCTTGGCCAGCATCGTGGCGTGGGCGATGGAACCCATGATGTCGTGGCGGTAGAGACGCTTGTCGAAGTCGACGGAGGCGGTGAAACGGGCGACGAAGGCGTCGACGGGCTCGCTGAAGCGGCCGCCCCAGGACTGGTTGGTCTTCTCTACGCTCATGGTATCTCTCGCTGCAACAAGAAACGGACAGGCCGCGCGGCCTGCGTGACGGGCAAAGTGCGACGATGATAGCAGGCCGGGAGGAAAAACCGGCGGCTCGTCGACGAAGCCGGAACGAGCGCTGTTTCGCGGTTTTTTGCGGCAGATGGCATTTCGGTGCTTTATTTCGCCCGTACGCCCGCGGCTGTCTTGCGGGCGCCACGGGCCTTGCGGAAACTCTGTCGATGCCTATCCGATTCAAGCCCGGCCGCTCGACCCGGCCGGCCGTCCAAGACGACTTCTTCATTCCCGAGCTCTGCGAAGCCGAAGCCCTGTTCACCCTGGTGCTGCTGGCGGAGCTGCTGGTGCTCGTGCTGGTGCTGGCGGAGCCGATGACGCCGAGCTTCAACTGGGTGCGCCTGGCCCTGGCGTCGCTGTTCGTGCAGTGGATCGTACTGCTCTCGGCGGCGCTGTTCTGCCGCCTGCGGCCATTGCTCGCACGCCTGCCGGTGGCGCTGGCGGGGAGTGCCTGCTGCCTGTTGGTGGTGGCCCTCACCCTGGGCTGCACGGCGGTCGCCGAGCACTATCAGCTGGGCGGAGAACTGACGCGTGCCGGCGAGGTCAATCTGTATCTGCGGCACGCGCTGATCGCGCTGATCATGTCCGCCCTGGTGCTGCGCTACTTTTACCTGCAGAGCCAGTGGCGCCGGCAGCAGCAGGCCGAGTTGCAGGCGCGCCTGGAATCGCTGCAGGCGCGGATTCGCCCGCACTTCCTGTTCAACAGCCTGAACAGCATCGCCAGCCTGATCGAGCTGGACCCGCTGAAGGCCGAGCATGCGGTGCTGGACCTGTCCGACCTGTTCCGGGCCAGCCTGGCGAAGCCCGGCACTTTAGTTTCCTGGGAGGAGGAACTGGCGCTGGCAAGGCGCTATCTTTCCATTGAGCAGTATCGTCTTGGCGATCGCCTGCAACTGGACTGGCAGGTGCACGGGGTGCCGGCCAACCTGCCGATCCCCCAACTGACCTTGCAGCCGCTGCTGGAAAATGCGCTTATCTATGGCATCCAGCCGCGGGTCGAAGGTGGCCTGGTGCAGGTCGAGGCGGTTTATCGTGAAGGAGTGTTCCAGCTATGTGTGAGCAACCCCTACGACGAGGCGCTCGAGTCGCCCCCGTCGAAAGGCACGCGACAGGCGTTACACAATATCGATGCACGACTTGGGGCACTTTTCGGGCCTAAAGCGAGTCTCAGCGTCGAGCGCCGTGACGGACGGCACTACACCTGTCTACGCTATCCATGTGCGCGACTCATGCAGGAAGCCTGAGCTTATGAATGTCCTGATTGTCGATGACGAACCTCTGGCGCGAGAGCGCCTGGCCCGATTGGTAGGGCAGCTGGACGGCTATCGCGTCCTCGAGCCCTCGGCCAGCAATGGCGAAGAAGCGCTGACGCTGATCGACAGCCTCAAGCCCGATATCGTCCTGCTGGATATCCGCATGCCCGGTCTGGACGGCCTCCAGGTCGCGGCCAGACTCTGCGAGCGGGAAGCGCCGCCGGCTGTGATCTTCTGCACGGCCCATGACGAATTCGCCCTGGAAGCCTTCCAGGTCAGCGCCGTGGGCTACCTGGTCAAGCCGGTGCGCAGCGAAGACCTGGCCGAGGCGTTGAAGAAAGCCTCGCGACCGAACCGCGTGCAACTGGCCGCGCTGACCAAGCCCCCGGCCTCCGGCGGCAGCGGTCCGCGCAGCCACATCAGTGCACGGACCCGCAAGGGGATCGAGCTGATCCCGCTGGAAGAGGTGATCTTCTTCATTGCCGACCACAAGTACGTGACCTTGCGCCATGCGCAGGGCGAGGTGCTGCTGGACGAGCCGTTGAAGGCGCTGGAAGACGAGTTCGGCGAGCGCTTCGTGCGCATCCACCGCAACGCGCTGGTCGCCCGCGAACGGATCGAACGCCTGCAGCGTACGCCGCTGGGGCATTTCCAGCTCTACCTGAAAGGCCTCGACGGCGATGCGCTGACCGTCAGCCGGCGGCACGTGGCCGGGGTCAGGCGTCTGATGCATCAGCTCTGACGGCGGTCGGCGGTTCGCCAGCGACCCGGGTGCGGCTATCGGGCCCAGCGTCCGCGCACTCGGGTTCGAACTGTTATCATGGGCGCATCCCTGTGCACGGAATATCCCATGTCGTCCCGCGAAATCCGCATCGCCACTCGCCAGAGCGCCCTCGCCTTGTGGCAGGCCGAATACGTCAAGGCGCGCCTGGAACAGGCGCATCCCGGCTTGACCGTCACCCTGCTGCCGATGACCAGTCGCGGCGACAAGCTGCTCGACGCACCGCTGGCGAAGATCGGCGGCAAGGGCCTGTTCGTCAAGGAACTGGAAACCGCCCTGCTCGAAGGCGCCGCCGACATCGCGGTGCATTCGATGAAGGACGTGCCGATGGACTTTCCCGAGGGGCTCGGCCTCTACACCATCTGCGAGCGCGAAGACCCGCGTGACGCTTTCGTCTCGAACACCTACGCCAGCCTCGAGCAACTGCCAGCCGGGAGCGTGGTCGGCACCTCCAGCCTGCGCCGCCAGGCGCAGCTGCTGGCGCGCCGGCCGGACCTGCAGATCCGTTTCCTGCGGGGCAACGTCAATACCCGCCTGGCCAAGCTGGATGCCGGCGAATACGACGCGATCATCCTCGCCGCCGCCGGCCTGATCCGCCTCGGCTTCGAGTCGCGCATCCGCTCCTCGATCAGTGTCGACGACAGCCTGCCCGCCGGCGGACAAGGCGCCGTCGGCATCGAATGCCGTACGGCCGACAGCGACCTGCATGCCTTGCTGGAACCCTTGCACCATACCGACACGGCTCTGCGGGTCACTGCCGAGCGCGCGCTGAACAAGCGGCTCAACGGCGGTTGCCAGGTGCCGATCGCCTGCTACGCCATCCGCGAGGGCGGCCAGCTGTGGCTGCGCGGCCTGGTCGGCCAGCCTGATGGCACCCAGTTGCTGCGCGCCGAGGGGCGGGCGCCACTGGCGGAAGCCGAGGCGCTGGGCGTGCGGGTGGCCGAGGACCTGCTGGAGCAGGGCGCCGAAGCGATTCTCGAAGCCGTCTACGGCGAGGGCGGACATCCGTGAGCGGCTGGCGGCTCCTGCTGACGCGCCCCGACGAGGAGTGCGCGGCCCTGGCCGCCAGCCTCGGCGAGGCGGGCGTCCATAGCAGCAGCCTGCCGCTGTTGGCGATCGATCCGCTGGAAGAAACCCCGGAGCAGCGTACGCTGATGCTCGACCTGGACCGCTACTGCGCGGTGGTGGTGGTCAGCAAGCCGGCGGCGCGCCTGGGGCTGGAGCGGCTCGACCGCTACTGGCCGCAGCCGCCGCAGCAGACCTGGTGCAGCGTCGGCGCGGCGACCGCGGCGATCCTCGAGGCCTACGGCCTCGACGTAACCTACCCTGAACAGGGCGACGACAGCGAAGCGTTGCTGGCGCTGCCGGCGTTCCAGGATTCCCTGCGCGTGCACGATCCGAAAGTGCTGATCATGCGCGGCGAAGGTGGCCGAGAATTCCTCGCCGAGCGCCTGCGCGGCCAAGGCGTGCAGGTGGACTACCTGCCACTCTACCGGCGCCGGGCTCCGGACTATCCGGCCGGAGAGCTGCTGGCAAGGGTGCGGGCGGAACGCCTGAACGGCCTGGTGGTCAGCAGTGGACAGGGTTTGCAAAATCTGTATCAGTTGGCGGCAGCCGATTGGCCCGAGATAGGCCGGTTGCCGCTGTTCGTACCCAGCCCGCGGGTCGCCAAGATGGCGCGCGAACTGGGTGCGCAACGGGTGATTGATTGCCGGGGCGCGAGCGCGCCGGCCTTGCTGGCGGCCCTGACGAGCGCCGCCTAGAACTTTCTTGACCAAAGGATGGACCTGTGAGCGAAGCAGTCACTCCCCAAGACGACGCAAGAACTTCCACTTCCACCCCTTCTCCCGATGCACCCGATGCATCCAGGCGTTCCGGTACCGCCACCGGCCTGGCGTTGCTCGCCCTGCTGGTTGGCGTGGCGGGACTCGGCGCGGGTGGCTGGAGCTTCTGGCAGGTCCAGCAGTTGCAGGGCACCGAGCGTGACCAGCTGGCGCAGCTGGAAGATGCCCGTGGCAAGACCGAATCCCTGGCCCAGCGTAACCAGCAACTGGCTGCCCGCCTGGACGCTTTGCCTACCGCGGACGAACTGGAGGCCCGGCGACGCCTTGTGGTGGAGCTGCAGGGCGACCAGCAGCATCTCAGCGAGCAACTGAAGAAGGTCCTCGGCCAGAGCCGCCAGCAATGGCGACTGGCCGAGGCCGAACACCTGCTGCGCCTGGCCAGCCTGCGCCTGTCCGCCTTGCAGGACGTGGGTAGCGCCACCGAGCTGGTGCAGGGCGCCGATGACATCCTGCGCGCGCAGAACGATCCCGGCGCCTATGCCGCCCGCGCCAAGCTGGCGGCCAGCCTCGAGGCCCTGCGTGCGTTGCCGGAGCCGGACCGTACCGGGCTGTTCGTGCAACTGGCGGCGTTGCGCGAGCAGGTCAACCAGTTGCAACCGCTCACGCCGACCTTCAAGGAAGGCGAAAGCGGTGCCAGCAATGTCGCCTGGGGCGACGGCAACAGCACCTGGGAGCTGTGGTGGGAGAAGATCTCGCGCTACATCCGCATCGACTTCAATGCCGGCCAGGACATTCGTCCGCTGCTGGCCGGCGAGCAATTGGCGCAGGTGCGCCTGACCATCGGCCTGGCCCTGGAGCAAGCCCAGTGGGCGGCGCTGAATGGCAAGCAGGAAGTCTACGAGCAGGCGCTGAAGCAGGCCCAGGACGTGCTGGACGGCTATTTCAACGTAGAGCTGGCCGACAGCCGCGCGTTGAAGTTGCGTATCGATGAGTTGGCGAAGCAGCCGGTCACCGTGCAGGTCCCTGACCTCGCACCGGCCCTGAGCGCCTTGCAATCCTACGTGTCGCGCCGCGAGGCCGCCGGCAACCTGGTGCCCGAGGCGCAGGCGGCTCCGGCCACGGAGGGCCGTCCATGAGACGCATCTACCTCCTGGTCCTGGCGGTGGTGCTGGTCGCCACGCTGGTTGGGCTGGCGATTTCCGAGCAGGCCGGCTATGTGCTGATCGCCTACAAGAGCTTCCGTTACGAATCCAGCCTGTGGTCGTTCCTCGCCCTGCTGGCGGTGGTCTGGCTGCTGGTGGTGCTGGTGCGCCTGGTCCTGCGCCTGCTCGGCAGCTCGGGGCGGGTGGTCAACCCCTGGTCGCGCTACAACCGCCGGCGTCGCGTGCAGATGGCCGAGCACAGCGGCCTGCGCGATCTCGGCGAAGGCAACTGGCCGCAGGCGCTGCGTCATTTGCGGCGGGCTGCGGAGATGGGCGAGCGGCCGCTGATGCATTACCTCGGCGCGGCGCGGGCCGCCAGCGAACTCGAACGCTACGACGAGGCCGACGACCTGCTGAACCGGGCTCGCGAGCGCGAGCCGGACGCCCAATTGCTGGTCGGCCTGACCCGTGCGCAACTGCTGATCAATCGCGGCGACTACCCGCAGGCACGCAATACCCTTGAAGAGCTGCACGGGCTCCAGCCGCAGCACCGCACGGTATTGCGGCTGATGCAGCAGCTGTACGTCACCCAGCACGACTGGCAGGCCCTTTGCGTCCTGCTGCCGGAGCTGCGCAAGGAACGTGTGCTGAAGGATTCCGAACTGCGCGACCTCGAACGCCGTGCCTGGGTGGCTTCCTTGCAGGAAGCCGGCGAGCGTGGACTGAACGAGGGCGAGACGGCGTTGCAGCCGCTGACCCAGCGCTGGCAGAACGTGCCTTCGGCGCTGCGTGCAGACCCGGCGATCGTCGCGGGCTATGCCGCCCAACTGCTTCGCCTGGGCGCCGAGGAAGAGGCCGAAGAAGTCCTCCGCCATGCGCTCAAGCAAGGCTTCGACGCGACCCTGGTGCAACTCTACGGGCAGGTGCGCGGGCGCGATCCGGGCAAGCAATTGCAGGCCGCGGAAGGTTGGCTCAAGGAACATCCGAACGATCCCGGCCTGCTGCTGACCCTGGGGCGCCTGTGCCTGATCAACAAGCTCTGGGGCAAGGCCCGGGAATACCTGGAGGCCAGCCTGAGCTTCCAGCGCAGTGCCGAGACCTGCGCCGAGCTGGGACGCCTGCTGGCGCAGCTCGGCGAGGTCGAGCGCAGCAACCAGTTGTTCCAGGAGGGCCTGGTCCTGCTCGATCGGCGTACTCCGGGGCTGCCCGTGGTGGTGGCGGGCATTTGAGCATGGGGAACGCCACCCGGCGTTCCCCGTTCGGCTCCATCGGCAGGACTGTGGCGGCTTGTCGCGGGCGCCTGGCATGATTCGGGATGTCTTGCCGCAGAGCTGCCTTGCGGCTTGAAACGGCCGGAGGCTTTCCACTACCGTAGGCGGCCTTTCCCCTGTGTACCTGTGGATCCGCCATGCCCCTGGCCAGCCCCCGTCAGCTTTTCCTTCTCGCGTTCCTGGCCTGCGTCGCCATCATGGGCGGGGCGCTGTACCTGGAACATGTGGTTGGCCTGGAGGCCTGCCCGCTGTGCGTCGTGCAGCGGATCTTCTTCATCCTGATCGGCCTGACCTGCCTCGCTGGCGCGATCCAGGGGCCCGGCCTGCGTGGGCGGCGTATCTACTCCGTGCTGGTGTTCCTGCTCGCTCTCGGCGGCGGGGCCACGGCCGCCCGCCAGGTATGGTTGCAGACCGTTCCGCTGGACCAACTGCCGGCCTGCCTGCCCAGCCTCGACTACATGATGCAGGCGCTTCCCTTCCAGGAAGTGATCCGCCTGGTCCTGCATGGCACCGCGGATTGTGCCCAGGTGAGCTGGACGCTGTTCACCCTGAGCATTCCGGAATGGAGCCTGCTGGCGTTCGTTGCCTATCTCGGTTTCTCCATCGTGCAGTTCCTCCGACGTGCCTGACGCGGGCTGTCCCGTGGCCTTTCGTCAGCTCTCGAGCGTCGGCCGTATCGATTTGGCGAAAACCAGAGCGGATGCGGGATACCGATCAAACATCCGTATGAATTTTTCTGTACGGGCGTCTTGATGGGGTCATCCCGGGGGCATAATCTGGCTTTCCATAGCGCCGGAGTCCGCCCCTTGCACAGGCGTTCTTCCACAGAGCGCAGAGAGTGCGTCAGCAATGCGTCTCGGAGCGGACGATGATTCTCCGGGACGTCCGAAGAGGGAAGCGAGGACAACATGCTCGAAAGCTGCCGTAATGCCCAAGAGCGGTGGGGGGGTGTGCACCAACTGATCGATCGCTGGCTGCATGAGCGCCAGCAACTGGTGCAGGCCTTCGATGCCCTGAGCGGTATTCAGGCACCGGCGCCCAACGCCGAAGAACTCCAGCATTTCTGCCAATTGCTGCTGGACTACGTATCTGCCGGACACTTCGAGGTCTACGAGCAACTGACGGCGGAAGGCAAGGCCTTCGGCGATCAGCGCGGCCTGGAGCTGGCCAAGCAGATCTTCCCCCGGCTGGAAGCCATCACCGAATCCGCGCTGAACTTCAACGACCGCTGCGACAACGGCGATTGCCGTGAAGGAGCCTGCCTCATCGCGGAGCTGAAGGTCCTGCGGCAACAATTGCACGAACGCTTCGAGCTGGAGGACTGCCTCATCGAAGTCCTGCACAACGCCCACAGCCAGAGCGGCGCAGAGGGTTCGGCAGTACCGGTCTGATTCACCGGCGAGTCGTTACGAAACGGCGCGTCTCCATGCGGGAGAGCGCCGTTTTTGCATTTCAGCGGAAGCCCAGCAGGTCGATCTCGAAGACCAGCGGAGCGTCGGGCGGGATCAGGTCGCCAGCGCCTTCGTGGCCATAGGCTTGCGCCGAAGGAATCACCACTCGCCAGCGCGCGCCGACAGGCATCGCTCGCAACGCTGTGCGCCATCCCTCTATCACACTGTCCAGGGCGAACCACTCGGCGCTTTCGCTCTGGTCGAACACTTGACCGTCGGCAAGCAGGCCGCGGTAACGGACGTGTACCTGGGTTGCCGCGCCGATGCCGTTACCTTGGCCACGACGTAATTCGCTGACGAGGACGCCGCCGGTCAATTCGCGGACGCCGAAGCGGGCTTTTTCGTTGGCCAGGAAGCGGGCCTCGGCGGGTGTGGTCCGCGGTGTTTCCGTCGTGGCGTTCTCGTGTTGCAGCAGAAGTTGTTCGATGCGTTCGGGGGGGATTTCAAGTGCCTCGCCGCGATAGGCCTGGCGCAGTCCGAGAAGTAGCTCGGATAGCTCTAGGCCGGGCATTTCCTGCTGTAGGCGCATGCCCAGGCGGGCGCCTACGGCATAGGCCAGTTCGTCCTTGGGAGGCGCGGCGAAAAGCGGCAGCGGCAGTAGAAAAAGACCGATGAAAAGGCGGCGCGGCATGCGGTTTCTCCAAACGAATCGGCGGGCAATCCTGGCGCACGTCGCTTGTAGCACATCGAACCCGTTGGCGAGAGGGGGTGTGCGGGTCTAGTATGGGCGCAACCACGTCCGCCTGGAGGCACGTCATGTCGGCCAACAAGAAGCCCGTCACCACCCCCTTGCACCTGTTGCAGCAACTTTCCCACAGCCTTGTCGAGCACCTGGAAGGTGCGTGCAAACAAGCGCTGGTCGACTCGGAAAAGCTCCTGGCCAAACTTGAAAAGCAACGTGGCAAAGCCCAGGAAAAGCTGCACAAGGCTCGCACCAAGCTGCAGGATGCTGCCAAGGCCGGCAAGACCAAGGCACAGGCCAAGGCGCGCGAGACCATCAGCGACCTGGAAGAGGCGTTGGATACCCTGAAGGCCCGGCAGGCGGACACCCGTACCTACATCGTCGGCCTCAAGCGTGACGTACAGGAAAGCCTCAAGCTGGCGCAGGGTGTCGGCAAGGTGAAGGAAGCCGCTGGTAAGGCTCTGGAGAGCCGCAAGGCGAAACCCGCGACCAAACCTGCTGCGAAGGCGGCAGCCAAGCCTGCGGTGAAAACCGTAGCGGCGAAGCCTGCGGCCAAGCCGGCTGCGAAGCCTGCTGCGAAACCGGCGGCCAAGCCTGCGGCGAAAACCGCGGCAGCGAAGCCCGCAGCCAAGCCGACGGCGAAGCCTGCTGCGAAACCGGCGGCCAAGCCCGCGGCGAAAACCGCAGCCGCGAAGCCCGCAGTCAAGCCGGCGGCGAAGCCTGTGGCGAAACCGGCGGCCAAGCCTGCGGCGAAAACCGCAGCCGCGAAGCCCGCCGCCAAGCCGGCGGCGAAGCCTGTCGCGAAACCGACGGCCAAGCCCGCGGCGAAAACCGCAGCCGCGAAGCCCGCAGCCAAGCCAGCTGCGAAGCCTGCGGCGAAACCGGCGGCGAAACCGGCGGCCAAGCCTGTGGCGAAACCCGCGGCCGCGAAGCCTGCAGCCAAGCCGGCTGCGAAGCCTGCGGCGAAACCGGCGGCCAAGCCTGCGGCGAAACCCGTAGCCGCGAAACCTGCCGCAGCCAAGCCCGCCACCGCTCCTGCTGCGAAGCCTGCGGCGACTCCCAGCGCCCCGGCAGCCGCCTCCAGCGCTGCTTCGCCAACGCCTGCCGCGGGCAGTAACGGCGCCGCCCCGACCAGCGCCTCCTAAGGCGCTGTCTGCAAAGCCGCCGAGCCAAGCACCAGCAAAGCCCGGCGCTCTGCTTCCGTGCAGATGTCCCGGCTGCAGGCTTGCAGCCAGGCATCCGCACTGCGATTCGCTTCCTGGCCCTCCAGCCAGGCTGTGGCCAGGTCGGCCAGGCGTTGCAGGTGTTCCCGTTCCGCTCGTAGTTCCTGGGCCTTCATTTCCTCGCGGAGTTCGGCCAGGCAGGCGTCGTGGGTTGCCGCTTCGCGCCAGGCGCAACGCAATTTGCGCAGGGGTTCGATGACCGTTTCGCGCCAGGGACGCGCGGCGTTCTCCAGGATCTGGGCGCGTTCTTTCGAGCAGCTCACACCGCGCCTGCCAAGCCAGGCGGCGACCAGCAACAGGCAGACGTCCGCACCTTGCTCCTGAAGCGCGAGGCAAGCCGTTTCCACGCCCGGCCGGGCATAGACGTCCACCGCGAATTTCCAGACATTTCCAGTCATACAGCCTCACGCTCCGCAAGGGCGAAACTGATAAACTCCGCCGCCATGATCCGACTCCTCAATCTTACGCTACAGCGCGGGCCGCAGCGCCTCCTGGAAGCTGCTGAACTGACCCTGCACGCCGGCCAGAAAGCCGGTCTCATCGGGGCCAATGGCGCTGGCAAGTCCAGCTTGTTCGCGCTGTTGCGCGGCCAGCTCGGGCAGGATGCCGGCGACTGCCTGTTGCCCGCCGACTGGCGCATCGCGCACATGCGCCAGGAGGTCGATACCCTGGATCGCCTGGCGGTGGATTACGTGCTCGACGGCGACAGTCGCCTGCGCGAGATCCAGGCGGCGCTGGCCGTCGCCGAAGCGGCGCACGACGGTTCTGCCCTGGCGCGCCTGCATACCGAGCTGGACAACGCCGACGGTTATACCGCCGATGCACGGGCGCGCAAGCTGCTGGCCGGGCTCGGCTTCAGCAGCGAGCAGATGGAGCGCCGGGTCGGTGATTTCTCCGGTGGTTGGAGGATGCGCCTGAACCTGGCGCAGGCGCTGATGTGCCCGTCCGACCTGCTGTTGCTCGACGAACCGACCAACCACCTCGACCTGGACGCCATCCTCTGGCTGGAAGAGTGGCTCAAGGGTTATCCCGGCACTCTGGTGCTGATCTCCCACGACCGCGACTTCCTCGATGCGGTGGTGGACCACGTGGTGCATCTGGAAAGCCGCAAGCTGACCCTCTACCGCGGCGGCTATTCCGCTTTCGAGCGGACCCGCGCCGAGCGGCTGGCTCAGCAACAGCAGGCCTACGAGAAACAGCAGGCGCAGCGTGCGCACATGGAAAGCTTCATCGCCCGCTTCAAGGCCAAGGCCACCAAGGCGCGCCAGGCGCAGAGCCGGATCAAGGCGCTGGAGCGTCTAGAGGAACTGGCGCCGGCACATGTCGATTCGCCGTTCAATTTCAGTTTCCGCGAGTCGGACAAGATCTCCCGGCCGTTGCTGGATCTCGGCGAAGGCCGTCTCGGCTATGGCGACAAGGCGGTGCTGGAGAAGGTCAAGCTGCAACTGGTGCCCGGTGCGCGGATCGGCCTGCTCGGTCCCAACGGCGCCGGCAAGTCGACGCTGATCAAGACCCTGGCCGGGGACCTGCCCGAGCTGGGCGGCCGCCTGCTGCGCGGCGAGAACCTGGCCATCGGGTACTTCGCCCAGCACCAGCTCGATTCGCTGGATCCACAGGCCAGCCCGTTGCTACATCTGCAGCGTATCGCCCCCGGCGAGCGCGAACAGACCCTCAAGGACTTCCTCGGCGGCTTCGACTTCCGCGGCGTTCGGGTGGACGAGCCGGTATTGAACTTCTCCGGTGGCGAGAAAGCGCGCCTGGCCCTGGCGCTGATCGCCTGGCAGAAGCCCAACCTGCTGCTGCTCGACGAGCCGACCAACCACCTCGACCTGGAAATGCGCCTGGCCTTGACCATGGCTCTACAGGAGTTTTCCGGGGCGGTCCTGGTAGTTTCCCACGACCGGCACCTGCTCAAAAGCACCACCGATGAATTCCTCCTGGTCGCCGATGGGCGCGTGGTGCCGTTCGATGGCGATCTCGACGATTACGCCCGTTGGCTGGTCGACTATCGCGCGCGCAAGGCGCCGCAGGCCGAGACCGCGCCGGGTGCGCCGACCGAACGCACCGACAAGCGCGCCCAGCGCCAGGCAGCGGCCGCGCTGCGCCAGCAGCTGGCGCCGCACAAGCGCGAGGCCGACAAGCTGGAGCGCGAACTCGGCGGCCTGCACGAAAAGCTAGCCGCTATCGAGGCGCGGCTGGGCGACAGCGCCCTGTACGACGTATCGCGAAAGGACGAATTGCGCGAGTTGCTGTCCGAACAATCGAGCCTGAAGGTTCGCGAAGGCGAGCTGGAGGAACGTTGGCTGGAGGCCCTGGAAACCCTCGAAGCCCTGCAGAAAGAACTAGAGGCCAGTGAGTGATGGAAGACTTGCAGGTGTTGACGCAGACCTGGAGCGGGCCGCTGGTGGTGGCGCTGCAGATCCTGCTCATCCTGCTGGTCGCCTGGCTGCTCCAGCGCCTGGTCCGACGCACGGTGACCCGTATCGGCGAGCGTTATCCGGTGCCGCCGGAGCTGCTCCTGCCGCTGCGTGGGGGCCTGCGCTGGCTGATCATGGTCAGCGCACTGATCATGGTGCTGGAGCGCCTGGGCGTGTCGGCCGAAGTGCTGTGGACCGCGCTGACCGGTTTCGCCGCGGTGGCGGCGGTAGCCTTCTTCGCCATCTGGAGCGTGCTCTCCAACCTGTTCTGTGCGTTGCTGATCTTCACCGTCGGGCCGTTCCGCATCGGCGACCGCGTGGAGCTGATCGATAGCGCCGACAAACCGGGCGTCACCGGACGCGTGGTTGCCATCAATCTCTTGTATACGACACTGGAAGAAACCCTCGAGGATGGCTCGCCGGGCCCGCTGCTGCAGGTTCCCAACAGCCTGTTCTTCCAGAAAGCCGTGCGTCGCTGGCGTGGGCCAGGTTTTTCAACTCCAACAAAAAACGGGACATAACCATCTATGGAATGGCTCGCCAGTCCTGAAATCTGGGTCGCGTTCCTGACCCTGACCGCCCTGGAAATCGTCCTCGGCATCGACAACATCATCTTCATCTCGATCCTGGTCGGGCGCCTGCCGCCGGCCCAGCAACCGAAGGCGCGCTTCTTCGGCCTGGCCCTGGCCATGGGCACGCGGATCCTGCTGTTGCTCTCGATCACCTGGGTCATGCGCCTGACCACCGACCTGTTCCACCTGTTCGGCCAGGGCATCTCCGGGCGTGACCTGATCCTCTTCTTCGGCGGCCTGTTCCTGCTGTTCAAGAGCACCATGGAGATCTACCACAGCCTGGAAGGCGCGGAAGAAGAGCAGAAGAGCGGCGGCAAGGTCCACGGCTTCATGGGCATCATCGTCCAGATCGCGATCATCGACATCATCTTCTCCCTGGACTCGGTGATCACCGCCGTCGGTCTGGTGCAGAACGTGCCGGTGATGGTCGCGGCGATCGTCATCTCGGTCGGCGTGATGATGCTGGCGGCAGGCACCATCAGCGACTTCATCGAGAAACACCCCTCGCTGAAGATGCTCGCCCTGTCGTTCCTCATCGTGGTCGGCACCGTGCTGGTGGCCGAGTCCTTCGAAGTGCACGTGCCGAAAGGCTACGTCTACTTCGCCATGGCCTTCTCCCTGGCGGTGGAGGCGCTGAACATCCGCTTGCGCGGAGCCCTGGCGCGCAAGCGCGGCGAAGAGCCGGTGAAGCTGCGCAAGGGTTCGCCGGACTGAGAGCGTTCGGGGCCAGGGCGAATAGCCGCATCGCGGTGGTCTGCCCAACATGGCTGAGCGCGTATCCTCGGGAAAGCCCGGCATCTGCCGGGTTTTTTCTGTCCGCCAGGTTGCGCCCGCAAAGGTTGGGCGAGGCGCGTGGTCGGAAAACCTGTGCGGCTGCTCCGCCTTGGTGCACACTGGCTTTTTCGTTCCCGCCGCCAGCCGCGTTCGCTTTCCGAGGTGTGCAATGCTCGTCAGTACCTGGTTCGCCTTCTTCCTCGCCTGCTGGGCCATCAGCCTGTCGCCGGGCGCCGGAGCCATCGCCTCGATGTCCTGCGGGTTGCAGTACGGCTTTGCGCGAGGCTACTGGAACGCGCTGGGCCTGCAGATCGGCCTGGCCCTGCAGATCGCCATTGTCGCCGCCGGCGTCGGTGCGTTGCTGGCGACCTCGGCACTGGCTTTCAGCCTGATCAAGTGGTTCGGCGTGGCCTACCTGGTGTACCTGGCGGTGCGCCAGTGGCAGGCGCCGCCACAGGCCTTGAGCACCGATGGCGAACGGCCTCTGGGGCGACCGTTGACCCTGGTGCTGCGTGGTTTCCTGGTCAACGCCAGCAATCCCAAGGCGGTGATCTTCATGCTCGCGGTGCTGCCGCAGTTCATCGACCCGCACCAGCCGCTGCTGGCGCAATACCTGATCATGGGCGGCACCATGATCGTCGTCGACCTGATCGTCATGGCCGGCTACACCGGGCTGGCTGCGCGCGTGCTACGCGTACTGCGTTCGCCGCGCCAGCAGAAGCTGGTGAACCGTACCTTCGCCAGCCTGTTCGTCGGTGCCGCGGGGCTGCTGGCGACGGTACGCCGAGCGCCGCTCTGAGCCGCCCGACACGCTGATGGGCGTGATTGTTACAGAGTATTTCTTGCATGGGCGGGAAGGCGAAGGGACAATTTAATCTCTTCCATTCTCACTTCGTCTTCGCCATGCACCCTCCGAAAATCCTGCTGTGGCTGCTGCCGCTGGTCTGCGCGTTCAGCCTTGGAGCTCTTGCCGACACGGCCGTCGACCCCTCCCAAGCCTTGCATCTGTTGAGTTACCTGGCGGCCGACTATCCGCCGACCGTGGCTGACGGCAAGATCGTCGACCCCAGCGAATACCAGGAACAGGTGGAGTTCGTCGGCAACCTGCAGGCATTGGTCCTGACCCTGCCGATGCGCCCCGAGCGCGCCGAGCTGGAGAGGGGCGTCGCCAGCCTGCGCCAGGCCATCGAGCAGCGCTTGCCGGGAAGGGACGTGGCCCTCCAGGCGCGCAACCTCGAGGCACGGGTGGCGGATATCTACCAGGTGGTGCAGACCCCCGCGATCACCCCCGACCCGAGCCGCGCGGCGCCGATCTATGCCCAGCAGTGCGCAATCTGCCATGGCGATGCGGGCAAGGGCGACGGCCCCGCCGGCATCGGCCTGGAACCGCCGCCAGCGAACCTCACCGATCGCCAGCGCCTCGACCACCTGAGCCTCTACGACCTGCGTAACGTCATCGGCCTAGGCGTGGCGGGCACCGACATGCCGGCGTTCGCCGACCAGCTCGACGAACGCCAGCGCTGGGACCTGGCCAGCTATGTGGCCGGCCTGAGCGCCCGCAGTGCGCAGCCGGACAAGGCCCATGCCTACCCGCTGGCGACCCTGGCCACGCAGACTCCGGCCGAAGTCGCCGAGTACGACGGCGAGGCCGCTGCGGAGAGCTTCCGCGCCCTGCGTGCGCATCCGCCGCTGGAGCAGCGCGGTCCTGGGCAGTTGATCGACTATACCGCCGCCACCCTGGACAAGAGCTTCGCGGTCTATCGCGAAGGCGACCGCGACCAGGCCTACGACCTGTCGGTGGCGGCCTACCTGGAAGGCTTCGAGCTGGTGGAAAGCTCGCTGGACAACGTCGACGCCGATTTGCGCCGCTCCACCGAGAAGCAGCTGATGGCCTACCGCCAGGCGTTGCGCGATGGCCTCCCGGAAATCCAGGTGGCGCAACAGCTGGAGCTGGCCAAGGGCAAGCTGGCAGAGGCCGCCAAGCAGCTTGGCGGCGACTCGCTGAGTTTCTCCATCAGTTTCGTTTCCGCCTTGTTGATCCTGTTGCGCGAAGGGGTAGAGGCAATCCTGGTGCTTGCCGCCATCCTCGCCTTCCTGCGCAATACCGGGCAGGAAAGTGCCGTGCGTGGCGTGCACGTCGGCTGGGGGCTGGCCTTCGTCGCCGGCTTCGCCACCTGGGCGTTGGCCGCCTATGTGATCGATATCGGCGGTGCCCAGCGCGAGCTGATGGAGGGCTTCACCTCTCTGTTCGCCTGCGTGATGGTGCTCTGGCTCGGCGTCTGGATGCACGACCGCCGCCACGCGGCAGCCTGGCAGGACTACATCCGCAGCAGCCTGGTGGGCGGTGGCGGACGCTTCGGCTTCGCAGTGCTGGCGTTCTTCTCGGTCTACCGCGAGTTGTTCGAGGTCATCCTGTTCTACGAAACCCTCTGGTTGCAGGCCGGACCGGCCGGGCACAATGCCGTGATCGGCGGCGCGGCGACCGCCGTGGTCCTGCTGATCGGCCTGGCCTGGGTGATCCTGCGTGGTTCGGCGAAACTGCCGCTGGGGTTGTTCTTCAGCATCAACGCGGCGTTGCTCTGTGCGCTCTCGGTGGTGTTCGCCGGACATGGCGTCATCGCCTTGCAGGAAGCCGGGGTGATCGGCACCCGTCCGGTGCCGTTCTTCGACTTCGACTGGCTGGGGATCAAGGCTGACGCCTATTCGCTGTCGGCCCAGGCCATGGCAATGGTGGCCATCGCGCTGCTCTACGGACGTAGCCGGATCGTCGAGCGCCGGCGTGCGGCGGCCAACGGCGCCGACTGAGCGGGTTCGCGCAACCACGACGGCCAGTGCGATACTGGCCGTCGTCATTTCTACGGAAGTCCGTTCATGCGTATCTGGATCGATGCCGACGCCTGCCCCAAGGCGGCCAAGGAACTGGTCTGCAAGTTCGCCCTCAAGCGCAAGCTGGAAGTCTGGATGGTCGCCGGCCAGCCGCAGGTCAAGCCGCCGTTCGCCTGCGTGCGTCTGGTGGTGGTGGAAAGCGGGATGGATGCGGCTGACGATTACCTGGTGGAGCAGGCCGAGCCGGGCGACCTGGCGATCTGCAGCGACGTACCGCTGGCCGATCGGCTGATCAAGAAACAGGTTGCCGCCCTCGATCCTCGCGGCCGCGAGTTCGACGTGCGGAACATGGGCGATAAGCTGGCCATGCGCAACCTGATGGCCGACCTGCGTGACCAGGGGCAGATGGGCGGCGGCCAGGCGCCCTACGGTGATCGTGACCGCCAGGCGTTCGCCAACGCCCTGGACCGCTTGCTTACCCGCCTGCAGCGGGAAGCCGATCTACGCGCGAGTCAGCCGCACAGATAGGTGCCGGTACCGACGGCGACCAGCGTGCCGTCGTCGCTATGCAGTTCCGAGCGCACCACTGCGACCTTGTTGCCCGAGCGAAGCGGCACCGCATGGGCGGTGAACGTCCGGCCGCGTCCCGGGCGCAGGTAGTCGACGCGCAAGTCGATGGTGCCGAGCTTCGACAGCCGCGCCATGCGCTCGTGGCCTGGCAGTTCGCGATGCCGTTCGAGGGCGCCGATCAGGGCCATCGCTCCGCCGGTGACGTCGAGCAGGCTGGAGATCACCCCGCCGTGGAGAATGCCCTGAACGAAGTTGCCGATCAGTTCGTCCTTCATCGGCAGGTCGAGGACTACCCGCTCGCGGCCGAGGCTCACCACGCGGATGCCGAGCATGCGGTTGAAGGGGATGCGCTGGAAGAAATCCGCCACCAGTTGGTGGACGTCGTCAGGCAGGGCGGAGGAGGGCGTTTCGCTCATCGCGGCGTCTCGATTCGATGGTTTCGAGACGCACGCTGGCGTAGCGGCACGGATTTGAAAAGGGCGGCGGCGCGACCGCCCTCGTGCTTGGCCGATCAGGCCTTGTCCTGGTCCACCAGTTCGAGCACCCGGTCGACCAGCTTGTTGATCCCGGAAGCGGCTTCGGCTATCGACTGGGCGAGCATGTAGGCCGGGGTGGTCACCAGCTTGCGCGCGCTGTCTTCGACGATCTCGTCCACCGGCGCGTCGATGTGCTCGGCACCCATCTGCTTCAGCGCGTCGGCGGTGTCGGCGTCGTTGCCGATGGTGCATTGGACGCCGGCGCCGTAGATCTTCGCCGCCATCGCCGGAGCGATGCAGATCAGCCCGACTGGCTTGCCGGCTTCGGCGAAAGCCTTGGCCAGCGCCAGCACGTCCGGCTGCACCTGGCATTGCGCGCCGTTGATGGCAAAGTCGCTGAGGTTCTTCGCAGCGCCGAAGCCACCGGGCACGATCAGCGCGTCGTAGTCCTCGGCGCGGGCTTCGCGCAGGTCCTTGACTTCGCCGCGGGCGATACGCGCGGACTCGACCAGGACATTGCGGCTTTCCGGCATTTCCTCGCCGGTCAGGTGGTTGACCACATGGTGCTGGGCGATGTTCGGCGCGAAGCATTGTGCCTCGGCGCCACGCTGGCTGAGGCGGAGCAGGGTGATCACGCTTTCGTGGATTTCCGCGCCATCGTAGACGCCACAACCGGAGAGGATGACGGCAACTTTCTTGTGCATGAGGCTTACTCCTTGGGAACGCAGGATCCGGACCGGACCGGACGGGCCTGGCCGGGGTCGGTATCGCGCAAGCATAGCGAGCCGCCGGCCCCGGCGGCCAGCCGGAGCGGAGGGTACAAGGAGTTGGAGTGTGCGAAGGGGCCGGCTGTTCAGTCGCGCCGGCGCGGGTTCACTCGGATTTGTCGGCGTTGCCGCCCGCGCCGTTGCCGCGCGGTGTCTTGAAACGCCGCCATAGCCAGAGCAGCAGGCCCAGCACGATCAGGCCGCCGAGGACCATGAGTTCGTATTTCTTGATGTTGCCGAGCATGCCTTCCAGTACGCTGCCGAAATAGTAGGCGGCGGAGCCCAGCGCAGCGGCCCAGACGATGGCGCCGATGCCATTGAGAAGAAGATAGCGGGCCGGTGGATAGCCGGACAGGCCGATGGCCACCGGCATCACCGTACGCAGGCCGTAGACGAAGCGGAAACTCAGCACCCACAGGTCGGGATGGCGGCGCACATGGTCCAGCGCCTTGTCGCCGAGCTTCTGCCAGCGCGGCTTGCGCGCCAGCAACCGGCGGCCGTGGCGGCGTCCGAGGAAGTACCAGAGTTGGTCACCGGCGTAGCTGCCGAGGAAGGCGGTGAGAATCACGGTATCCAGCTGCATGTAGCCGCGGAAGGCAAGGAACCCGGCCAGCACGAGAATGGTTTCGCCCTCGAAGAAAGTACCGAGAAAAAGGGCGAAATAGCCGAAGTCCTGCAGGAATTGTTGGAGCATCATCGGGGCAGCGAAGCGAAATGAACGCGCAGCCTAACTCGGTTGAGGGCGTGGGGAAAGCGCGATCGTCACGGCTCAGGTCATTGATTGTGCAATGAATGGCCTTTGCCGCTGGCTTTTTGCGATGATTGGCGGTGCGGCAGGATGCCGCGACCTTGAGTCACTGTCGTCGCTTGTTGCCAATCCGTCATAATCAGGGACTATAACTGTCACACTGTGCCCGTTATCTGGGCCCTGGAGTAAAACCGTGAGCTTCACTCCCGCCAACCGCGCCTATCCCTACACCCGCCTGCGGCGCAATCGCCGCGATGACTTCTCCCGCCGCCTGGTCCGCGAGAATGTCCTCACCGTCGACGACCTGATCCTGCCGGTGTTCGTCCTCGATGGGGTCAACCAGCGTGAAAGCATTCCGTCGATGCCCGGCGTCGAGCGCCTGTCCATCGACCAGTTGCTGATCGAGGCGGAAGAGTGGGTGGCCCTGGGCATTCCGGCGCTGGCGCTGTTCCCGGTGACCCCGGTGGAGAAGAAGTCCCTGGACGCCGCCGAGGCATACAACCCGGAAGGCATCGCCCAGCGCGCCACCCGCGCCCTGCGCGAGCGCTTTCCGGAGCTGGGCATCATCACCGACGTGGCGCTCGACCCGTTCACCACCCATGGCCAGGACGGCATCCTGGATGACGATGGCTACGTCCTCAACGACGTCAGCATCGACGTGCTGGTACGGCAGGCGCTGTCCCACGCCGAGGCCGGCGCCCAGGTGGTAGCGCCCTCGGACATGATGGACGGTCGCATCGGTGCGATCCGCGAGGCCCTGGAGTCTGCCGGCCACACCAATGTGCGGATCATGGCCTACTCGGCCAAGTACGCCAGCGCCTACTACGGTCCGTTCCGCGATGCGGTCGGCTCGGCTTCGAACCTCGGCAAGGGCAACAAGGCCACCTACCAGATGGATCCGGCGAACAGCGACGAGGCACTTCACGAAGTGGCCGCCGACCTGGCCGAAGGCGCCGACATGGTGATGGTCAAGCCGGGCATGCCCTACCTCGACATCGTGCGTCGGGTGAAGGATGAATTCCGCGCCCCGACCTTTGTCTACCAGGTCAGCGGCGAGTATGCGATGCACATGGGCGCCATCCAGAACGGCTGGCTGGCCGAATCGGTGATCCTCGAGTCCCTTACCGCCTTCAAACGTGCCGGCGCTGATGGCATTCTGACCTACTTCGCCAAGCAGGCCGCAGAACAATTAAGACGGGGGCGTTGACCCCCTCGGGAAGATGAATGAATACGCAGCAAGGACTTGATGAGATCGAACGTATCGCCGCCGACGAAACCGTAGTGGCGAACGTGGAAAGCGAAGCAGAAGTGAAGATGGCCGAAACGATCCCGGTGGAAACGCCACCTGCGGTGGTTCCCAGCGTGGATGACAGCAGCCTGTACATTCATCGCGAGCTCTCCCAGTTGCAGTTCAACATCCGCGTGCTGGAGCAGGCGCTGGACGAGTCCTACCCGCTCCTGGAGCGGCTGAAGTTCCTCCTCATCTTCTCGAGCAACCTCGACGAATTCTTCGAGATCCGCATCGCCGGCCTGAAGAAGCAGATCACCTTCGCCCGCGAGCAGGCCGGCGCCGACGGCCTGCTGCCGCACCAGGCACTGGCGCGGATCAGCGAGCTGGTCCACGAGCAGGTGTCGCGGCAGTACCGGATCCTCAACGAGACCCTGTTGCCGGAGCTGGCCAAGCACCAGATCCGCTTCATCCGCCGGCGTCACTGGACGCTGAAGATCAAGACCTGGGTGCGGCGCTTCTTCCGCGACGAGATCGCGCCGATCATCACCCCGATCGGCCTCGACCCGACCCACCCGTTCCCGCTGCTGGTGAACAAGAGCCTCAACTTCATCGTCGAGCTGGAGGGGATGGATGCCTTCGGCCGCGACTCCGGCCTGGCGATCATCCCGGCGCCGCGCCTGCTGCCACGGATCATCAGGCTGCCGGAAGACGTTGGCGGCGAGGGCGACAACTACGTGTTCCTGTCGTCGATGATCCACGCCCACGCCGACGACCTGTTCCCCGGCATGAAGGTGAAGGGCTGCTACCAGTTCCGCCTGACCCGCAACGCCGACCTGTCGGTGGACACCGAGGATGTCGAGGACCTGGCCCGCGCGCTGCGCGGCGAGCTGTTCTCGCGTCGCTACGGGGATGCGGTACGCCTGGAGGTGGTGGATACCTGCCCGCAGAACCTGACCAACTACCTGCTCAAGCAGTTCGGCCTGTCCGAAAGCGAGTTGTACAAGGTCAGCGGCCCGGTCAACCTGACCCGCCTGTTCAGCGTCACCGGCCTGGAAAGCCATCCGGAGCTGCAGTACCCGCCCTTCACCCCGGCGATCCCGCGTCTTTTGCAGAAGAAGGAAAACCTCTTCAACGTCCTCAGCAAGCTCGACGTGTTGCTGATGCACCCGTTCGAGTCCTTCACCCCGGTGATCGACCTGCTGCGCCAGGCCGCCAAGGATCCGAACGTGCTGGCGATCAAGCAAACCCTGTACCGCAGCGGCGCCAACTCTGAGATCGTCGACGCCCTGGTCGAGGCGGCACGCAACGGCAAGGAGGTCACCGCGGTGATCGAGCTGCGCGCCCGCTTCGACGAAGAGTCCAACCTGCAACTGGCCAGCCGCCTGCAACAGGCCGGTGCGGTGGTGATCTACGGCGTGGTCGGCTTCAAGACCCACGCCAAGATGATGCTGATCCTCCGTCGCGAGGACGGCGAACTGCGCCGCTACGCGCACCTGGGCACCGGCAACTACCATGCCGGCAACGCTCGCCTGTACACCGACTACAGCCTGCTGACCGCCGACGTGGCGCTCTGCGAGGACCTGCACAAGCTGTTCAACCAACTGATCGGGATGGGCAAGACGCTGCGCATGAAGAAGCTGTTACATGCGCCGTTCACCCTGAAGAAGAACCTGCTGGAAATGATCAACCGCGAGGCGGCCCAGGCGGCGCTCGGCCAGCCTGCGCACATCATGGCCAAGGTCAACTCGCTGACCGATCCGAAGGTCATCCGCGCCCTGTACAAGGCCAGCCAGGCCGGGGTCAGGATCGACCTGGTGGTGCGTGGCATGTGCTGCCTGCGGCCGGGCATCCCGGGGGTCTCGCACAATATCCACGTGCGCTCGATCATCGGGCGCTTCCTCGAGCACAGCCGCATCTACTACTTCCTCAACGGCGGCGACGAGAAGCTCTATCTCTCCAGCGCCGACTGGATGGAGCGCAACCTCGACATGCGCGTCGAGACCTGCTTCCCGGTGGAAGGCAAGAAGCTGGTGCAGCGGGTCAAGAAGGAACTGGAAACGTACCTGACCGACAACACCCAGGCCTGGGTGTTGCAGGCCGACGGTAGCTACCAGCGGCTCAGTCCCACCGGTAACCAGAACCCCCGCAATACCCAGGCGACCCTGCTGGAGAAGCTGGCCGCGCCGGTGCTTACCGCACGTTGAGGCTGTAGCCGACCCGCTTGAGCCATTCGGCTTCCTGGGCGAAGTCGGCCTGGGTCAGCGGGTTGGCTTCCAGCCAGCCCTCGGGGAAGGTCACCGAAAGGCTCTTGGGCTCTGCCTTCAGACGCACCGAGGGCATTTCCTGGGTGCCGCGAATGTGGTGGAAGAGGATCGCGAAGCGCAGCACGATGCACAGGCGTACCAGCTTGTCGCCTTCCTCGGCGAACTCCGCCAGCTTGTCCGCCGGAATGTTGCGGCGGTGGCCGCGTACCAGTAGCGACAGCATCTGCTGGTCCTGGCGCGAGAAGCCAGCCAGGTCGGAGTGCTCGATCAGGTAGGCGCCGTGCTTGTGGTAGTGGTAATGGGCGATGTCCAGGCCGATCTCGTGGACCCGTGCGCCCCAGCTCAGCAGGTCGCGGTGCAGTTCGTCGTTCAGCTCCCAGGCGTCGCCGACTTCGGCAAGCACCTTGAGGGCCTTGGCCTCCACCCGCGAAGCCTGCTCCGGATCGACGTGGTAGCGCTGCATCAGTGAGCTGATGGTGCGTTCGCGCACGTCCTCGTGCTGGTGACGGCCGACCAGGTCGTAGAGAACGCCTTCGCGCAGGGCGCCCTCGGAGTGAACCATCTGTTCCAGTTCCAGCGCGTCGAAGATCGCTTCGAGAATGGCCAGTCCGGCCGGGAAGATGGTCCGGCGGTCCGGCTTGATCCCTTCCAGATCGAGCTTCTCCACGTCGCCGAGCTTGAGCACCTTGCGCTTCAGCCAGGCCAGTCCGTCCGGGCTGATCTCGCCGTTGCCGTGGCCGCCGGCCTTGATCGCCAGCGCCACTGCGCGGATGGTGCCGGAGGCGCCGACCGCCTGTTGCCAGCCGAGGCGCCGCAGGCTGTTCTCGATGCCCATCAGTTCCAGGCGTGCAGCAGTGTACGCCTGGGCGTAGCGGGCCGGGGTGATCTTGCCGTCGCGGAAGTAGCGTTGGGTGTAGCTGACGCAACCCATCTGCAGGCTTTCCCGCAGCTCGGACTCGAAACCCTGGCCGATGATGAACTCGGTGCTGCCGCCGCCGATGTCGCTGACCAGCCGGCGACCGCCGCTGTCGGGCATGCTGTTGGCGACGCCGAGGTAGATCAGGCGGGCTTCCTCGCGGCCGGAGATGACTTCCACGGGGTGGCCGAGAACCTCTTCCGCACGACGGATGAAATCGCTGCGGTTGCGCGCCTCGCGCAAGGCGTTGGTCGCGACCACGCGTACGGAACCCTGGGGCATGCCGCTGATGAACTGGGCGAAGCGGCGCAGGCAGTCGAGGCCGCGCTGGGTGGCCTCTTCGCTAAGATTGCGCTCCTCGTCGAGGCCGGCGGCCAGTTGGACCTTCTCGCCCAGCCGTTCGAGGATGCGGACTTCGCCGTGGATATTGGCCTTGGCCAGACAGAGGTGGAAACTGTTGGAACCCAGGTCCAGGGCGGCAATCAGCGGGAATGCCTCGGCAGGTTTTTGCGGCATGCTTTGCAAGTCCATTGGAAAACTGCGCCATCCTGCCACGATAGGGCGAGGGTCGCCAATGCGGCAGCCGATCAATCGGGAATCAGCCGACCAACGATAGAGACTCTCAATCGGCTGCGCCTTCCGGCGAGGGTCAAGGCGGGATATGATGGTCGGCACTTTCGCGTTTCAATTCGCGTCCGACTACGGAGAGATTTCATGAGCGAACATATCGTCAACGTTACTGATGCCAGCTTCGAGCAGGACGTGCTGAAGGCCGACGGCCCTGTGCTGGTGGACTACTGGGCCGAGTGGTGCGGTCCGTGCAAGATGATCGCGCCGGTGCTGGACGAAGTCGCCAGGGACTATCAGGGCAAGCTGAAGGTCTGCAAGCTGAACATCGACGAGAACCAGGATACCCCGCCGAAATACGGCGTGCGTGGCATCCCTACCCTGATGCTGTTCAAGGACGGCAATGTCGAGGCGACCAAGGTCGGCGCACTGTCCAAGTCGCAGCTGGCGGCCTTCCTCGACGCCAATATCTGAGCCGGGCCCAGGCCTCGCTGGAAAGCCCCGCGATTCGCGGGGCTTTTTTTTGCGTTTCTATAGACGCCACCCGGCCACGGTGTTAAATTCGGGTTCGCGACGTTTTTTCCGTCGCCTTCTGCATGCCGTCCCGGACGCACTTCCTACTCGAACTTTCTAGCGCTCCTGTCGCCCCCTTGCGACACGGCTTTCCCAAGCTCGACGCTTTCTCCAATTCCTCTTTCTGCGTACCTATCTCTTTCCTATGAATCTGACCGAACTCAAGCAAAAGCCGATTGCCGAACTGCTGGAAATGTCCGATGCCATGGGCCTGGAAAACATGGCCCGTTCGCGCAAGCAGGACATCATCTTCGCCCTGCTGAAGAAGCACGCGAAAAGTGGTGAAGAGATCTCCGGCGATGGCGTGCTGGAGATTCTTCAGGACGGCTTCGGCTTCCTGCGCTCCGCCGACTCTTCCTACCTGGCCGGCCCCGACGACATCTATGTCTCGCCGAGCCAGATCCGGCGCTTCAACCTGCGCACGGGCGACACCATCATCGGCAAGATCCGGCCGCCGAAAGAGGGCGAGCGTTACTTCGCCCTGCTCAAGGTCGACTCGATCAACTTCGATCGTCCGGAGAATGCGAAGAACAAGATTCTCTTCGAGAACCTGACGCCGCTGTTCCCCAACGAGCGGATGAAGATGGAAGCCGGCAACGGCTCCACCGAAGACCTGACCGGCCGCGTCATCGATCTCTGCGCGCCGATCGGCAAGGGCCAGCGCGGCCTGATCGTGGCGCCGCCGAAGGCGGGCAAGACCATCATGCTGCAGAACATCGCCAGCAACATCACCCGCAACAACCCCGAATGCCACCTGATCGTCCTGCTGATCGACGAGCGCCCTGAGGAAGTGACCGAAATGCAGCGCACCGTGCGCGGCGAAGTGGTCGCCTCGACCTTTGACGAACCGCCGACCCGTCACGTACAGGTCGCCGAGATGGTGATCGAGAAGGCCAAGCGCCTGGTCGAGCACAAGAAGGACGTGGTCATCCTGCTCGACTCCATCACCCGTCTGGCGCGGGCCTACAACACCGTGATCCCCAGCTCCGGCAAGGTGCTCACCGGCGGTGTCGACGCCCATGCCCTGGAGAAGCCGAAGCGCTTCTTCGGCGCCGCGCGGAACATCGAAGAGGGCGGTTCTCTTACGATTCTCGCCACGGCGTTGGTGGAAACCGGCTCGAAGATGGACGAGGTGATCTACGAGGAATTCAAGGGTACCGGCAACATGGAACTCCCATTGGATCGCAAGATCGCCGAGAAGCGCGTGTTCCCGGCCATCAACATCAACCGTTCGGGTACCCGCCGCGAAGAGCTGCTGACCAGCGAGGACGAGCTCCAGCGCATGTGGATCCTGCGCAAGATCCTGCACCCGATGGACGAGATCTCCGCGATCGAATTCCTCATCGACAAGCTCAAGCAGACCAAGACCAACGATGAGTTCTTCGATTCGATGAAACGGAAGTAGTCTTCCAGGGAATTGAAGAAGGCGCTCCGGTTTGACCGGAGCGCCTTTTTTCATGCCTGGAGAAAAATAGATGTCGAGCCTGCCTTATCGAAGAGATATCGATGGATTGCGCGCACTGGCCATCTTGCCGGTGGTGTTCTATCACTTGGGCTTGGGCGGTTTCACCGGCGGGTATGTCGGCGTCGATGTCTTTCTGGTGATTTCCGGCTACCTGATCACTTCGATCATCCGGCGCGATCGGCAGGCCGGGCGTTTCAGCTTCGTCGATTTCTGGGCTCGCCGGGCGCGACGCATCCTCCCCGCTTTGTTCGTTATGATGGCCGTCAGCCTGGCGGCCGGCTGGTTCCTGATGGAGCCGCGGGACTACGAGCAACTGGGTCGTGCGGTGCGTTACCAGACGATGTTCGCCTCGAACATCCTGTTCTGGAAGCAGGATGGCTATTTCGACGCCGCGTCCGAATTCAAGCCGCTATTGCATACCTGGTCGTTGTCGGTGGAAGAGCAGTTCTACATTCTCTTCCCGCTACTGCTGGCCGCGATCTCCGGGCGCCTGCTGCGCTGGCGGCTCGCCATCCTCCTCGCGGTCCTGGCGCTATCGCTGGCGGCCAGCGTCTGGGCGGTGAGCCAGCGACCTGGCAGTGCATTCTTCCTCCTGCCGATGCGCGCCTGGGAACTCCTGGCGGGTGCCGCGCTGGCGTTGCTGCCGGGCGCTAGCCGCGGTCATTCGCAATGGTCCCTGCAACTGGCGGCCACCCTCGGCATAGCGGCGATTCTCCTGCCGGTGTTCTTCTACGACAGCGACACTCCTTTCCCCGGCCTCGCGGCGCTGCCGGCGGTGCTTGGCACCGCCCTGCTGATCTGGGCCAACGGCGCCGGCGACACCTGGGCTCGCCGCCTGCTGGGCTGGCAACCGCTGGTCTGGTTCGGTCTGATCTCCTATTCGCTGTACCTCTGGCACTGGCCGCTGTACGTCTTCGTCCAGTACCACGCACTGGAAACCCTGGGCCTGCCGGCACGCCTGGGGTTGCTGGCGGCGAGCATCGGCCTGGCGGCACTGTCGCTGTACTGCGTCGAGGCACCGTTCCGCGAGCGCAAGCTGTTCGCCGGGCGCCGGCAGATGCTTGGCGCGGCGCTGTGCAGCTTGCTGCTGCTGGGAGTCGTCGGCCAGTTGGTGCGGCATTACGACGGCGTGCCGTCGCGTCTTTCCGAGGAAGCCTTGCGTTATGCCAAGGCGTCCAAATGGCGCGATGGGCAGACCGACTGCATGTTCGACAAGAAGGCGCTCAGTCAGGAAAGCATCTGCCGCTTCCCGGCGGAACTGGCTGCCGAACGACCGCTGCTGGTCAGTTGGGGCGACAGCCATTCCGCGGCGTTGAGCCCGCTGCTGCGCGAACTGGCTACCAGACGCCGACTGCCGATCTGGCAGGCTTCGCTGGCGGGCTGTCCGCCGTTGCTGGGGATGTTGGAAAAGGACAATTGCCTGCGTTTCAACCAGCAGATGCTCGAGTTCGTCGAACAGCAGCGGCCGGGCGGGGTGATCCTCGCCGGGCGCTGGGACATGTATATATACGGCGACTCGCAGGACGGTACCCGCAACATTCTCCGCGAGCCGGACGACACGCCGGACAGCTCGATCGCCGAGGCGCTGCTGCGGCAACGCCTGAGCGGGATGATCGAAAGGCTGAACGCGGCCGACGTACATGTCTGGCTGGTCAAGGACGTACCGCTGCTGCCATTCAAGGCACCGGCGCGGCTGGTGCGGCTGAGTCTGAGCGGGGAGGATGTCGGGCGCGCACGTTTTCCCTTCGCTGAGCACGCCGCGCGCGTCGCCTACGTGAATGCGCTGTTCGATGCGCTGGCCGAAGGCAACCCGCGGGTGAGCGTGCTCGACCCCTCCAGCGTGCTCTGCGATGGCCTGGATTGTTTCGCCGAACGTGATGGCTGGTCGCTGTACATGGATAACAACCACCTTTCGACCCAGGGGGCCCATGAACTCGGGCCTTTGTTCGAGCCTATGCTACAGAGCCTCGACGACTCGAGGATCGCCAGCCAGCAGTGACCGAATGCCGCGTTTGCCTGCTGCCGGATGGGCCGGGAGCAGGTAGGATGTGGGGTCTTGCAGTGAATGGTTAGGCCAATGACGTTCAAGGATCTCCGCGATTTCATCGCCCAGCTGGAGCAGCGCGGTGCGTTGAAGCGCATCCAGGTGCCGATTTCCCCCGTGCTCGAGATGACCGAGGTGTGCGACCGCACGTTGCGCGCCAAGGGCCCGGCATTGCTGTTCGAAAAGCCGACCGGCTTCGACATGCCGGTGCTCGGCAACCTGTTCGGTACGCCGGAGCGCGTGGCGCTGGGCATGGGCGCCGAGGACGTCGGCGCACTGCGCGAGATCGGCAAGCTGCTGGCGCAACTCAAGGAGCCCGAGCCGCCGAAGGGCCTCAAGGACGCCTGGGCCAAGCTGCCGATGTACAGGAAGGTCCTGTCCATGGCGCCGAAGGTGCTCAAGGACGCCCCCTGCCAGGAAGTGGTCGAGGAGGGCGAGGACGTCGACCTCGGCCGGCTGCCGGTCCAGACCTGCTGGCCGGGCGATGTCGGGCCGCTGATCACCTGGGGCCTGACCGTTACCCGCGGGCCGAACAAGGAACGGCAGAACCTGGGCATCTACCGCCAGCAGGTGATCGGCCGCAACAAGGTGATCATGCGCTGGCTCAGCCATCGCGGCGGCGCACTGGACTACCGCGAGTGGTGCCAGAAGCATCCGGGCCAGCCCTATCCGGTAGCCGTGGCGCTGGGCGCCGATCCGGCGACCATCCTCGGTGCGGTGACGCCGGTGCCGGACACCCTTTCCGAATACGCTTTCGCCGGCCTGTTGCGCGGGCATCGTACCGAGCTGGTCAAGTGTCGCGGGAGCGACTTGCAGGTGCCGGCCAGCGCCGAGATCGTCCTCGAAGGGGTGATCCACCCCGGCGAGATGGCCGACGAAGGCCCCTATGGCGATCACACCGGCTACTACAACGAGGTCGATCGCTTCCCGGTGTTCACCGTCGAGCGCGTCACCCGCCGGCAGAAACCGATCTACCACAGCACCTACACCGGGCGTCCGCCGGACGAGCCGGCGATCCTCGGGGTGGCGCTGAACGAAGTGTTCGTGCCGATCCTGCAGAAGCAGTTCCCGGAAATCGTCGATTTCTACCTGCCGCCGGAAGGTTGTTCCTACCGGATGGCGGTGGTGACCATGAAGAAGCAGTACCCAGGGCACGCCAAGCGCGTGATGCTCGGGGTCTGGTCGTTCCTGCGGCAGTTCATGTACACCAAGTTCGTCATCGTCACCGACGATGACATCGATGCGCGCGACTGGAACGATGTGATCTGGGCCATCACCACGCGGATGGACCCCAAGCGCGACACGGTGATGATCGACAACACGCCCATCGACTACCTCGACTTCGCCTCGCCGGTTTCCGGCCTCGGCTCGAAGATGGGGCTTGATGCCACCCACAAGTGGCCGGGCGAGACCAGCCGCGAATGGGGGCGCGCCATCGTCAAGGACGAAGCGGTGACACGGCGCATCGACGCCCTCTGGTCGAGCCTCGGGATCGACTGATGCGTATCGTCCTGCAACCGTCCGGCGCCTGCCTCGAGCTGCTGCCGGGGGAACGCATCCTCGATGGCGCCCGGCGGCTTGGCTACGACTGTCCGCAGAGCTGCCGCAACGGCAACTGCCATATCTGCGCGGCGCTGCTGGTGGAGGGGCGGGTACGCCAGAACGGCGAGGTACGCGATCATGGCGAACTCTTCACCTGCCTCGCTGAGCCGCTGGAAGACTGCGTGCTGCATTGGGACGGGGTGCTGGCGCCGGGTGAACTGCCTCTGCGCAAGCTGACCTGCCAGTTGAGCTTCTGCGAAGAGGTCGGCGGCGACGTCTACCGGGTCGGCCTGCGCGCGCCGGCCGGCAAGCCGCCACGCTATCACGCCGGGCAGTACCTGTTGCTGGAGCGTGACGGCGGCGACAGCGCGGCGTTTTCCCTGGCCTCCGCGCCGCATGCGGGACGCGACCTGGAGTTGCACATCCTGGCCAAGGAAGACAGTGCCGTCGCGCTGATCGCGCAGTTGCAGCGCGAGCGCCTGGCACGGATCCAGCTGCCGTTCGGCGACGCGCACCTGGCGGAACTGCCCGACGGTCCGCTGGTGCTGATCGCCGCGGGAACCGGCATGTCTCAGATGCACAGCCTGATCGAGCACTGCCGCGCCGCCGGCTTCGCCCATCCTGTACATCTCTACTGGGGCGTTCGGCGTCCGGAGGATTTCTACCGACTGCCGCACTGGACGGAGTGGGAAGGCCTGCCGAACCTGTTCCTGCACCGGGTGGTCAGCGACCTCTGTGGCTGGGAGGGGCGTTGCGGGTTGCTGCACGAGGCGGTGCGCGAGGATTTCGCCGACCTGTCGAGCCTGCATGTATACGCCAGCGGCTCGCCGGCGATGGTCTACGCGACCCTGGATGCCCTGGTCGAAGCAGGGATGGACGCGCACCAGATGCGCGCCGACGTGTTCGCCTACGCGCCGCGGGACTGAACGCGGCTCCGGCCTGGCGCCGGAGCCGCCGCGTCATCCGCCGGCTTGCTGCGGCGCGGCCTGGACCGCGGGTTTGCGCAGGGTCAGGCAGAGGAACAGGATGGCCAGCAGGCAGGCGCCGATCAGCAGCTTGAAGCCACCGTCCCAGCCGAAGTGGTCCACCGTGTAGCCGACCAGGGCGTTGGCCGCCACCGAACCGCCGAGGTAGCCGAACAGACCGGTGAAGCCGGCGGCGGTGCCGGCCGCTTTCTTCGGCGCCAGCTCCAGGGCCTGCAAGCCGATCAGCATCACCGGGCCGTAGATCAGGAAGCCGATCATGATCAGCGCGGCCATGTCGATCGCCGGGTTGCCGGCCGGGTTCAGCCAGTAGATCAGGGTGCCGACGGTCACCAGGATCATGAACACCACGCCGGTGGCGCCGCGATTGCCCTTGAACAGCTTGTCCGACAGCCAGCCGCAGAGCAGGGTACCGGGAATCCCCGCCCATTCGTAGAAGAAGTACGCCCAGGACGACTTGTCGACGTTGAAGTGCTTGGCCTCCTTGAGGTAGGTCGGCGCCCAGTCGAGCACACCGTAGCGCAGCAGGTAGACGAACACGTTGGCCAGGGCGATGTACCAGAGCAGCTTGTTGCGCAGCACGTAGGTGACGAAGATCTCCTTGGTCGACAGCTCGCGCTCGTGGTGTTCGTCGTAGCCTTCGGGGTAGTCGTCCTTGTGCTTCTCGATCGGCGGCAGGCCGCAGGATTGCGGGGTGTCGCGCATGGCGAAATAGGCGAATACGGCTACGCCCACGGCGACGATGGCCGGCACGTAGAAGGCCGAGCGCCAGTCGCCGAACAGCGCCAGGCCGAGCAGGAACAGCGGGCCGATCAGGCCGCCGCCGACGTTGTGGGCGACGTTCCACACCGAGACCACGCTGCCGCGCTCCTTCTGCGACCACCAGTGGACCATGGTCCGTCCGCTCGGCGGCCAGCCCATGCCCTGGGCCCAGCCGTTGATGAAGAGCAGGACGAACATGATGGCGACGCTGGAGGTAGCCCAGTGCGCGAATCCGAAAATGAACATCACCGCCGCCGACACCAACAGGCCGAACGGCAGGAAGACCCGTGGGTTGGAACGATCCGAGACCAGGCCCATGATGAATTTCGACAGGCCGTAGGCGATGGCGATGGCCGACATCGCGACGCCCAGTTGACCGCGGCTGTAGCCGTCCTCGATAAGGTAGGGCATGGCCAGGGAGAAGTTCTTGCGCAGCAGGTAGTAACCCGCGTAGCCGATGAAGATACCGGCGAAGATCTGCCAGCGCAGGCGCCGGTAGGTGCTGTCCACCTCGGCATCGGGCAGTGGCGCCTGGTGTGGCGCGGGACGAAAGATTCCGAACATCGCGAGCTCCGCTTGTTGTTGTGTCGCGCCTTTTTACGCGGTTGCGAACACTACATTTTTCGTAAATGAAAAAATAGCGGAAATGTTACAGGTTGAGTGCATTGGTCGGAAATAAGAAAGCCCCGGTCGGAAACCGGGGCTTTCATAGGGGAAAAACATCTGACAGCGTGGGCCTCGGCCGGTGTATCGCTCCGGCCCGCCATGCCTTTCTCCGCACGGGCGGGAGGCAATACTCGCCGCCTTCGTGGCTCAGCGAACCTCCACCACCACCTTGCCGACCGCCCTGCGCTGGCCGAGGGCGTCGATAGCGTCGCCGGCCCGTTCCAGCGGGAAGCGCTGCGACACCAGCGGCTTCAGTTTGCCTTCGGCGTGCCAGGCGAACAGCTGGCGGAAGTTGTCAGCGTTGTCCTGCGGCTGGCGTTGGGCGAACGATCCCCAGAACACGCCGACCAGCGAGGCGCCCTTGAGCAGGGTCAGGTTGGCCGGCAGCGAAGGGATGCTGCCGCTGGCGAAGCCGACCACCAGCATCCGTCCGTTCCAGGCGATGCTGCGGAAGGCCTCCTCGAACAGTTCGCCGCCCACCGGATCGTAGATCACATCGACGCCCTGGCCGCCGGTCAAGGCCTTGAGCTGCTCGCGCAGGCTACCTTCGCTGTAGTTGATCAGTTCGTCGGCGCCGGCGGCCTTGGCCACGGCGAGCTTGTCGGGGGTACTGGCGGCAGCGATCACCCGGGCGCCCATGGCCTTGCCGATCTCCACGGCAGCCAGCCCGACCCCGCCGGAAGCGCCGAGCACCAGCAGGGTCTCGCCGGGTTGCAGGTTGGCGCGCTGTTTCAGGGCGTGCATCGAGGTGCCGTAGGTCATGCCGAAGGCGGCGGCGCTGGCGAAGTCCATGCCTTCGGGTATCGGCATCACGTTATAGCCGGGCACCTTGACCTGCTCGGCGAAGCTGCCCCAGCCGGTCAGGGCCATGACCCGGTCGCCGGGCCTGACGTGGGCGACCTTTTCGCCGACCGCGGCGACCACTCCGGCCGCCTCGCCGCCCGGGGAGAAGGGGAAGGGCGGCTTGAACTGGTACTTGCCCTCGATGATCAGGGTGTCGGGGAAGTTGACCCCGGCGGCGTGCACATCGAGGAGGACTTCGTTCTTCGCCGGGCTCGGGCTGGCGATTTCTTCCAGGACCAGGCTGCTGGCCGGGCCGAAGGCTTTGCAGAGGACGGCTTTCATCGGGGACGCTCCAGTTTGCGGTCCGGCCAGTGTAGGAGGGAGACGCCGGGGGTCAATCAGCATCGCCGCAACTGATGGTTGTCCATAAACCCCGGGCTTGGGCCCGGCCGAGAGTCTGGCTATGCTTGCCGGCATTCGTCGAGGAGATGCGCCCGTGAGAACCCCCATTGCCCTGTCGCTGGCCCTGTGCCTGAGTCTGTTCCCGTCGTTCGCCTCGGCCGAGGAGGCCGCGCCGGAAGGCGAGGGCGCGAACAAGCCGGTCTACGTCGACCTGACCCCGGCGCTGGTCGGCAACTACGGCAGCGGGCCGCGCCTGCAGTACTACAAGGCCGACATCGCCCTGCAGGTGGCCGACAAGGACGCGGCGACCAAGGTCGAGCATCACGAGCCCTTGATCCGCAACCAGTTGATCATGCTGTTTGCCCAGCAGACCGACCAGAGCCTGGGTACGGTCGAGGCCAAGGAAAGCCTGCGCCAGGAGGCGCTGAAGCAGGTCCAGCAGACCCTCGAGCAGGAAGAGGGCAAGCCGCTGGTGACCGACCTGCTGTTCAACAACCTCATCGTCCAGCCCTGAGGTCAACTATCCGTTCTGTCCCGCGCTCCCGGATGCGAGGCACCGGGGATTCTGCTTTCCTGTGAGGTTCGGTCGGGCGCGTCTGACGTGCATCAACACCTGCGCGCCGCCCTGGAGGGACAATCGAGCCAGTGAAGTCCGCGGCGGCCGCGCTTTCCAGCGTGAGCGTCATCGCCGCGGCCTGGCCGGACGTGCGAGGAGAAGGGATGAAACAGGAAAGCAAACGGTGGCTGAGCCGTGCCCTGGTCGTGGCGGCGCTGCTCGGCGTAGGCGTGCTGGTCTGGCAGGTATCGCGACCGACCGGCCTGGGCGAGGGATTCGCCAGCGGCAACGGACGCATCGAGGCCACCGAGGTGGACGTGGCGGCCAAGCTTCCCGGGCGGGTCGCCGAGATCAAGGTCGACGAGGGCGACTTCGTCAAGGTCGGCGAAATCGTCGCGCGGATGGATACCCAGGTGCTCGAGGCGCAGTTGGCCCAGGCCCAGGCCCAGGTGCGCCAGGCGGAGAACGCCAAGCTCACCGCGACCTCGCTGGTGGCCCAGCGCGAGAGCGAGAAGAGCACCGCCCAGGCCGTGGTGGCGCAGCGCCAGGCCGAGCTGACAGCGGCGCAGAAGCGCTTCACCCGTACCGAGGCGCTGGTCAAGCGCAATGCCCTGCCGCAACAGCAACTCGACGACGATCGGGCTACCCTGCAGAGCGCCCAGGCGGCGTTGTCCGCGGCACGCTCGCAAGTGATTTCGGCGCAGGCGGCGATCGAGGCCGGGCGTTCCCAGGTAATCGAGGCGCAGTCGGCCATCGAGGCGGCCAAGGCCAGCGTCGCCCGGCTCCAGGCGGATATCGACGACAGCCTGCTCAAGGCGCCGCGCAACGGCCGCGTGCAGTACCGCGTGGCACAGCCGGGGGAAGTGCTGCCGGCCGGTGGCAAGCTCCTCAACATGGTCGACCTAGCCGACGTCTACATGACTTTCTTCCTGCCATCCATGCAGGCCGGCAGGGTCGGACTGGGCCAGGAAGTGCGCTTGGTGATCGACGCGGTGCCGGACTACGTGATCCCGGCCAAGGTTTCCTATGTCGCCAGCGTCGCCCAGTTCACCCCGAAAACGGTGGAAACCGCCAACGAGCGGGAGAAGCTGATGTTCCGGGTCAAGGCGCGGCTCGATCCGGCGCTGCTGGAAAAATACATCACCTACGTCAAGACCGGCGTGCCCGGAATGGCCTACCTGCGACTGGACCCTGAGGTCGAGTGGCCGGCCAACCTGCAGATCAAGGTTCCGCAATGACCGCTGGCGGGAGCGGCGTGGCGAGCCTCCGGGGCGTTTCGCTGCGCTACGGCGAGACGCGTGCGGTTGACGACGTCAGCCTGGAGATCCCGGCCAACCGCATGGTCGGCCTGATCGGTCCGGACGGGGTCGGCAAGTCCAGCCTGCTGGCGCTGCTGGCCGGCGCACGGAAGATGCAGGATGGCGAGATCCGCGTGCTCGATGGCGACATGCGCGACCGCCGCCACCGCCGGGCGGTCTGCCCGCGCATCGCCTACATGCCCCAGGGGCTGGGCAAGAACCTCTACCCGACGCTCTCGGTGTTCGAGAACGTCGACTTCTTCGGTCGGCTGTTCGGCCACGACAAGGCCGAGCGCGAGCGGCGCATCGCCGATCTGCTGCAAAGCACCGGATTGGCGCCGTTCGCCGAGCGTCCTGCGGGCAAGCTGTCCGGCGGCATGAAGCAGAAGCTCGGGCTGTGCTGCGCGCTGATCCACGATCCCGACCTGCTGATCCTCGACGAGCCGACCACCGGCGTCGACCCGCTGTCGCGCAACCAGTTCTGGGAGCTGATCGGCCGTATCCGCGCGGGCCGCGAAGGCATGAGCGTGCTGGTCGCCACCGCCTACATGGAGGAAGCCGAGCGCTTCGACTGGCTGGTGGCGATGGATGACGGAAAGGTCCTGGCCACCGGTACGCCGCAGGAGCTGCGCGAGCGTACCGGGACGCAGAGCCTCGAGTCGGCGTTCATCGCCCTGCTGCCGGAAAGCAAGCGCGCCGGCCACCATCGATTGGTGATCCCGCCGCGACCGCAGAGCGAAGGCGCGCCGCGGATCGCCATCGAGGCCGAGGGCCTGACCTGTCGTTTCGGCGACTTCGTCGCGGTCGATCACGTCAGCTTCCGTATCGAGCGTGGGGAAATCTTCGGCTTTCTCGGCTCCAACGGCTGCGGCAAGTCCACCACCATGAAGATGCTCACCGGCCTGCTGCCGGCCAGCGAAGGCACGTGCGCGCTGTTCGGCCAGCCGGTGGACGCCAGCGACATGGCGACCCGTCGCCGGGTCGGCTACATGTCCCAGGCCTTTTCCCTGTATGCCGAGCTGAGCGTGCGGCAGAACCTGGTGTTGCACGCCCGGCTGTTCCACCTGCCGGCGGATGGCATCCCGGCACGGGTCGGCGAAATGCTCCGGCGCTTCGACCTGGAGAAGGTGGCCGACGAGCTGCCCAACGACCTGCCGCTGGGCATTCGCCAGCGTCTGTCGCTGGCGGTGGCGGTGATCCACAAGCCGGAAATCCTGATCCTCGACGAGCCCACTTCGGGGGTGGACCCGGTGGCTCGCGACGGCTTCTGGGAGCTGATGCTCGAGCTGTCGCGCCGCGACGGGGTGACCATCTTCATTTCCACCCACTTCATGAACGAGGCTCAGCGCTGCGATCGCATCTCGCTGATGCATGCCGGCAAGGTACTGGCCAGCGATACTCCCGATGAGCTGGTGCGCCAGCGTGGTCTGCCGACCCTGGAAGCGACCTTCATCGCTTACCTGGAGGAAGCCGCGGGTGCCGCCGCGCCAGCGCAACCGGCCGAGGCGCCGGCCGTCGCGGAGCAGCCCGGCGATGGCCAGGAGCGCCAGGCGCAACGCGAACGCTTCAGCCCCCTGCGGCTGTTCAGCTATGCGCGCCGCGAAGCCATGGAGCTGCGCCGCGACCCGATCCGCCTGACCCTGGCCCTGCTCGGCACCGCGCTGCTGATGTTCATCATCGGCTATGGCATCAACATGGACGTCGAGGACCTCTCCTGGGCGGTCCTCGACCGTGACCAGACCACCACCAGCCAGGCCTACGCGCTGAACATCGCCGGCTCGCGCTATTTCGTCGAACATGCGCCGATCACCGACCCGGACGACCTCGACCGGCGCCTGCGCAGCGGCGAGCTGAGCCTGGCGGTGGAGATTCCGCCGAACTTCGGGCGCGATCTCAAGCGTGGCTCCGATCCGGCCATCGGCGTGTGGATCGACGGAGCGATGCCGACCCGTGCCAACACCGTGCTCGGCTACGTGCAGGGTCTGCACACCAGCTACCTGGCGGACCTCTCGCGGCAGGCGGGTGGGGCCGAGGCCAGCGCGGCGGCCAGCACCGAGGTGCGCTATCGCTACAACCCCGACGTGGAAAGCCTGAAGGCGATGGTGCCGGCGGTGATCCCGCTGCTGCTGATCATGATCCCGGCCATGCTCACCGCCCTCGGCGTGGTGCGCGAAAAGGAACTGGGTTCGATCACCAACCTCTATGTCACCCCGGTGACGCGCCTGGAGTTCCTGGTCGGCAAGCAGCTGCCCTACGTCGCCATGGGCATGATCAACTTCCTGCTGATGCTGGTCCTGGCCATCGTGGTATTTCGCGTGCCGCTCAAGGGCAGCTTCCTGGCGTTGACCATCGGCGCTTTCCTCTATGTGGTCACCAGCACTGGCCTAGGGCTGTTCCTCTCGACGTTCATGCGCAGCCAGATCGCCGCTGTATTCGGCGTGGCGATCGCCACCATGATCCCGGCGATCCAGTTCTCCGGGCTGATCCACCCGGTGTCCTCGCTGGAGGGTGCGGCGGCCTGGATCGGCAAGCTCTATCCGACCTCGCATTTCCTGGTGGTCAGCCGCGGCGCCTTTTCCAAATCGCTGGGCCTGTCCGATCTCTGGGCCTACTACCTGCCGCTTGCCGCTTCCATCGTGGTGCTGACCCTGCTCAGCGTGGCCTGCCTGAAGAAGCAGGAGGACTGAGCGATGCGCAGCCTGGCCAACATCTTCAACCTGGGCATCAAGGAGTTCCGCAGTCTCGGCCGCGACTACGCGATGCTGGCACTGATCGTCTGGGCCTTCACCCTGGGCGTCTACAGTTCCGCCACCGGTATTCCGGAAACCTTGCATCACGCGCCGATCGCGGTGGTCGACGAGGACCGCTCGCAGCTCTCGTCGCGTATCGTCAATGCCTTCCAGCCCCCATACTTCCGGCCGCCGGAAATGATCGGGCATGCCGAGATGGATCGCGGCATGGACGTCGGCCTGTATACCTTCACCCTCGATATCCCGCCGGACTTCCAGCGCGACGTGCTGGCCGGGCGCAAGCCCTCGATCCAGGTCAACGTCGACGCGACCCAGACCGGGCAGGCCTTCTCCGGCGCGGGCTACATCCAGAACATCGTCGCCACCGAGGTGCGCGAATTCGTCAGCCGCTACCGCGCGGAGCCGAGCATGCCGGCGCAGATCGAGGTGCGCATGGAATTCAACCCGAACCTGACCCAGGCCTGGTTCGGTGGGGTGATGGAAGTGATCAACCAGATCACCATGCTGTCGATCATCCTCACCGGCGCCGCGCTGATCCGCGAGCGCGAGCACGGCACCGTCGAGCACCTGCTGGTGATGCCGCTGTCGGCCTTCGAGATCATGATGGCCAAGGTCTGGTCGATGGGGCTGGTGGTGCTGGTGGCGGCGGGGCTCTCGTTGCAGTGGGTGGTGCGTGGCTGGCTGGACGTGCCGATCAGCGGCTCGGTGGGACTGTTCCTGCTCGGCGCCGGATTGCATCTGTTCGCCACCACCTCCATGGGCATATTCCTCGGCACGGTGGCGCGTTCGATGCCGCAGCTCGGACTGTTGACCATCCTCGTGCTGCTGCCGCTGAACATTCTTTCGGGCGGCACCACGCCACGGGAAAGCATGCCGGAACTGGTGCAGAACATCATGCTGGCGGCGCCGTCCACGCATTTCGTCAGCCTGGCCCAGGCGATCCTGTTCCGCGGCGCCGGTTTCGACATCGTCTGGCCGCAGTTCGCCGGTATCGTGGTGATCGGTTCGGCGTTCTTCTTCGGCGCGCTCTGGCGTTTCCGCCGGACCATCTCGCAGATGGCCTGAGCGATGGCTTCAGCGTTTCGCCAGCGGCAGGATCGCCTGCCATTCCTCGGCGCTGACCGGCATTACCGAGAGGCGGCTGCCCTTCTGCACCAGGGCGAGGTTGGCCAGGGCGTCCTGGGCCTTCAGCCGGGCCAGTGGAACGACCTCGGCGAAGGCTTCGACGAAGCTGACGTCGCGGGCGCTCCAGGGGTTCTTCCCGGCGCTGGCCTTGGGGTCGTGGTAGGGGCTGGCGGGATCCAGGGCCGTGGGATCGGGGTAGGCTTCGCCTTCGATGCGGGCGATACCGGCGATGCCGGGCTGCGGGCAACTGGAGTGGTAGAAGAAGAACAGGTCGCCGGAGTTCATGCTGCGGATGAAGTTGCGCGCCTGATAGTTGCGCACGCCATCCCAGCGGGCGGTTCCGAGGCGTTGCAGGTCGCGGATCGAGAGTTCGTCCGGCTCGGATTTCATCAGCCAGTAGGCAGGCATGAACTTTGCTCCTCTTTCGTAGATATACGTAGGAAACGTCTGCGCGTGACCACCGGTCGCCGGTGTAATTGCGTATGACTTCAGCTTATCGGAAAATGCCGTTTTTCAGCGGGGCAGGGTGCTCAGGCGATAAGATAATCGCAAGGACCGGCCTCGAAAATTGCCTGGAAGGGGGAGGCAATCGATGAAGCGCAAGCCAGACTTGCTGTGGGTTTTGGTCATCATCTTCGGACTTGGGGTCGTCACCACCGGTTATACCCAGAGCCTCTGGGAACGACAGGCCAGTACGCCCGCCCAGGTGACGCAACAGCCGTAAGACTCGCCGGGTATCGCATGGAACGCGGTACCCAGGGTTCTCCCTCCTTCCTAGCGTTTCCCTGCCACGTACCAGCCCGCATCGGTCACCGTTCCCGCCAGGGGAATGTCCCAGCTGGCCAGCGCCAGTCGATCCACCTTCTGACATTCATGGGCCAGGCCGATCAGCGTCGGTTTGTGACCATTTTTGCGCCTCGCCAGGTAGGCCAGGCTGCGGTCGTAGAAGCCGCCGCCCATGCCCAGGCGCCCGCCCTGTTCGTCGAACCCCACCAGCGGCAGCAGTACCAGGTCCAGCGCCCAGGCCTTGCGCTGGCGGCCGGCGTCGGCCAGCGGTTCGCTGATGCGGAAGCGGTTGCGGGTCCAGCGTTCGCCGCTGCCGACCCGCTGGAACACCATGCGCGTCCGCGGCCAGGGCGCCAGCACCGGCAGGTAGGTGGCCTTGCCGCGCTTCTGCGCCGCACGCAGCAGCGGACGCGGGTCGATCTCGCCGTCGTTGGGCAGGTACAGGGCGATATGGCGGGCACGGCGAAAAAGGGGATGCTGCGCCAGTTGTCGATAGAGGGCGCGGGCGGCGAGGCGTTGCTGCAGGGGGGAGAGCGCGCGGCGCGCCTGGCGGAGCTTGCGGCGCAGGGCCGGGCGGCTGAGGTCTTGCGATTCGATCATGTGGAAAGGTAGCTCCCCGGTCGTGCCGCTGTCGGGTTAGCCCTTGAACCCGAAAGTTCAAGGTGGCGGTTGCAGTAGACCTTAAGGCTTTCCGTCGTGCGGACATGCACACCGGTCCAACTGGCAACCTCCGTTGTTGCAGTTATCGGCTCAGGGACATCACCGACTGGCCAACACACCAGGGAGCGGAGGCCAGTATACCCGAATTGGCCGTGCCCGGGTCAGGCTTCGCCGGCATCGGCCGGATTCGCCAGGGCGCGGTCGACGCGATCGAGCAGTTCGCGCACGCGCTCGCGGGTCGAACTGCTTTCCTGGTCCAGGCGCTCCTTGCGGTGCAGCAGGTCGTGGGTGATGTTGAGGGCGGCCATCACGGCAACCCGGTCGGCGCCGATGACTTTGCCGCTGGAGCGGATCTCGCGCATCTTGCCGTCCAGGTAACGGGCGGCGCTTTCCAGGTTGGCGCGCTCGTCGTCCGGGCAATTGATGCAGTATTCCTTGTCGAGAATCTGCACGGTGAGGGTATTCGACTGGCTCATGTGTCCTGCTCCAAGGCTTTCAGACGCAAAATCATCGCTTCGACCTTGTGTCTCGCCATTTCGTTCTTTTCGATCAGATGAGCGCGCTCTTCGCGCCAGGACTTTTCGTTCGCCCGCAGCAGCCGGTTCTCCGCCTTGAGCTGTTCCAGCTTCTGGAGCAGCTGGTCGAACTTGGCCGTCAACAATTGCAGATCGGCGTCTTCCATGGGCTCTCGCTTGGGAATTGGGGTGATTGGACAACTATATAGGATCGTCCCCGGTCGGGGCCAATGCCCCGGCCGGGCCGGCGCGCCGGCAACCGGTCGCATGGTCTTGCCGGGGCGGGCGGTGCTAGGATAACCACCTTCATTTCACGTGTAGCGCCCCAATGGCGCCCAGCCGTCAGGGTCCCGAGATGTCCACTCAGAATTCCGCCTACAGCGCCTTTTCCTCCCTTCTCGCCGAGGCGGCCATGCCGGTCTCGCCGGCCGAACTGCACGGCCATCTGCTGGGTCGGGTCTGCGCCGGCGCCGGCTTCGACGAGGCCGCCTGGCAACACGCTGCCGCCGAACTGCTCGGCGGCGCGCCGGGCGAACGACTCAAGGCCGCGTTGTCCGGCCTGCTCGGCATGGTCCGGCAGGACTTTTCCGCCGGCGAGGTCGCCGTCGTCATGCTCCTGCCCGACGACGAAACCCCGCTCGCCCAGCGCACCGAGGCGCTCGGCCAATGGTGCCAGGGTTTCCTCGCCGGTTTCGGCCTCACCGCCCGCGAAGGCAGCCTGACCGGCGAAGCCGAGGAAGTGCTGCAGGACATGGCCGCCATCGCCCAGGTCCAGGGCCAGTTGGAAGACAGCGAGGACGGCGAGACGGACTATATGGAAGTCATGGAATACCTGCGGGTCGCTCCGCTGCTGCTGTTCGCCGAGTGCGGCAAGCCGCTGGAGCCCGCTCCCAAGCCTTCACTGCACTGAGGTTTCTGCATGATCCGTATCCCCAAGTCGGAGTACGCCCGTCGGCGCAAGGCGCTGATGGCGCAGATGGAACCCAACAGCATCGCCATCCTGCCGGCGGCGCCGATGTACATCCGCAATCGCGACGTCGAGCATGTCTACCGCCAGGACAGCGACTTCCAGTACCTCACCGGCTTCCCCGAGCCGGAGGCGGTGATGGCGCTGATTCCCGGCCGTGCCCACGGCGAATACGTGCTGTTCTGCCGCGAGCGGGATCCGGAGCGTGAACTGTGGGACGGCCTGCGCGCCGGCCAGGACGGTGCGATCGGCCAGTACGGCGCCGACGACGCCTTTCCCATCGGCGATATCGACGACATCCTGCCCGGCCTGATCGAAGGCCGCGACCGGGTCTACTACGCCCTTGGCGCCAATCCCGACTTCGACCGCCGGCTGATGGACTGGATCAACGTGATCCGCTCCAAGGCCCGCCAGGGCGCGCAGCCGCCGAACGAGTTCGTTGCCCTCGACCACCTGCTGCACGACCAGCGGCTGTACAAGAGCGCCAACGAAGTGAAGGTCATGCGCTACGCCGCCGAGGTCTCCGCCCGGGCGCACATCCGGGCGATGGAGGTGTGCCGGCCGGGGCTGTTCGAGTACCACCTGGAAGCCGAACTGGAATACGAGTTCCGCAAGGGCGGGGCGAAGATGCCGGCCTACGGCTCGATCGTCGCCGCCGGACGCAACGCCTGCATCCTGCACTACCGCGAGAACGATGCGGCGATCAAGGACGGCGACCTGATCCTGATCGATGCCGGCTGCGAGATCGACTGCTACGCCAGCGACATCACCCGTACCTTCCCCGCCAATGGCCGCTTCAGTCCCGAGCAGAAGGCGATCTACGAACTGGTGCTGGAAGCCAACATGGCGGCGTTCGACTACATCGCCCCCGGTCGCCACTGGAACGAGGCCCATGAGGCCACCGTACGGGTCATCACCGCCGGGCTGGTGCGCCTGGGCCTGCTGGAGGGCGACGTCGACGAGCTGATCGCCCACGAGGCCTACAAGGCTTTCTACATGCACCGCGCCGGCCACTGGCTGGGGATGGACGTGCACGACGTCGGCGAGTACCGCGTCGGCGGCGAATGGCGGGTGCTCGAACCGGGCATGGCGATGACCGTCGAGCCGGGCATCTACATCGCCCCGGACAATACCTCGGTGGCGAAGAAGTGGCGCGGTATCGGCGTACGCATCGAGGACGACGTGGTGGTCACCCGCAATGGTTGCGAAGTGCTGACCAACGGCGTGCCGAAGACCGTCGCCGAGATCGAGGCGCTGATGGCCGCGGCCAAGAGCGAGGCAGCCTGAGGTGACGATGAGCAAGGTCAACCTGGCGATCATCGGCGGGGGCCTGGTCGGCGCCTCGCTGGCGCTGGCCCTGCAGGCCGGCGCTCGGGAGCGCGGCTGGTCGATCGTGCTGATCGAACCCTTCGCCCCCGGCAACGCCTACCAGCCCAGCTACGACGCCCGCTCTTCGGCGCTGTCCTACGGCAGCCGGCAGATCTACGAGCGACTCGGCCTGTGGCCGGCGATCGCCGAGCGCGCCGAGCCGATCCTGCATATCCATGTTTCCGACCGCGGCCGCTTCGGCGCCACCCGCCTGACCGCCATCGAGGAAGGCGTGCCGGCGCTGGGCTACGTGGTGGAGAACGCCTGGCTCGGCCAGTGCCTGTGGAAGGCGCTCGACCCCGAGGTGGTGCGCTGGCACTGCCCGGCCGAAGTGAAGACCCTGGAAGCCCGGGAGGGCGGTTACCGGCTTACCCTCGACGACGAGACGCAACTCGATTGCGAGCTGGCGATCCTCGCCGATGGCGGTCGTTCCGGGCTGCGCGAACAACTTGGCATCGCCGTGGAGCAGACGCCGTACCGGCAGACTGCGCTGATCGCCAACGTATCGCCCTCCGAGGCGCACCTCGGGCAGGCCTTCGAGCGCTTCACCCCCAGCGGTCCGATGGCCCTGCTGCCGTTGCCGGATAACCGTTGCGCGCTGATCTGGACCCGCCCAGGCAAGGACGCCGAACGCCTGCGTGGCCTCGATGACGCGGCCTTCCTCGGCGAGCTGCAGGCTGCCTTCGGCTACCGCCTCGGCGCCTTCCGCCAGGTCGGCGCACGGCACTGCTACCCCTTGCACCTGGTCGAGGCCCGCGAGCAGGTGCGTCCGCACCTGGTGGTGCTGGGCAACGCTGCGCACAGTCTGCACCCCATCGCCGGCCAGGGCTTCAACCTGTCGTTGCGCGACACCCTGGCGCTGGTCGACGCCCTGCTCCACGACGACGCGCCGCTGGGCGAGTTCGCCGTGCTGCAGCGCTACCTCGATGGGCAGCGCCTGGACCAGCAGATGACCGTCGGCTTCTCCGACCGGGTGACCCGGCTGTTCTCCAACGACCGCGCGCTGCTCGGCGCCGGGCGCAACCTCGGCCTGCTCGGGCTCGACCTGCTGCCGCCGGCCAAGCGCTGGTTCGCCCGCCAGGCCATGGGCCTCGGCGCGCGGCCGCTGTAGCGCCATGCCGGTCTGGTCGAGGGCGCGCAAGGCCCGCCTGCTGCGCTTCGCCATGAATCTCTACCCGCCCTTCCTGGGGGCGGGCATCCGTGTGCGGCACATCGCTGGCGATTTCCGCGAGGTTCGGGTGCGCATGGGCCTGAACCGGCTCAATCGCAACTATGTAGGCACCCAGTTTGGCGGCAGCCTCTACGCGATGACCGACCCGTTCTTCATGCTGATGCTGATGGAGAACCTGGGCCGCGACTACGTGGTCTGGGACAAGGCGGCCAACATCGAGTTCGTCAGCCCGGGCAAGGGCCCGGTGCATGCGCATTTCAGCATCGACCAGAAGCTGCTCGACGAGGTCCGCGAGCGGACCGCCGGCGGCGAGAAGTACCTGCCCCGGCTGCACGCCGAAGTGCGCGACGACGCCGGCACCCTGGTGGCGCGGGTTCAGAAAACCCTGTACGTGCGGCTCAAGCCGCGCCTGCGGAACGCGGCCTGAAGAGGGCCCACGAGTGGAGAACGAGGATATGCACGCGGATCTGGTCATCGTCGGCGCCGGCATGGTCGGTAGCGCCCTGGCCCTGGCCCTGGAGGGCAGCGGCCTGGAGGTGCTGCTGGTGGACGGCGGCTCGCTCGACGTGGCGCCGTTCAAGCCGGAGGCGCCCTACGAGCCGCGGGTCAGCGCGCTGTCCGAAGCCAGCCGGCGGATTCTCCAGCGCCTGCATGCCTGGGACGGCATCGTCGCGCGCCGCGCCGAGCCCTATCGCGAGATGCAGGTGTGGGATGGCTCCGGCACCGGGCGGATCGGCTTCAGCGCCGCCAGCGTGCACGCCGAGGTACTCGGCCATATCGTCGAGAACCGGGTGGTGCAGGACGCCCTGCTGGAACGCCTGCACGATTCCACCACCGGCCTGCTGGCCAATGCGCGCCTGGAACAGATGCGCCACTCCGGCGACGACTGGCTGCTGACCCTGGCCGACGGTCGCCAGCTGCGTGCGCCGCTGGTGGTCGCCGCCGACGGCGCCAACTCGGCGGTACGCCGCCTGGCCGGCTGCGCCACCCGCGAATGGGATTACCTGCACCACGCCATCGTCACCAGCGTGCGCTGCGAGAACGCGCACCGCGCAACCGCCTGGCAGCGCTTCACCGACGACGGTCCGCTGGCCTTCCTGCCCCTGCCGGACCGCGGCGACGAGCACTGGTGCTCGATCGTCTGGTCGACCACCCCGGAACAGGCAGAACGCCTGATGGCGTTGGACGAGGATGGCTTCCGCGCCGCCCTCGGCGAAGCCTTCGAACAGCGCCTGGGCGCCATCCTGCATGCCGACCGGCGCCTGTGCATCCCGCTGCGCCAGCGGCACGCCAAGCGTTACGTCGAGCCGGGCCTGGCGCTGGTCGGCGATGCTGCGCACACCATCCACCCGCTGGCCGGACAGGGCGTGAACCTGGGCTTCCTCGATGCGGCGGTGCTGTCCGAGGTCCTGTTGCACGCCCTGGAGCGCGGCGAACGGCTTGCCGACGAACGCGTGCTGAGTCGCTTCGAGCGGCGGCGGATGCCGCACAACCTGGGCATGATGACGGCGATGGAAGGCTTCGAGCGCCTGTTCCAGGCCGACCGGTTGCCGCTGCGCTGGCTGCGCAACGCCGGCCTGCGCCTGGTCGACGGCCATCACGAGGCGAAGGCGCTGTTCGTCCGCCAGGCGCTTGGCCTCAGCGGCGACCTGCCGATGCTGGCACGAGTCTGAGCGGGGCGGCTCCCCCCTGACGGGAGGGCCGCCAGTCCTCAGAACAGCGCCGCGCAGTCACGCATGACCTGCGCCTTGTTGCGCAGGTAGAGCCCGAACAGGTTGCGCGCGGCTTCTTCGTTCACCTCGATTTCCATCGCCTCGACGAAGGCGTTCACCGCCGCCGTGGCGTGGGCGAAATGATTGCTCTCGGTGCCGCCGGTGTGCACCGTTACCCAGGCCACGGTGGCGCGGGCGCGTTCGGCGGGTACGCCCATGTCGCGGCTGAACCATTCCTTGTACAGCGGGTGGATGTACTCCACCTCGCCGTGGGTATAGACCTCGTGTACCAGCGTGGTCAGCAGTCCCTGCATCAGGTCGCGCTCGCGCAGGCGCTGGCGGTCGGTCCAGTCCTTGAACGCCTGCGCCGAAGGCAGGCAGTTCTCGCGCAGCAGCCAGCGGTCGTCGCCGCAAAGGGTGGTGGCCATGGTGTAGAAAAGATCGGCATGCACGGTGTTGCCGAGGGCGCCGAGGTCTTCGTCGGTGATCCGTTGCAGGCTGCCGCAGGCTCGATAGAGCTGGTCTGCCGCTGCCGAACCCTGTTCCGAACGGGCCAGCAGGGTCAGGCGATTGGCCAGTCCGGAAACGCTGGCCGCCGAGTTGTTGGTCTTCGACCAGCTGGCGAAGAACTTGCGCAGCGGCTCGACCGCCTGGCGCCGGGCGGTGACCCGGGCGAAGGCGTCCTCGATGTCCAGCAACGACGCCGTCTCGTCCCAGAAGGCCCGGAACAGTGCGTGGCGCAGGGTTCCGGCGGGCATGTCGTTGAGGACCGGCTCGATGACGCCGAGCAGCTTGCTGTGGGGGGTGATGACATGGTTCATGGCTAACCTCCTGTCGGTTCTTGTTGTTCTTGCGATGGTTACGGTCTTCCTTGCGACGCGCGCAGGGCCGCGCGTTCGGCCTGTGGTGCGGACCAGCCGTAGCGGGTCAGAAGCAACGGCAGCAACTGGGCCAGGAGGATCAGGCCCAGGCAGCCCGGCCAGCCCCAGTGCTCCCAGAATGGCGCCGGCAGCACCGCGCCGAGGCTGCCGCCGGCGTAGTAGCAGGTCAGGTAGAGGCCGACGGCACCGGCCTTGTCGGTCCCGGCATTGCTGGCGGTGAAGGCGTTGACCGTGGACTGTGCGAGGAACACGCCGGTGGCGCTGAGGGCCAGGCCGACGAGAATCGTCGGCAGGCCCGGCGCCAGGGTCAGCAGCGAGCCGCACACGCCCAGCAGCGATGCGCCCAGCAGCAACTGGCGGTGCGGGCGGGTGCGGGCCAGGCGGCCGCTGGCGGGAATCACCAGCAGGGCGAGGAGGAACACCGCGTAGATCGAGCCGAGCTGAGCGGTGTCCAGGCTGTACGGCGGACGGCTGAGATGGATGCCGATATAGGTGAACATGGCGACCTGGGAAAAGAGGACACAGAACCCCACCGCGTAGGACGACAGCAGCGGAGCCCGGAACAGTTCACGGGATACTAAGGGGCGTTTCCCCGGTGCGGGCGCGTGCCTGCCAGAATTGGCAGGGAGCAGCGCACGGATGGCGACAGCGATGAGCAGGGTCAGCCCGGCGAGGATCCGGAAGGCGACGCGCCAATCCCACTCCTCGGTCAGCAGGCCGGTGAGGAAGCGTCCGGCGAAGCCGCCGAGGATGGTCCCGGCGACATAGAGGCTGGTCAGCTCGATGACCGCGCCGCCGCTCCAGCGCTCGCCGATGTAGGCCACGCTGCTGGCGAACAGCAGGGGAATCAGCATCCCTTCGGCGAAGCGCCAGAGCAGGAAGGCGGCGAAGCTGCCGGCATGGGCGGCCAGCAGCATGGGCACGCAGAGCAGGCTGGCGGCGAAGGCGATCACCCGGCTGCGCTCGCGGCCGCCGCTGAGTCGGCCGACGAAGGGCGCGGCGAGAGCCACCGCCAGGGTGGTGGCGGTGATGCTCCAGTTCGATTGATGGGCGCTGATGTGGAAGCTCGCCGCCAGTTCGTCGAAGATGCCCTGGGTGGTATAGAGATTGAGGAACGCAGCGCAACCGCAGAGAAACAGCGCGAGGCGGGGGAAACCCTGGGACGAATTCATGGAACGCTCTGCCTGGACGAGAAACCCCCTGTTATAGGGGCGCTCCCGACGGGCTGGCCAATACCGATTCAGGACCGATCGATACCGAGGAACCGCATGCTCGACCTACGCCGCCTGCGCTGCTTCGCAGCCGTTGCCGAAACCCTGCATTTCGGCCGCGCCGCCCAGCGCCTGCACATGGCGCAGCCGCCCTTGACCCGGCAGATATCCGCGCTGGAGGAAGAGCTGGGCTTTCGCCTGTTCGACCGCTCCAGCCGGGCGGTGACCCTCACCGCCGAGGGCAGCCTGTTCCTGCCTTACGCACGCGCCCTGCTGGACCAACTGGAGCGCACCGCCGGCTTCGCCCGCAAGCTGGCGCAGGGGCTGGCCGGCCACCTGACCCTCGGCTACGCCAGCTCCATCGCCCTGTCGGACCTGTTCACCGAGGCGATCCGACTGTTCCGCGAGCGCCATCCGGAGGTGCAACTGGAGCTGCTCGAAGGCGCTTCGGCGGCGCAATGGGCGCAGATCGCCGAAGGCGGCATCGATGTGGGGCTGGGGCGCCTGCCGCCGCCGGAAGGCCAGGTCGGCATCGAGGTGCTGGCCCTGGGCGGCGAGCCGCTGGTGGTGGCCGTGCCCAACGGCGATCCGCTGGCGCGGCAAGAGCGGATCGACCTGTACGATCTGCGTGATCGGCCGCTGATCCTGTTTCCACTGGACTACGGCTCCGGCCTCAACGAACTGATCGAGCGCCTCTACCGGAAGGCCGGGCTGGCGCTGACGAGGGGACCGGCCGGACGCCAGATCACCTCGATCATCGCCCTGGTCGCGGCCGGCCAGGGCGTTGCCCTGGTGCCACGTTGCAGCACAGCGCTGGCCCGGGCCGGAGTCGTCTATCGCCCGCTGGCCAAGCCCGAGGCGCTGGCCGATTTCCTCGTCTTCACCCGCCGCCATGGCCGCAGCGCCGCGGTGGAGGCGTTCCTCGCCATCCTCGGTGGCCTGGACGCAGGCGAAACACCCCGACACATTTAGTCGCGCGGGTTCGCAAGCGAGATTTCTTATCATTCGTGCCTACGTTCCGATGACGAGGCTGTTCTTCATGCAGGCAAGCAAAGCTCTACTCGCCGCCCTGGCCCTGGGCATCACCGGCCTGGCCCAGGCCGCCGACGAAGTGGTGGTGTATTCCTCGCGCATCGACGAGCTGATCAAGCCGGTGTTCGATGCCTACACCAGCAAGACCGGCGTGAAGGTCAAGTTCATCACCGACAAGGAAGCGCCGCTGATGGCGCGGATCAAGGCCGAAGGCGCTAACACCCCGGCCGACCTGCTGCTCACCGTGGACGCCGGCAACCTCTGGCAGGCCGAGCAGATGGGCCTGCTGCAACCGTTCAAGTCGGCCACCATCGAACGGAACATTCCCTCGCAGTATCGTTCCAGCACCGATAGCTGGACCGGACTGTCGCTGCGCGCGCGGACCATCGTCTACTCTACCGAGCGGGTCAAGCCGGAAGAGCTGAGCACCTACGAAGCCCTGGCCGACAAGCAATGGGAAGGCCGCCTGTGCCTGCGCACGGCGAAGAAGGTCTACAACCAGTCGCTGACCGGGACCCTGATCGAGACCCACGGGGCGCAGAAGACCGAGGAAATCCTCCAGGGCTGGGTGAACAACCTGGCCACCGACGTATTCGCCGACGACAACGCGGTGATCCAGGCGGTGGACGCCGGCCAGTGCGACGTCGGCATCGTCAATACCTACTACTACGGGCGCCTGCACAAGCAGAACCCGAACCTGCGGGTCAAGCTGTTCTGGCCGAACCAGGCCGACCGCGGCGTCCACGTCAACCTGTCGGGCATCGGCCTGACTCGCCACGCGCCGCATCCCAAGGCAGCCAAGGCGCTGGTGGAATGGATGACCGGGCCCGACGCCCAGGCGCTGTTCGCCGGGATCAACCAGGAATTCCCGGCCAACCCGCAGGTCGCGCCGTCAGCCGAAGTCGCCAGCTGGGGCAGCTTCAAGGCCGACAGCATCCCGGTGGAAGTTGCCGGCAAGCGCCAGGCCGAGGCGATTCGCCTGATGGACCGCGCCGGCTGGAACTGACCGCCGGTTATACTCGACGCCCCGGCTCGTCCGAGCGGGGCGTCGTTCGTTCCGCACCGAGGATTTCGTGGCCCATCCCGCTCCCCGCCGCTGGTACCCCATCACCTTCACCGTTGCCGCGCTGGTGCTGCTGCCGCTCAGCGTGCTGCTGCTGAGCTGGCTGGAGATCGACCGGGAAATCTGGAGCCACCTGTGGGATACCCAGTTGCCGCGCCTGCTCGGCAACACCCTGACCCTGGTGCTCGGCGTCGGCATCGGCGTGACTCTGCTCGGGGTCAGCCTGGCATGGCTCACCAGCCTCTGCGAATTCCCCGGGCGGCGCTGGCTGGACTGGGCGCTGATGTTGCCGTTCGCGATCCCGGCCTACGTCCTGGCGTTCGTCTTCGTCGGCCTGCTGGATTTCGCCGGACCGGTGCAGAGCCTGCTGCGCGAGTGGTTCGGCAGCGGCCTGCGGTTGCCGCGCGTACGCTCCACCGGCGGGGTGATCCTGGTCCTGGTGCTGGTGTTCTATCCCTATGTCTACCTGCTCGCGCGCAGCGCCTTCATCGCCCAGGGCAAGGGCCTGATGGAAGCCGCGCGGGTTCTCGGCCTGTCGCCCTGGCAGGCGTTCCTGCGGGTCGCCCTGCCGATGGCGCGGCCGGCGATCGGCGCCGGCCTGGCGCTGGCGGTGATGGAAACCCTGGCCGACTTCGGCGCGGTATCGGTGTTCAACTTCGACACCTTCACCACCGCCATCTACAAGACCTGGTACGGCTTCTACAGCCTCTCCAGCGCCGCCCAGCTGGCCAGCCTGTTGTTGCTCGGGGTATGCCTGGTGCTGCTCGGCGAGCGCCACACGCGAGGCCGAGCCAAGGCCGCCAGCGAGCGTCCGCGCGGCGCGCCGCTGTATCGCCTGCGCGGCGCCAGGGCGCTGGCGGCGAGCGCCTGGTGCGGGCTGGTGTTCCTCTGCGCCTTCGTGATTCCCGTGGCGCAACTGGTTGTCTGGTTCTGGCGCCAGGGCCGTTTCGACCTCGACGAGCGCTACTGGGACCTGATCGGCCATACCCTGACGCTGGGCGGCATCGCCGCGCTGGCGACGGTCGCCGTGGCCCTGCTGCTGGCCTTCGCCGTGCGCCTGGCGCCGACCCGCGCTATCCGCGGCGCGGTGGGCCTGGGCAACCTCGGTTATGCGCTGCCGGGCTCGGTCCTGGCGGTTTCGATCATGCTGGCCTTCAGCTGGCTGGACAATCACTGGGTGATCCCGCTTTCCAGCGCCCTCGGCGGCGCCGGCAAGCCGCTGCTGCTGGGCAGTCTGTTCGCCCTGCTGCTGGCCTACCTGATCCGTTTCATGGCGGTGGCCTACGGGCCGCTGGAAAGTGGGCTGGCGCGGATCCGCCCGTCGCTGCCGGAAGCCTCGCGCAGCCTCGGCGTGGGCGGCCCGCTGCTGTTCCTGCGGGTCTACCTGCCGCTGTTGCTGCCGGCCTCGCTGAGCGCCGCGCTGCTGGTCTTCGTCGACGTGCTCAAGGAGATGCCGGCGACCCTGCTGATGCGTCCCTTCGGTTGGGACACCCTGGCCGTACGGATCTTCGAGATGACCAGCGAGGGCGAATGGGCGCGCGCCTCGCTGCCGGCCCTGACCCTGGTGCTGGTCGGCCTGCTACCGGTGGTCGGGTTGATTCGTCGTTCTGCCCATCATTCAGATCGCTGAGCCCAGTATCCATGCAGGTCGTAGGGTCTATGCACGGATCGCGGCACGCTTCCATGGTGTCCTGCTCCGGGGCTTGCGGCTACAATGCGCGCGATTTCGTGCCGGCGGTCCCTGCCGACGGCACCCGCTACGCCCGGAAGGAGAATACCCATGGGATTGCGCACCCCGCTTTACGAGCTGCACGTCGCGCTCGGCGCCAAGATGGTCGATTTCGGCGGTTGGGACATGCCGCTGCACTACGGTTCGCAGGTCGAGGAGCACCATCAGGTTCGGCGTGACTGCGGCGTCTTCGACGTGTCCCACATGACCGTGGTCGACGTCGCCGGCGAGCAGGCCACGGCCTATCTGCAGCATCTCCTGGCGAACGACGTGGCGCGTCTCGGCGAAACCGGCAAGGCGCTCTACAGCGCGATGCTCAACGAAGAGGGCGGGGTGGTCGACGACCTGATCGTCTACCTGACCGAGCACGGCTACCGGGTGGTGGTCAATGCTTCCACCCGCGACAAGGACATCGCCTGGATGCAGGCGCAGGCCGCCGGCTTCAAGGTCGACCTGCAGGAACGCGGCGACCTGGCGATGCTCGCCATCCAGGGCCCCAACGCCCGCGTGCACAGCTCCGAACTGGTGTCCCCGGCACGCGCCGCACTGATACGCGAACTCAAGCCGTTCCAGGGCCGTGCCGAGGGCGACTGGTTCATCGCCCGCACCGGCTACACCGGCGAGGACGGCCTGGAAATCATGCTGCCGGCCGCCGAGGCGCCGGGTTTCCTCAACGAGCTGGTTGGCGCCGGGATCTCCCCGGCGGGCCTGGGTGCGCGCGATACGCTGCGCCTGGAGGCCGGGCTCAATCTCTACGGCCAGGACATGGACGAAAGCGTTTCCCCGCTTGCCGCCAACATGGGCTGGACCGTAGCCTGGGAGCCGGTTGCGCGGGACTTCGTCGGCCGCCGCGCGCTGGAAGCGCAGAAGGCCGCCGGCGACCAGCCGAAGCTGGTCGGCCTGGTTCTGGAGGAGCGCGGCGTGCTGCGCGCCCACCAGGTGGTGCGGGTAGCTGGCATTGGTGAGGGGGAGATCACCAGCGGCAGCTTTTCGCCTACCCTGAACAAGTCCATCGCGCTGGCCCGCGTGCCGGCCGCCACCGGCGACCGCGCCGAGGTGGAAATCCGCGGCAAGTGGTACCCGGTACGGGTGGTCCAGCCCAGTTTCGTGCGTCACGGCAAGCCCCTGATCTAACCTGGCAATGGCGACCGCCGTCGCCCCCGACTTCGAGGAAAACAAGATGAGCAATATTCCCGCCGAACTGCGTTACGCCCAGAGCCACGAATGGGCTCGCCTGGAAGCCGACGGCAGCGTTACCGTGGGCATTTCCGACCATGCCCAGGAAGCCCTTGGCGATGTGGTCTTCATCGAGCTGCCGGAGCTGGGCAAGACCCTCGCCGCCGGGCAGGAAGCGGGCGTGGTCGAGTCGGTGAAGGCCGCCTCCGACATCTATTCGCCGATCGGCGGCGAAGTCATCGCCATCAACGAAGCCCTGGCCGACACCCCGGAAGACGTCAACAACGACCCGTACGCGTCCTGGTTCTTCAAGCTCAAGCCGAGCAATCCGGCCGAGCTGGACAAGCTGCTCGACGCCGCTGGCTACCAGGCCGCCGTCGACGCGGAAGGCTGAGCCGCCGCGTAGTCGCGACAAAACCCGCTATCCTTGGACAAGGCCTCGATCATTCGAGGCTTTGTTCTTTTTGCAGCGGCGAAATGCGTTTTCGCCGTCGTTGCTTTCTCATTCGATATCCGTTCGGCGACGATCGCTGGCAGGGCGATGCCGCCCCCAACGAGACCGAAGCCATGTCGCAGACGCCGTCCCTCGACCAGCTCCAGCCCGCCGATGCCTTCCTGCGCCGCCACCTCGGCCCCGATCCGGCGGAACAGCAGGCCATGCTGGACTTCCTCGGAGTTTCCACTCGCGCCGAACTGATCGTGCAGACGGTGCCGCCGGCGATCCGCCTCAACCGGCCGCTGGAACTGCCCGCCGCGCTCGACGAACAGGCCGCCCTGGCGCGCCTGCGCGGCTACGCCGGGCTCAACCAGCGCTGGACCAGCCTGATCGGCATGGGCTACTACGGCACCGTGACGCCGCCGGTGATCCTCCGCAACGTGCTGGAGAATCCCGGCTGGTACACCGCCTATACGCCCTACCAGCCGGAAATCGCCCAGGGCCGCCTGGAAGCGCTGCTGAATTTCCAGCAACTGACCATCGACCTCACCGGGCTCGACCTGGCCAGCGCCTCGCTGCTCGACGAAGCCACCGCCGCCGCCGAGGCCATGGCCCTGGCCAGGCGGGTGGCGAAGGCCAGGAGCAACCGGTTCTTCGTCGATGCGCATTGCCATCCGCAGACCGTTTCGGTGTTGCGTACCCGCGCCGAGGCGTTCGGTTTCGAGCTGGTCGTCGACGAGCCGGACAATCTTGCCGCCCACGCGGTGTTCGGCGCCTTGCTGCAATACCCGGACAGTCGCGGCGAGATCCGCGACCTGCGCCCGCTTATCGAGGCGTTGCACGGCCAACAGGCGCTGGCTTGCGTCGCCAGCGACCTGCTCGCCCTGTTGTTGCTGACCCCGCCGGGGGAACTCGGTGCCGACGTGGTGCTCGGCAGCGCCCAGCGCTTTGGCGTACCGATGGGCTACGGCGGGCCGCACGCGGCGTTCTTCGCCACCCGCGAAGGGTACAAGCGGGCAATGCCGGGGCGGATCATCGGCGTTTCCCGCGACGCCCGCGGCAACCCGGCGTTGCGCATGGCCCTGCAAACCCGCGAGCAGCACATCCGTCGGGAAAAGGCCAACTCGAACATCTGCACCGCCCAGGTGCTGCTGGCCAACATTGCTTCGCTGTATGCCGTCTACCATGGGCCACAGGAGCTGAAACGCATCGCCCAACGCGTCCAGCGCCTGACCGCGCTGCTGGCGGCGGGCCTGAAAAGCAAGGGACTGCGGCGGCTCAACCGGCACTTCTTCGACACCCTGACCTACGAGGTCGGCGAGCGTCAGGCGGCGATCCTCGAACGGGCGCGGGCGGCACGGGTCAACCTGCGCGTGGTCGACGACCGGCGGCTGGCCCTGAGCCTCGACGAAACCTGTGACGCGGCGACCCTGGCGACCCTGTTCGAGATCTTCCTCGGCGCCGGCCACGGGCTGGATGTCGCGCACCTGGATGGCGGGGCGGTGGACGACGGCATTCCGGCGGTCCTGCAACGCACTTCGGCCTACCTGCAGCATCCGGTGTTCAACGCCCACCACAGCGAGACCGAGATGCTTCGCTACCTGCGCCAGCTGGAAGGCAAGGACCTGGCGCTGAACCAGGCGATGATCCCGCTCGGCTCCTGCACCATGAAGCTCAACGCCAGCAGCGAGATGATCCCCATCACCTGGCCGGAATTCGCCGAACTGCATCCGTTCGTGCCGCGCGAGCAGGCCGAGGGCTATCGCCGGATGATCGACGAACTGGAAGCCTGGCTGCGGGCGATCACCGGCTTCGACGCCATCTGCCTGCAGCCGAACTCGGGAGCACAGGGCGAATATGCCGGGTTGCTGGCGATCCGCCGCTACCACCAGAGCCGCGGCGATAGCCAGCGCGACATCTGCCTGATTCCCGCATCGGCGCATGGCACCAACCCGGCCTCGGCGATCATGGCCAGCATGCGGGTGGTGATCGTCGAGTGCGATCCCCGCGGCAACGTCGACCTCGACGACCTGCGCCTCAAGGCGGCCGAGGCGGGCGACCGGCTGTCCTGCCTGATGATCACCTATCCCTCGACCCACGGCGTCTACGAGGAGGGGATAGGCGAGATCTGCGAAGTGGTCCACCGCCACGGCGGCCAGGTCTACATGGACGGCGCCAACCTCAACGCCCAGGTCGGCCTGGCGCGACCGGCGGACATCGGCGCGGACGTCTCGCACATGAACCTGCACAAGACCTTCTGCATCCCCCATGGTGGTGGCGGACCGGGCATGGGGCCGATCGGGGTCAAGCGGCACCTGGCGCCGTTCGTCGCCAACCATCCGGTGATCCGCGTCGAAGGGCCGAACCCGCTGAACGACGCGGTCAGCGCGGCGCCCTGGGGCAGCGCCAGCATCCTGCCGATCAGTTGGATGTACATCGCCATGATGGGCCCGCAGTTGGCCGACGCCAGCGAGGTGGCGATCCTCTCCGCCAACTACCTGGCGAACCGCCTGGACGGGGCGTTCCCGGTGCTCTATCGCGGGCGCAACGAGCGCGTCGCCCACGAATGCATCCTCGACCTGCGACCGCTCAAGGCGCAGACCGGGATCACCGAGGAAGACGTGGCCAAGCGCCTGATGGACTACGGCTTCCACGCCCCGACCATGTCCTTCCCGGTGCCGGGCACGCTGATGGTGGAGCCGACCGAGAGCGAGTCGAAGGCGGAGCTGGATCGTTTCGTCGAGGCGATGCTGAGCATCAGGGCCGAGATCGGCAAGGTGGAGAGCGGCGCCTGGCCGGCGGAGGACAACCCGCTGAAACGGGCGCCGCATACCCTGGCCGACGTCACCGGGATCTGGCAGAGACCCTACGAGATCGCCGAGGCAGTGACCCCGAGCGAACATGCGCGGGCGTTCAAGTACTGGCCGGCGGTTAACCGGGTGGACAACGTCTACGGCGACCGCAACCTGTTCTGCGCCTGCGTGCCGCTGGACGACTACCGCGAGTGACCTCGCCTCCGGGCGGAGGCGAGGTCGCCGGGGCCTACTGCTGGACGGCGGACTGCTCGCCGCCGGCGAGGATCGCGCTGGCCAGTTCCATGTCGCTGGCCTGCAGGTCCGGGTTGTCGTTGCGCAGCTTCTGCAGGGCGGCTTCCAGGTACGGCCCGCGGATCGCGCCGTCGCTGGCGATGTAGCTGCCGGCGTCGTCCTGCGCGGCGACGATCAGCTTGTGGTCGTGGCGGAAGGTCAGGTAGGTGGAGGCCGTGGTGGCACCCGAGGAAATGATGTTGCGCCAGAAGGTATCGGCCATGGCCGAGCCCAGCGGCAGGGCGGCGATGACCAGGGTGGCGGCGGCGAGTTTGACGGAACGCATGGGGGAACTCCTGATAGGGGGCTGCGTGTTACATCAGATCGCGTTTGCCGTCCCGGAGTTCCAGCGGGGATGACCGTCCGGTCGCTTTTTCCGCTGCCGTACAGCCCCCGCCGGCCGGGAGCTACAGCGATTCAGGGCGCGGCAGGCTCGACGTGCAGCAGGGCGCCGTCCTGGCCGGTGACCCGGACCAGGGCGCCGCGCGGCAGGTCGGGACCGCTGACCAGCCACGACGCGTCCTCGACGCGCAGCTCGCCGAGCCCGCCGACGATCGCCCGGTGCAAGGGAAAGGTGCGGCCGAACAGGTCGTCGCCGCGTCGCTGCAACCCTGGCGTTTCCTCGACGCTACCGGCCTTGCGGCGACGGCGCCGATGCAAGGCGGCGACCAGCCCGGAGAGCAGGACGAACAGCCCTACCTGCCAAGGCCAGGCCAGTCCCGGCAGGAGCGCGCCGAGCGCACCGACACAAGCGGCGGTGAGGCCGACCCGCAGCAGATAGCCGCCGGCACCGAAGATTTCCAGGAGCAGGAGGACGGTACCGAAGGCCAGCCAGTCCCAGAAGTCCAGGCGTAGCAGCAGGATTTCCATCGGCCGGCCCTCAGCGCCGGCTCGGCGGCCGGCCGAGCCACATCGAGCCAGGGACGCCGCTCGCGGCTCGCCGCAGGTGCGGTGCGCCGCGGCTGGGGAGCGTCGGCGCGGGGACGGCGGGGGGAACGCTCGTCATCGTCTACATCCTTGTCTGTGGGCCTGGCAGGCCCGTCCGGCGTTGTGCCGTGCAACCGTCGGAACTCCGCCGACGGGATGTGCCGCTACTTCTGTTCGCTCTGCGGGGTCACCCGCAGTACTTCCTCCAGCGTACTGATACCTGCGGCGACCTTCTGCGCGCCGGACAGGCGCAGGCTGCGGGTGCCTTCCTTGTACGCCTGGCGGCGCAGGGCGACCAGGTCGGTGTCGGCGGTGATCAGTTCTTTCAGGCTATCGCTGAGCAGCATGATTTCATAGACGCCGGCGCGCCCGCGATAGCCGGTGTCGCGGCACTCCAGGCAACCCACGGCCTGGTGCGCGCCGCTGGGCGGCGGGGCGCTCCAGGGGCGGGTCAGTTCGTGCCAGTCGCTGTCCGCCAGTTGCATCGGCGCCTTGCAGTGCGGGCAGAGCGTGCGCACCAGGCGTTGGGCCATGACCCCTAGCACCGTGGCGCGGATCAGGTAGTAGGGTACGCCCAGTTCGAGCAGGCGGGTGATCGCCGTGGGGGAGTCGTTGGTGTGCAGGGTGGAGAGCACCAGGTGCCCGGTGAGCGCCGCCTGGATCGCCATCTCGGCGGTCTCCAGGTCGCGGATCTCGCCGACCATGATGATGTCCGGGTCCTGCCGCAGCAGGGCGCGTACGCCGCTGGCGAAGGTCAGGTCGATGTTGTGCTGGACCTGCATCTGGTTGAACGAGGGCTCGATCATCTCGATCGGGTCCTCGATGGTGCAGACGTTCACCTCATCGGTGGCCAGTTGCTTGAGCGTGGTGTAGAGCGTGGTGGTCTTGCCCGAGCCGGTGGGGCCGGTGACCAGGATGATGCCGTTGGGCTGGCTGGTCATGCTCTGCCAGCGGCGCAGGTCGTCGGCGGAGAAGCCGAGCTGGTCGAAGCTCTTGAGCAGCACCTCGGGGTCGAAGATGCGCATCACCATCTTCTCGCCGAAGGCGGTGGGCAGGGTCGACAGGCGCAGCTCCACCTCGGCGCCGTCCGGGGTCTTGGTCTTGACCCGGCCGTCCTGCGGCTTGCGTTTCTCCGCCACGTTCATCCGTCCCAGCGACTTCAGGCGGCTGACCACCGCCATGGTCACCTGCGGCGGGAACTGGTAGACGTTGTGCAGCACGCCGTCGATACGGAAGCGCACGGTGCCCTGCTCGCGGCGCGGCTCGATGTGGATGTCGCTGGCGCGCTGCTGGAAGGCGTACTGGAACAGCCAGTCGACGATGGTGACGATGTGCGCGTCGTTGGCGTCCGGCTCCTGGTCGGCGGCGCCGAGGTTGAGCAACTGCTCGAAGTTGCCGACGCCGCTGATCTTCTGGTCCGGCGAGGTGGCGCCGCTGACCGAGCGGGCCAGGCGGAAGAACTCGACGGTGTAGCGCTGGATGTCCGCCGGGTTCGCCACCACCCGCTTGATCGGTCGCTTGAGCACATGCACCAGGTTGCTTTCCCAGCCCTGTACGAAGGGCTGGGCGCTGGCGATGGTGACTTCCTCCGGACTCAGCGCGACGGCGAGGATGCCATGGCGCTGGGCGAAGGCGTAGGACATCAGCGGAGTCACCGCGGCGACGTCGATCTTCAGCGGGTCGATGCGCAGGTAGGGCTGGCCGGCGTACTCGGCCAGCCACTGGGTGAGGGTCTCCAGGTCGAGCTTGCGTCCGGGGCGCTTGAGATCCTCGACCTGCTGCGCGGCGAGGAACTCCAGCGGATGCTGCTGGTTGCGCACCGCGCTGCGGCGGATCGCCAGGCACTGTTCGGCCTGCTCCTGCCCGACCCGGCCCTGGGCGACCAGCTCGCGGAGCAGGTCGCCGAGGTCCAGCAGGCGGTCCTGGGCGGCGGTGGCGAACACGGACATGCAGACTCCCTTCGGATGATGGCGGTAGCGGCGAAGCTTATTTCATCAGCGCCTTCCAGGGTTTGAGCGTCAGCACAGTATGGGCCTGCGTGGCGCGGGCAGCCAGGCGCTCGACATCGACAGGTTGCCGCAGCAGCTCCAGCAACTTGGCCAGTTCGCCGTAGAGGCGGTCGGCTTCCGGCAGGTCGAGCACGCCGCGCGCCAGGCGCAACCACGTAAGCATGCGCTGCAGGCGCGGCGCTTGGTCGGGGAGCAGCTCGGGATGCTGGTGGGCGCGCGCCAGCGGCGTGGCCTGGGCTTCTTCGGCAAGGCTGCGCAGCAGCCATTTGCCCAGCGCGGCGGCGCCCTGGCGGTTGCCGCGCTCGTTGCGCGACTCGGTCCAGGCCTTGGCCAGCAGCCAGCGCGAGGCATTCAGGGAGAACAGGCCCCAGCGGGTCTCGTCGAGTTCGCCGCGGAACAGTTGCGGCGCCTGCTGGCGTAGCGTCTCGTCGTCACGGCCGCGCTCGATGCGCGGCGCCCAGTCGGCGAGGAGAGCGTCCAGCGCTTCGCGCAGCTCGCGACTGCTGGCGCGTGGCACCGCCTGGCCGAGGCTGCCGAGCAGGGTACGCAGGTCCTGCAGGTGTTGCAGCCAGTCCTCCAGCAGGCGCCAGTGGCCGTTGAAACGATACTGTTCGGCCAGTCGCTGGCTGCTGCCGAGCAGGTACCAGGCGATGGCGGCGAAGGCACCGTCCAGCGGGGTTTCCGCCAGCAGTTTCTGGGCCGGGGGATCGACCTCGTAGCTGTTCGGGTCGAACAGGCGGTAGCCGCGCTCGGCCTTGCTGATGTCGCAGGGCATCAGCGGCAGGTCGGCGGCCAGTTCCGCGGCCAGCTCCAGCAGCGCGGCGGCATCGCCCTGGCGCAGTTCCAGCTCCAGTTCGCAGATTTCCTCCTGGTTGTCGCCGGCGACCACCTTGCCCAGGTCGAGCGCCGCCTCCACGACTACCCTGGCCTTGCCGCGGCCCCAGGCGATCTCGGCGCGCTGGCGGACGAAGTCGGTGCTGAAGATCGGCTTGAGCTGCTTCTTGTCGAGATCCTTGAGGGCCGCCGGCCAGCACTTGTCGTCGAGTTTCTTCAGGTCGAGCTTGTTCTTTTCCAGGTACCAGTCCCACTCGTTGCGTTCGGACAACCCGGCCACGCTCTGCCCGCGGCTTTTCAGCGTCTGGATGTACTGCTCGCCGTCGCGGCGCATGCGCAGCGCGACCTTGGCCCGGGCCAGCTCGCGGCCGGGGGTGTCGTAGTACTGGTTGTACAGTTCGCGGCGCTCCCAGCCCGATTTGTTGCGCTTCTTCAGCAACGGGTGCTCCTGCAAGGCTTCCAGGGTGGCGCGGCTGACGCGGAGTTTGATTTCGGTTTCTTTCTGCATGGGGCGATGTCCGGCTCGGGACGCCAGGCGTCCGCGGGTGAAGGTGTTCCAGATCAAAGGCGCGCGGGGTGGGTGGCCTATACTTTTCGGCATTTCCACCAGGGAGGCGTTCCATGCCGACCAATCCGTTCATCAGCCTGTTCGGCCGTTCGCCGATCGGGCCGATGCAGCAGCACATCGCCAAGGCCCACGAATGCGCGGCCGGCCTGTTGCCGTTCTTCCGCGCGGTGATCGCCGAGGACTGGGCGCAGGTCGAACAGGTTCAGCAGGACATGGTGCGACTGGAGCAGGAAGCCGATCGGCTGAAGAAGAACGTCCGGATGCACCTGCCCAAGAGCCTGTTCCTTCCGGTGCCGCGCTCCGATCTGTTGGAGCTGCTCAGTGTACAGGACAAAGTCGCCAATCGCGCCAAGGACATCGTCGGGCTGATGCTGGGCCGGCGCATGCGCATCCCGTTGCCGCTACAGGGCCAGATGCTCGCCTATGTGCAGCGCTCGGTGGACGCCAGCGCCCAGGCGTTGCGGGTGGTCAACGAACTCAACGAACTGCTCGAGACCGGCTTCGGCGGGCGCGAGACCAGTCTGGTGGAGAGCATGGTGGAGGAACTCGAGGCGATCGAGAACGATACCGACCGCATCCAGGTCGAGGTACGCCGCGAGCTGTTCCGTCTGGAAAGCGAGCTGCCGCCGGTGGACGTGATGTTCCTCTACCAGATCATCGAATGGATCGGCGATGTCGCCGACCGCGCCCAGCGGGTCGGCAACCGCCTGGAGCAATTGCTGGCGCGGTGAGCGCCAGTCTTCTTTCCGACCCTGCCTGCACACGGATACCGCCCATGTCCCTGATCGCCGACCACGGCTTCGCCTTCCTCGTACTCGCCTGCCTGTTCGGTTTCTTCATGGCCTGGGGCGTCGGCGCCAACGACGTCGCCAACGCCATGGGCACTTCGGTGGGCTCGCGCGCTCTGACCATCCGCCAGGCGATCCTGGTGGCCATGGTCTTCGAGTTCTGCGGTGCCTATTTCGCTGGTGGCGAAGTCACCGAAACGATCAGGAGCGGCATCGTCGACCCGCAGTACATGACCCCCGACCTGCTGGTCTTCGGCATGCTCTCGGCCTTGCTGGCCGCCGGGGTCTGGCTGTTGCTGGCGACGATCAAGGGCTGGCCGGTGTCGACCACCCACTCCATCGTCGGCGCGATCATCGGCTTCGCCTCGGTCGGTGTCTCGGTGCACGCGGTGCACTGGGGCGCGATCGGCCCGATCGTCGCCAGTTGGGTGGTGACGCCGGTGCTGTCCGGGCTGCTCGCCTTCGCCCTGTTCAGGAGCGTGCAGTGGCTGGTACTGCATGCCGAGGACCCGTTCCGCAGCGCGCGCCGCTACGTGCCGCTGTACATGTTCCTGGCGGGCTTCATGGTCGCGCTGATGACCGTCGGCAAGGGCCTGAAGCATGTCGGCCTGGAGCTTTCCGGCCTCCAGACGCTGGGCCTGGCGTTGCTCGCCGGCGGCCTGGTGATGGGCCTGGGCATCGTCCTGCTGTTGCGCATCCGACCCACTGGCGGAGCCGATCCGCGTGGCGGCTTCGCCAGCGTCGAGCGGGTCTTCGCGGTGCTGATGATCTTCACCGCCTGCTCCATGGCTTTCGCCCATGGTGCCAACGACGTGGCCAACGCCATCGGCCCGGTGGCGGCGGTCGTCGCGGTGGTCCAGGCCGGCGGCGACCTGGATCTGGTGAGCCGTTCGCCGGTGCCGTCCTGGGTACTGCTGCTGGGCGCGGTGGGCATCGTCATCGGCCTGGCTACCTATGGCTACCGGGTGATCGCCACCATCGGCCGGGAGATCACCGAGCTGACCCCCAGCCGCGGCTTCGCCGCCGAGCTGGCGACCGCCTCCACGGTGGTTGGCGCCTCGGCCATCGGCCTGCCGGTATCCACCACCCATACCCTGGTCGGCGCGGTGCTCGGCATCGGCATGGCGCGCGGCATCGGCGCGCTCAACCTGCGGGTGATCGGCTCGATCTTCCTGTCCTGGGTAGTGACCCTGCCGGCCGGCGCGGTGCTGGCGATCCTGTTCTTCCTGGTCCTGCGCGCGCTGTTCGGCGCCTGAGCGCGATCTTCGTCGGCTGGCGCAGGCGGAACCGGAACGGACGGTTTTATCCACTGCCGCGATAGGCCATGATGGGGCTCGATCCGTGTGGAGAGTCCCATGCCGTTGCCGTCTCTGAAAGACCAGTTCGGCGCGCTGATCGCCGCGTCTTCCGTCAGTTGCACCCAGCCCGAGCTGGACCAGACCAACCGTCCGGTGGTCGACCTGCTGGCCTCCTGGCTGGGCGATCTAGGCTTCCGCTGCGAGATCCGGGAAGTCTCGCCGGGCAAGTTCAACCTGCTGGCCAGCTACGGCAGCGGTCCCGGCGGGCTGGTGCTGGCCGGCCACACCGATACCGTGCCCTACGACGAAGCGCTGTGGAGCAGCGATCCGCTGCGCCTGGACGAGCGCGACGGCCGCTGGTACGGCCTCGGCAGTTGCGACATGAAGGGCTTCTTCCCGCTGGCCATCGAGGCCTTGCTGCCGCTGCTCGACCAGCCGTTCCGCCAGCCGCTGATGATCCTCGCCACCTGCGACGAGGAAAGCTCGATGGCCGGCGCCCGTGCCCTCGCCGAAAGCGGGCGACCGCTGGGTCGCGCCACGGTGATCGGCGAGCCGACCAACCTGCGGCCGATCCGCCTGCACAAGGGGGTGATGATGGAGCGCATCGAGATTCTCGGGCAGAGCGGCCATTCGTCCGATCCGAACCTCGGCCGTAGCGCCCTGGAGGCCATGCACGCGACCATCGGCGAGCTGATGGCGCTGCGCGGGGAATGGCAGCGGGCCTGGAACAACCCGCAGTTCAGCGTGCCCCAGCCGACCCTGAACTTCGGTTGCATCCACGGTGGCGACAATCCCAACCGCATCTGCGGCCAGTGTTCGCTGGAATTCGACCTGCGCCCGCTACCCGGCATGCAGCCTGAGCAGTTGCGCGAGGCGATCCGCCAGCGCCTGCGGCCGCTGGCCGAACGGCACCAGGTGAGCATCGACTACCAGCCGCTGTTCCCTGCCGTGCCGCCGTTCGAACAGGCGCAGGACAGCGAACTGGTACGCGTCGCCGAACGCCTGACCGGGCATCGCGCCGAGGCCGTGGCGTTCGGTACCGAGGCGCCGTACTTCCAGCGCCTGGGCAGCGAGACCCTGGTCCTCGGTGTCGGCGACATCGCCTGTGCCCACCAGCCCGACGAGCACCTCGAACTGGCGCGTATCGAACCGATGGTCGGCGTGCTGCGCCGGCTGATCCAGCATTACTGCCTGACGCCCGCCGCCGACTGAAGCGCGGCGTGGCCGGCGACCAGCTCGAAGCCGCCGTTGATGACGAACTGCACGCCCATCGCCACCAGCAGGAAGCCGACCACTCGCGAGATGGCGTCGATCCCGGATTCGCCGAGGAACTTCATGATGCGCCCGGAGCTTTGCAGGGCGATCCAGAAGATCAGCGCGGTGAGCAGGGTGACGGTGATCGCTGCGAGGTGGATGAACAGCGGAATGCTTCCGTAGGTGGATTGCAGCGTCGACGCCGAGCTGACCACCAGGGCGATGGTCCCCGGCCCCGCGGTACCCGGCAGGGCCAGCGGAACGAAGGATAGGTCGCGGAAGTGCGGGGTGATCTTTTCCTCGTCCGACAGCAGGTCGTGCTGGACTTCGGTCTCGTCCGGCGTGGTGGCGGGGAACAGCATGGTGAAACCGATATAGGCGACGATCAGCCCGCCGGCGATGCGCAGGCCGGGAATGGAGATGCCGAACACCTGCATCACCAGGCTGCCGCCGTAGAAGCTGACCAGCATGATCAGCGCCACGTAGAGGCTGGCCTTGAATATCTGCCGGTTGCGCTCCGCCGGCGGCAGGCTGCCGCCGAGGCCGAGCAGTAGCGAGACGCTGGTCAGCGGGTTGGCCACCGGAAGCACGGCGAGCAGTCCGATCAGGACGTGATGGAAGTATTCGCTCATGGATTTTCCTCGTTCGCGTGGTTGCGCGCCGGACGGCACGGCGAACGAGGCAGCCTAGCGAAAAAGCGCTGTGCGAGTTAACCGGGGTTTTCGGATAGTTTTTTTCAAAAATAGTGGTAAAACGGTTCGTTCCGGCCCCAGGCCCCGTACCATGGTCGAATCCCGCGGCCGGGGGGCCGCCGAGGGTTTAAACTCGCGCATGATCCATCCGTCTCGTTAACCAGAAAGTGAGGAGAAGCCTGTCGATGTTGCTGCGACGACGATAACGGCGCCCTTCGGGCCGTCCCGGCCGCTCACGCTTTGCTCTCGCTCACGAAACGACAGGCTTTCCCCACCATGCCCGACTACGTCAACTGGTTACGTCACGCTTCGCCCTACATCAACTCGCACCGGGACCGCACCTTCGTGGTCATGCTCCCCGGCGAAGGGGTGGAGCATCCCAATTTCGGCAATATCGTCCACGACCTGGTCCTTCTCCACAGCCTCGGTGCGCGCCTGGTGCTGGTGCACGGTTCGCGTCCGCAGATCGAGGCGCGCCTGGCCGCGCGCGGCCTGGCTCCGCGCTATCACCGCGACCTGCGAGTGACCGATGCACCGACCCTGGAGTGCGTCATCGACGCCGTGGGTAGCCTGCGCATCGCCATCGAGGCGCGGCTGTCGATGGACATGGCCGCCTCGCCGATGCAGGGCGCGCGCCTGCGGGTCGCTGGCGGCAACCTGGTCACCGCGCGGCCGATCGGCGTGGTCGAGGGTGTCGACTATCACCATACCGGCGAGGTCCGTCGCATCGACCGCAAGGGCATTGGCCGCCTTCTCGACGAGCGCAGCATCGTCCTGCTCTCGCCGCTGGGCTACTCGCCGACCGGGGAAATCTTCAACCTGGCCTGCGAAGACGTGGCCATGCGCGCCGCCATCGACCTGGAAGCGGAAAAGCTGATTCTCTACGGCGCCGAACAGGGCTTGCTGGACGCATCCGGCAAACTGGTCCGCGAACTGCGCCCGCAGCAGGTGCCCGCGCACCTGCAACGGCTGGGCAACAGCTACCAGGCCGAGCTGCTGGACGCCGCGGCGCAGGCCTGCCGGGCCGGGGTCAAGCGCAGCCATATCGTCAGCTACACCGAGGACGGCGCGCTGCTCAGCGAGCTATTCACCCGCACCGGCAACGGCACCCTGGTCGCCCAGGAGCAGTTCGAGCAGTTGCGCGAGGCGGGCATCGAGGACGTTGGCGGGCTGATCGAGCTGATCCGCCCGCTGGAAGAGCAGGGCATCCTGGTACGCCGTTCCCGCGAGGTGCTGGAACGCGAGATCGAACAGTTCAGCATCGTCGAGCGCGAAGGGCTGATCATCGCCTGCGCCGCGCTCTACCCGATCGCCGATTCCGAGGCGGGCGAGCTGGCCTGTCTGGCGGTCAACCCGGAGTACCGCCACGGCGGGCGTGGCGACGAACTGCTGGAGCGGATCGAGGAGCGCGCGCGCGGACTCGGCCTGAAGACCCTGTTCGTGCTCACCACGCGGACCGCGCACTGGTTCCGCGAGCGCGGCTTCCAGCCCAGCAGCGTCGAACGGCTACCGGCGGCGCGGGCCTCGCTGTACAACTTCCAGCGCAATTCGCAGGTATTCGAGAAGAGCCTGTGATCCGCCGGCGCGTCCCTGGGCGCAGGGGCGCGCCGGCTTGGCTCAGTTGCTGATCAGGCCGAGGATGCTCGCCTGGTAGGCGGCGACGAAGGTATCGAAGTCGCCATCCTGGTCGCGTTCCAGCTCCGTCTGTTCGGCCAGGGAGTCGCTGGCCATCTTCTCGAAGCGCGCCTGCTCTTCGGCGGCCAGCGGATGCTGGCGGAAATACTCCGCGTGTTCGCGGCTCTGGCGCAGGGAGAACGCTTCGAAGCTCTCGCCGCGCTCGCGCATGACTTTCAGCACCTGCGCCGAAGGCGTCAGTTCCGCATCGGCCACCTTCGCCCGCTGCGCTGCCAGCGCCGCCGCGTGGGCTTCGCCGCCGCGCGCGCGGTCGAGCAGCGCCGCGGTGTCGGCGATTCGTTCGAGCAGCTCGTTCGCCCAGACCTGCAATTCCACCGGCTGGCCGCGACGTTGCAATTGCAGGCCCGGCCGCCTGCCTTCCTTGACCACGGCGAGGAAGTTGTCGGTGGCGTCGCTGCACTCGCCGTTCAGCAGCGGGCTGTCGCTGAACGCGCAGAACAGCAGGAAGGCGTCGAGGAAGCGCGCCTCGTCCAGGTCGATGCCCAGCGGCAGGAACGGGTTGATGTCCAGGCAGCGCACTTCCACGTACTGCACGCCGCGAGCGGCCAGGGCCTGCACCGGACGCTCGCCGGTGTAGGTGACGCGCTTTGGCCGGATGCTCGAGTAGTACTCGTTCTCGATCTGCAGGATGTTGGTGTTCAGCTGCACCCATTCGCCATCCTGCTTGGTGCCGACCTTCTCGTAGGGCGGGTAGGGCGTGCTGACCGCCTGGCGCAGGCTGTCGATGTAGCTCTGCAGGTCGTTGTAGCAGGGCGTCAGGCCGGCCTGGGCGTTGTTCTGGTAGCCCAGGTCGCTCATCCGCAGGCTGGTGGCGTAGGGCAGGTAGAGCGTGTGTTCGTCGAGGCGCTCCAACTGGCTCGGGCGGCCACGCAGGAAGCCGGCGTCGAGGGCCGGCGAGGCGCCGAACAGGTACATCAGCAGCCAGCTGTAGCGGCGGAAATTACGAATCAGGGCGATGTAGGCGGCGGACTGGTAGTCGCGTTCCGACAGCTCGCTGCCTTCGGCCTGGCGCAGCAGCGGCCAGAGCCTCTCCGGCAGGGAGAAGTTGTAGTGGATGCCGGCGATGCACTGCATGGTCTTGCCGTAGCGCAGCGCCAGGCCCTTGCGGTAGACGTACTTCAGGCGGCCGATCATCGAGCTGCCGTAGCGGGCGATCGGGATGCTCTCCTCGTCCGGCAGCTCGCAGGGCATCGATGGGCTCCACAGGTATTCGCCGTCCAGTTTCGAACTGGCGAAGCGGTGGATGCGCTCGAGATCGCCCAGAGTGTCGGCGACGTCGGTTTCCGTAGGCGTGATGAACTCCAGCAAGGCCTCGGAGTAGTCGGTAGTGATCTGCGGATGGGTCAGGGTCGAACCCAGGGCCCGGGGGTGGGGGGTGAGCGCCAGCTTGCCGTCGCTATCGACTCGCAGGCATTCGCGCTCGATGCCATGCAGGCACTCGGTCAGCAGGGGCAGGTTGGCTGCGGCGCCGAGCAGAGCCAGGCGGCGGGAGAGAAGATCGCTCAAGTCGGGATTCCTTGTGATCGCGTCCCAGATCGGTCGCCCCAATATGAGGGTGGACCGAGCGGTCTACAAGAGGGAGGACGTAAATGCGTTTTCGCTTCGTCCTGGGGCCGGTCGCCGCGACTTCGGCGGGAGCCGTCGAGGCGGGCGCCCGGCACGGATCGGGATCGCCGTTGCGCGCCATTCTGCCGCATGGCGGCCGCGCCGGTTTACAACTGGGCGAAGGTACCTTGTCCTTTCGCGACCAGTTTGTCGCCTTGCCGCACCTCGGCTTCCACCACCAGGCTGCGGCGCCCGGCATGGAGGACGCGGGCGACGCAGCGCACCTCGCCGTCGGCGACGGCGCGGATGTAGTTGATCTTGCATTCCAGGGTGACGCTCTGGCGGTCGAAACCATGGGAACTGGAGCAGGCCAGCCCCATGGTCACGTCCATCAGCGAGAACAGCGCGCCGCCGTGCATGACCCCGCCGCGGTTGCGCAGGTGCGCGGCCATCGGCAGGCGTACCTCGGCGACGCCGTCGCCGAGGCTGACCGGGTCCAGGCCGACCAGTTCGCTGTAGGCGCTGATCATCTGCTCGCGGGCGGGCATCTCGCTCATGGACGGCTCCGTCACTTCTTCTTCAGTTGCTTGGCGTTGGCGAACAGCGCGGCCATGGCGTTGTTCGCCGGCGGCGCGCTCTGTCCGCGCGGGGCGCCACGCTCCTGGCGCGGCTGGCCGCTGCCGGTGGGACGCCCGCCGCGCTGGCCTTCGACCTTCTCGCCGGGGGTGTCGCTCATGCGCATGGACAGGCCGACACGGTTGCGCGGGATGTCCACTTCCATGACCTTGACCTTGACGATGTCGCCGGCCTTGACCACTTCGTACGGATCCTTGACGAACTTCTCGGACAGCGCCGAGATGTGCACCAGGCCGTCCTGGTGGACGCCGATGTCGACGAACGCGCCGAAGTTGGTGACGTTGGTCACCACGCCCTCCAGGACCATGCCCGGCTTGAGGTCCTTGAGGCTCTCGACGCCTTCCTGGAATTCTGCGGTCTTGAACTCCGGACGCGGGTCGCGGCCGGGCTTGTCGAGTTCCTTGAGGATGTCGGTGACGGTCGGCAGGCCGAAGGTCTCGTCGGTGAACTTCTTCGGGTCGAGGCGCTTGAGGAACGCCGAGTCGCCGATCAGCGAGCGGATGTCGCGCTCGGTGTCGGCGGCGATGCGCTGCACCAGCGGATAGGTCTCCGGGTGCACCGCCGAGGCGTCCAGCGGGTTGTCGCCGTTCATCACGCGGAGGAAGCCGGCGGCTTGCTCGAAGGTCTTTTCGCCCAGGCGGCTGACTTTCTTCAGCTCGTCGCGGGTGCGGAACGCTCCGTTGGCGTCGCGGTGCGCGACGATGTTCTGCGCCAGCGTCGAGTTGAGGCCGGAGATGCGTGCCAGCAGGGCGGCGGAGGCGGTGTTGACGTCGACGCCGACGGCGTTCACGCAATCCTCGACCACCGCGTCCAGGCTACGCGCCAGCTTCAGCTGGGACACGTCGTGCTGGTACTGGCCGACGCCGATCGACTTGGGCTCGATCTTCACCAGCTCCGCCAGCGGGTCCTGCAGGCGACGGGCGATGGATACGGCGCCGCGCAGGGACACGTCCAGCTCGGGGAACTCCTTCGCCGCCAGTTCGGAGGCGGAATACACCGATGCGCCGGCTTCGCTGACCATGATCTTGGTCAGCTTCATGCCCGGATACTTCTTGATCAGTTCGCCGGCCAGCTTGTCGGTCTCGCGGCTGGCGGTGCCGTTGCCGATGGCGATCAGCTCGACCTGGTGCTTGGCGCACAGCGCGGCGAGCACGGCGAGGGTCTGGTCCCACTGGTTCTTCGGCGCATGTGGGTAGACGGTGGCGGTGTCCAGCAGCTTGCCGGTGGCGTCGACCACCGCGACCTTGACCCCGGTGCGCAGGCCCGGGTCGAGGCCGAGGGTGGCGCGCGGGCCGGCCGGGGCGGCCAGCAGCAGGTCGTGCAGGTTGCGCGCGAACACGCTGATCGCCTCGTCCTCGGCGCCGTCGCGGAGCTCGCCGAACAGGTCGGTTTCCAGGTGGGTATAGAGCTTGACCTTCCAGGTCCAGCGCACCACCTCGGCCAGCCACTTGTCGGCGGCGCGGCCCTGGTTGGACAGGCCGAAGCGCTCGGCGATCATGACTTCGCATGGGTGCAGGGTGCCCGGCGCTTCCTCGCCGACCTTCAGCGAGGCGCTGAGGACGCCTTCGTTGCGTCCGCGGAAGATCGCCAGGGCGCGGTGCGACGGGGCGCTTTTCAGCGGCTCATCGTGTTCGAAGTAGTCGCTGAACTTGGCGCCTTCCTGTTCCTTGCCGGGGACCACGCGGGCGGTCAGGGTCGCTTCGTTCTTCATGAACACGCGCAGCTTGTCGAGCAGCGTGGCGTCTTCGGCGAAGCGCTCCATGAGGATGTACTTGGCGCCTTCCAGCACCGCCTTGACGTCGGCGAAGCCTTTCTCGGCGTCGACGAAACGCGCGGCCTCGCTTTCCGGGACCAGGGTCGGGTCGTCGAACAGTGCGTCGGCCAGCTCGCCGAGGCCGGCTTCCAGGGCGATCTGGCCCTTGGTGCGGCGCTTCTGCTTATAAGGCAGGTAGAGGTCTTCGAGACGGGTCTTGGTGTCGGCGAGCTTGATGTCGCGGGCCAGTTCGGGGGTCAGCTTGCCCTGTTCCTCGATGCTGGCGAGGATCGCGCCGCGGCGTTCTTCCAGTTCGCGCAGGTAGCGCAGGCGCTCTTCCAGCATGCGCAACTGGGTATCGTCGAGGCTGCCGGTGACCTCTTTGCGGTAACGGGCGATGAAGGGAACGGTGGAGCCTTCGTCGAGCAGGGCGACGGCAGCGGCGACTTGCTGCGGTTGAACGCGGCCGGAGGGCAGTGCGGAGAGCTCTTCGGCGATACGGGTGTTGATGCTGTCCATTGATCCACCTGGTAAAACGAACGAAAACGGGCCGTGTAGACAACGCCCCGCCGCAAAAGCGCCGCATTATACCTGCCAAGTTTCGCGTTGGAGGGCGGCTGGTCGGGGAAAAATCTGCTAACAATGGACAGTCCGGCCCAGCCGCTACCTGGGCGATAATGCCCGCCTGACTCATTCTGGGAGTTTCTATGTCGAACCCTGCCGCCCTGGCCGAAGGTGAAAAGATCCTCGTCGTCGACGACGACGCCCGCCTGCGCCGCCTGCTCGAACGTTTCCTCGACGAGCAGGGCTACCGCGTCCGCGCGGTGGAGAACACCGAGCAGATGGATCGCCTTCTATCCCGCGAACTGTTCCAGTTGGTTGTGCTCGACCTGATGCTTCCCGGCGAGGACGGCCTCACTGCCTGCCGCCGCCTGCGCGAACAGAACAATCAGGTGCCGATCATCATGCTCACCGCCAAGGGCGACGAGGGCAGCCGCATCCAGGGCCTGGAACTGGGCGCCGACGACTACCTGGCCAAGCCGTTCAACCCGCGCGAACTGCTGGCGCGGATCAAGGCCGTGCTGCGCCGCCAGGCGCCGCTGGTGCCCGGCGCGCCTGCCGGTGCCGACGAGGTGGTGACCTTCGGCGACTACCAGCTGTTCCTCGCCACCCGCGAACTGAAGAAGGGCGACGAGGTACACATGCTGACCACCGGCGAGTTCGCCGTGCTCAAGGCCCTGGTGCAGCACGCCCGCGAACCGCTGACCCGGGACAAGCTGATGAACCTCGCCCGTGGCCGCGAGTGGGATGCCCTGGAGCGTTCCATCGACGTGCAGATCTCGCGCCTGCGCCGGCTGATCGAGCCGGATCCGTCCAAGCCGCGCTATATCCAGACGGTCTGGGGCGTCGGCTACGTGTTCGTGCCGGACGACAAAGCGCACAAGGCCTGATTCTCCGCGCGGCCGGTGCAGCGATGCACCGGCCGCGTCGTCTTACCCGCAACAGGCGTCGGCCCCGTCCGCCGGCGCGCAACCGGTCCGATCGATGAAAACGCCGCTCTGGTTCCCGCAAAGCTTCTTCGCCCGCACCCTCTGGCTGGTGCTGATCGTCGTGCTGTTCTCCAAGGCGCTGACCCTGGTCTACCTGCTGATGAACGAGGACGTGATCGTCGACCGCCAGTACAGCCACGGCGCGGCGCTGACCATCCGCGCGTTCTGGGCTGCCGACGAGGAGTCGCGCGCGGCCATCGCCAAGGCTTCCGGCCTGCGCTGGGTGCCGAGCAGCGCCGACCAGCCCGGCGAGCAGCACTGGCCGTACACGGAAATCTTCCAGCGGCAGATGCAGATGGAGCTGGGGCCGGACACCGAGACCCGCCTGCGTATCCACCAGCCGTCGCAGCTCTGGGTGCGCGCACCGAGCCTCGGCGAAGGCTGGCTGGCGGTGCCGCTGTATCCGCATCCCTTGCGTGGCCAACGGATCTGGAGCGTGCTCGGCTGGTTCCTCGGCATCGGCCTGCTCTCCACCGCCGCCGCCTGGATCTTCGTCCGCCAGCTCAGCCAGCCGCTCAAGCGCCTGGTGGTCGCCGCCCGCCAGTTCGGCCAGGGGCGCAGCGTGCGCCTACCGCTGGGACCGGAGACGCCGAGTGAAATGGCCGAGGTGTATCGCGCCTTCAACCAGATGGCCGAGGACATCGAGCAGGGCGGGCGCGAACGCGAATTGATGTTGGCCGGTGTCTCCCACGACCTGCGCACCCCGCTGACGCGCCTGCGCCTGTCGCTGGAGTTGCTGCCGGAGAGCGAACGGGAGATGGTCGAGGACATGATCCGCGACATCGAGGACATGGACGCGATCCTCGACCAGTTCCTCGCCTTCATCCGCGACGGCCGCGACGAGCCGGTGGAGGAGGGCGACCTGACCGACCTGGTGCGCGAGGTCGTGGCGCCGTTCAACCAGACTCGCGAGCAGGTGCGCATGGCCTTGCAACCGGTACCGGCGATGCCGTTGCGGCGTGTGTCGATGAAGCGTCTGCTGGGCAACCTGATCGACAATGCCCTGAACCACGGCGGCGGTTCGGTGGAGGTGGCCAGCTACGTGGCCGGCGAAAGCGCGGCGCCCTACGTGGTGCTGAGCGTGCTCGATCGCGGCCAGGGCATCGATCCCGCGGAAGTGGACAGCATCTTCAATCCCTTCATCCGTGGCGACAAGGCGCGTGGCGGCAAGGGCACCGGCCTCGGCCTGGCGATCGTCAAGCGCATCGCCGCCCAGCACGGCGGCAGCGTCGAACTGCGCAACCGCGATGGCGGCGGCCTGGAAGCGCGGGTCTGCCTGCCGCTGGGGTTGCTGCTGCCGCGCGGCGCGGCCTGATACCCGACGGGTTTGTGCCGTTCCAGCGGCACTTCCCGCCCCCTCTCGCGCTTACGGAGAAGGGCGCGCCCCGTCCCTACCAGCGCAACCGGTTTCCCTCGAGCACCGCGGTCTTCCCGTAAGGCCAGGCTCGGTTCTGCGCACCATGCCCGCTGGGCAGGTGGTGGTAGAGCGGCACCTCGATGGCGGCGGCGTATTCGCCGAAGATCCGCTCCAGGCTGTGGGCGACTTCCTTGCGCGGGCAATCGGTGAACGAGCCCAGGCAGATCGCGCCGAGCTGGCGCGCGTCGATGCTTTCGAGCAATTGCCAGAGGCTGCGCTCCAGGCGGTAGTAGGGTTCGCCGACGTCCTCCAGGACCAGGATCGACCCCGCCGGGGCGTGCAGGCCGCCGAGTGTGCCGGCCATGCAGGCCAGGGCGGTGAGGTTGCCGCCGATCAGCGCGCCTTCGACGCGTTGCTTGTGTCCGCCGAGGTGCTGCACCGGGAGTTCATGGTCGATTCCGGCCAGCAAGCGGCTGACCGAGGCCAGAGAGGCTAGCCGCTCCTGCTGCTCGCGGGGGGCGCTCAGCGGCGACAGACCGAGTCCGGTGGCCACCGGGCCGTGGATCGCAGGCAGGCCGTGGCGGTGGAAAGCGCTGAGCAACACCGAGATGTCGGAGAAACCGATCAGTGGCCGCGGAGAGGCCGCCTGCAGGCGCCCCCAGTCCAGGCCCGGCAGCAACTGGCCGCAGCCGTAGCCGCCGCGCAGGCACCAGACCGCGGTGATGTCCGGCATGTCGAAGGCGTTGTGCAGGTCTTCCAGGCGCTGCTCGACCGTCCCGGCGAGGTAGCGGTAGCGGGCTTCGACGTGGCGGCCGAGATGGTAGTCCACGCCGTGCACTTCCAGTTGCCGCAGGGTCGCCTCCAGCACGTCGGTGGCGATGGCCGAGGCTGGCGCGATCAGCGCCACCCGGCCGTCGATGGGCTGCCAAGTCTGGTCGGAGGAGGGACGAGAGGTCATGCGGCGATTCCGTGAAGCGTCAGGAAAGGATTCGAGTGCCGGAATAGCCCAGGGGTCGGCGGGGTTTCCGGCATCGGTTGCGGCGATGCTTCATTCAAGCGTGGCATGGACCTTCTGTCGAGGCCGGGATCGCCAGCGTAATGCGGTGCGTCCGATGGGCCGGGACAACGCATGCGTTGTCTGGTCCGGCTCACCCCTTTCCCTTCGTCCTGGCCAGGTGGGGGCCGCCGTTCTTTTCCAGGTACTGGATGATGATCCCGGCGATGTCCTTGCCGGTGGTGGATTCGATACCTTCCAGGCCCGGCGAGGAGTTCACCTCCATTACCAGCGGACCATGGTTGGAGCGCAGGATGTCCACCCCGGCGACGTTCAGGCCCATCACGCGGGCGGCGCGGATGGCGGTCATGCGTTCTTCCGGGGTGATCTTGATCAGGCTGGCGCTGCCGCCTCGGTGCAGGTTGGAGCGGAACTCGCCGGGCGCTGCCTGGCGCTTCATCGAGGCGATCACCTTGTCGCCGACCACGAAGCAGCGGATGTCGGCGCCGCCGGCTTCCTTTATGTACTCCTGGACCATGATGTTGTGCTTGAGCCCCATGAAAGCCTCGAGCACCGATTCGGCGGCCTTCTCGGTTTCGCAGAGGACCACGCCGATGCCCTGGGTGCCCTCCAGCAGCTTGATCACCAGCGGTGCGCCTCCGACCATCTCGATCAGGTCCGGGACATCATCCGGGGAATGAGCGAAGCCGGTCACCGGCAGGCCGATGCCCTTGCGCGAGAGCAGTTGCAGCGAGCGCAGCTTGTCCCGCGAGCGAGCGATGGCGACCGACTCGTTGAGCGGGAACACGCCCATCATCTCGAACTGGCGCAATACCGCGCAGCCGTAGAAGGTCACCGAGGCGCCGATGCGCGGGATCACCGCGTCGAAGCCCTCCAGCGGTTGTCCCCGGTAGTGGATCTGCGGCTTGTGGCTGGCGATGTTCATGTAGGCGCGCAGCGTATCGATGACCACCATTTCATGGCCGCGCTCCCGCCCGGCCTCCACCAGGCGACGGGTCGAGTAGAGCCGGGGATTGCGCGACAGCACGGCGATTTTCATTCAGCACCTGTGGATGGGTTGGACCGGCTGGCGGGCAGCGGCGGCGAGGCTGTGGGTTGTCGTCGCGGCAGGCATCGGACCGGCCGTTTCGGGAATGGATGGAGGTTGGACAGGTGCTGCCGGCGAATGGCTCAAACCGGGCTCCCGTCGAGCAGGTCGATGCTCGTCGCCGCGGGCAGGGCGGCCGGCGACTCGGGACGATCCTGGACGTAGGCCAGGGCCGGGTTGACCACCAGTTGCCCGGCGATCAGCGCCTTGGAGCCGAGCAGCACGCGATAGCGCATGGACTTGCGGCAGGCCAGGGTGAACTCTACCGGCCACATGCGATCGCCCAGCGCCAGGGTGGTGCGGATCACGTAGCGGGTCTGGGCCTGGCCGTTGGAGCTGCGAATGCTCTTGCGCGCGACCATCGGCGCTTCGCAACGGTGCCGGCGCTGCACCAGCGTGCCGAGGTGGGCGGTGAAGCGCACCCACTTCTCGCCGTCGCGCTCGAAGGGAACGATGTCCGATGCATGCAGGCTGGAGGTGCTGGCGCCGGTGTCGATCTTCGCGCGCAGCCCGACCATGCCCAGTTCGGGAAAGGCGATCCACTCGCGCAGACCGATGACGGAAAGCTGGTCGAATGTCTTCACGGGTAGGCATTCCAGGCGTTTTGCCGGCATTCTAGCAGGGCTATGGGCGGCCGCCAGGCGGCTGCCCGAGGATGCCGAAGACGAACCTAGCGGCTGTCGATGACAGTCGCGAGACAGCGGCGGAACGAATACGGGAAATGCCAGTGAGCGAGAAAGACGACGACAAGGTGCGCCTGGACAAGTGGCTCTGGGCGGCGCGCTTCTTCAAGACCCGGGCGCTGGCCAAGGCCGCGATAGAGGGCGGCAAGGTGCATTGCCGGGGCGAGCGGTGCAAGCCGAGCAAGGAACCCAGGGTAGGGGAGGAGTTGACCATTCGTACGGGCTTCGACGAGCGAACCGTGACCATTCGCGCTCTTTCCGTAGTTCGGCGTGGCGCGCCGGAGGCCCAGGCTCTCTACGAGGAAACCGCGGACAGCGTGGCAAGCCGCGAGCGCGCGGCGGCCATGCGCAAGGCCGGGGCGCTGGGCGTACAGACAGAGGGGCGGCCGAGCAAGAAGCAGCGGCGGCAGATCCACCAGTTGCGCGGCGGCCAGGACTGAGAAGCGCCGGTCTCCCGCAGGGGAGACCGGGATGGCCTCAGGCCGAGTCGCGGACCACGCCGAGGCGGCCGATCAGCGGCAATTTCGCCAGCAGGCGGAACAGCGGTTCGGTCACCTGCACCAGCCAGCCGCTGGCCTTCGCCGCCAGCGGTGTGTAGCAGCCCCAGGCGAGGGCCAGCAGGGCCATCTGCAGGCCGCCGATGTAGTCGTCCTGGCCCCAGTGCGCGCCGGCTACCAGGCGCGGCATCATGAACAGCACGGCCAGGGTCCAGATCAGCAGGAACTGCCCGGCGCGGCGAGCGAACAGCGACATGAACAGCGCCCAGACCAGCAGCACCGAGGCGTGGTCGCCGGGGAAGCTGCGCTTGGAGCGGTCCTTGATTTCCCACACGCGTTCCCAGTCCGGGAAGTGGTCGCTGAGGTGGATGGCCTTGTCCATCAGCATCGACAGGCTGGCGTGCTGCCAGTGCAGGTGGTGGGCGATCTTCGCGTAGAGCACGCGGATCACCACCAGGATCAGCAGGGTCACGATGAAGCCGAAGGTCAGCCGCCGTACCTGGTTCGCCGGCAGCAGCCAGTCGCCGCGAATCAGCAGGCAGAGCAGGATCACCCCGACCACCGCGTCGAACGGTCGGGTACTGAGCAGGCCCCAGAGTTTCAGCCAGGTTTCGTTGAGGGCGAGGGAGCCGTTGAGCTTGTCGAAGAGCCAGAAGTCGAAGCCGTTCATCAGCTCGCGGGTGGGGCCCCAGAGCCACAGGATCAGCAGCAGGAGCGCCAGAAGATGACAGGTGGCGAACTTGCGCCATTGCCAGGCCGCTTGGAACGGAGAGGCATTATCCATAAAATCGTTTCCCCCTATCGGCGCCGGGTCGGCGTACGACTGTCACGAAGCGCGCTTTTATAGGCCTTTGTCACTCACTTGTCATTCCCTCATTCGTAGCGTTGTGTCCCGCATGTCCCATTCAGATCAGAGCCAGCGTTTCCTTTTCGACGATACCGACGTGCGCGGCGAGATGGTCGATCTCGAGCGCAGCTACAGCGAAGTGCTGGCCAAACATCCCTATCCGGAACCGGTCGCGCAGCTGCTCGGGGAGATGCTCGCGGCGGCCTCGCTGCTCTGCGGCACGCTCAAGTTCGACGGCCTGCTGGTATTGCAGGCGCGCTCCAGCGGCGCGGTTCCGCTGTTGATGGTGGAGTGTTCCAGCGACCGCCAGGTGCGTGGCCTGGCCCGCTATTCGGCGGAGTCCATCGGCGCCGACGCCGGCATGCAGGAACTGATGCCCGAAGGCGTGCTGACCCTCACCGTGGACCCGGTCAAGGGCCAGCGCTACCAGGGGATCGTCGCCCTGGAGGGGGTGAACCTGGCGGAATGCCTGTCCAACTACTTCGCCAGCTCGGAACAGCTGCCGACCCGTTTCTGGCTCAACGCCAACGGCCGCCGCGCCCGCGGCCTGCTGCTGCAGCAGCTTCCCGCCGACCGCCTGAAGGACCCCGAGGCCCGCGAGGCCAGTTGGCAGCACCTGACCACCCTGGCCGACACGCTGACCGCCGAAGAGCTGCTGGCGCTGGACAACGAGACCGTCCTGCACCGCCTCTACCACGAGGAAACCGTGCGCCTGTTCGAGCCGCAACCGCTGGTCTTCCATTGCAGTTGCTCGCGGGAACGTTCGGCCAACGCCCTGGTCAGTCTCGGGCAGGCCGACTGCGAGCGGCTGCTCGAGGAGGAAGAAGGCTTGATCAGCATCGACTGCCAGTTCTGCAACCAGCGCTACCTGTTCGACGCCTCCGACGTCGCCCAGTTGTTCGCTGGCGCTGGCAGCCAGGGGCCTTCCGAGACCCGCCACTGACGATTTTTCATCCAGCGGGCTTTTCTGGCATAATCCCGCCACTTTTTTCCTGTAGTGAGTTTTTTGAAGCGCTACGAAGTTTGGAGGACTCGGCCTCTGGCCGACGGGGAACCACATGACGCAAGCCAACAACGCCGTGTACACCGATATCAGCGCCGCCCAACTGGTAGAAGAAGCCATTCGCCGCGGTGAGGGCGAACTGGCCGCCAACGGCTCGCTGGTCGTACGTACCGGCCATCGCACCGGCCGTTCGCCGGTCGACCGTTTCATCGTCGAAGAGCCGAGCACCAAGGACGCGATCGCCTGGGGCAACATCAACCGTCCGTTCCCGGCCGACAAGTTCGATGCGCTGTGGGCCCGCGTGGAAGCGTTCAACAACGCCCAGGACCATTTCGTTTCCCATGTTCATGTAGGTTCCGCCGAGGCTTACTACCTGCCGGTGAAGATGACCACCGCTACCGCCTGGCAGAATCTGTTCGGCCGTTGCCTGTTCATCGAGCCGGAGCAGTACAACCCGGCCGGCAAGGACGAGTGGCAGGTCCTCAATGTCGCCAACTTCGAATGCGTGCCCGAGCGCGACGGCACCAACTCCGACGGTTGCGTGATCCTCAATTTCGCCCAGAAGAAAGTGCTGATCGCAGGCATGCGCTATGCCGGCGAGATGAAGAAAGCCATGTTCTCCGTGCAGAACTTCCTGCTGCCCGAGCGCGACGTGCTGCCGATGCACTGCGCTGCCAACATCGGCGAAGCGGGCGATGTGACCCTGTTCTTCGGCCTGTCCGGCACCGGCAAGACCACCCTGTCCGCCGATGAAAGCCGTTACCTGATCGGTGACGACGAGCACGGCTGGGGCGAGGGCGTGGTGTTCAACGTCGAAGGCGGTTGCTATGCCAAGTGCATCGACCTGTCCGAGAAGAACGAGCCGGTCATCTGGAAAGCCATCAAGTTCGGCGCCGTGCTGGAGAACGTGGTTCTCGACGAAGAGCGCGTGCCCAACTACGCCGATGACAGCCTGACCCAGAACAGCCGCGCCGCCTACCCGCTGGAGCACGTCGAGAAGCGTTCGGAGAAGAACCTCGGCGGCGAGCCCAACGCGGTGATCTTCCTGACCTGCGACCTGACCGGCGTACTGCCGCCGGTATCGATCCTGAACAATGAGCAGGCGGCCTACCACTTCCTGTCCGGCTACACCGCGCTGGTCGGCTCCACCGAGATGGGTTCCGGCGGCGGTATCAAGTCGACCTTCTCCACCTGCTTCGGTGCTCCTTTCTTCCCGCGTCCGGCCGGCGTTTATGCCGAGCTGCTGATCAAGCGCATCAAGGCCTTCGGCTCCAAGGTCTACCTGGTCAACACTGGCTGGACCGGCGGTGGCTACGGCGTCGGCAAGCGCTTCAACATCCCGACCACCCGTGGCGTGATCGCGGCGATCCAGAGCGGCGCGCTGATCGGCGCGGAAACCGAGCACCTGGACATCATCAACCTGGACGTGCCGAAGGCCGTTCCGGGCGTCGAGACCAATCTGCTCAACCCGCGCAACACCTGGGCTGACAAGGCTGCCTACGACGAGGCGGCGAAGGGCCTGGCCAAGCAGTTCATCGAAAACTTCAAGAAATTCGAGGTTTCCGATGCGATCAAGGCCGCCGGCCCGCAGCTGTAAGCCACGTTTCGGCACCATGAAAAAACCGCCTTCGGGCGGTTTTTTCATGGGCGAACGTCAGGGGTAGGTGACGGTGATCAGGTAGTTGCCGGAGCGGCGATCGCTTCCGGCCAGCTCATAGTGCGCCGAGAAATCCCGTTCACCGATGACCGTATCGCTGGGTTGCAAGTGGCGCACCTCGCCGGTCTTCATCGAACGGATGCTGACATCCGCGGTGCGCGCCTGCATGGGACAGCCACTGAGGTGGAAACTGCCCTTGCTTTCGTCTTGGCGGGGAGCGCTCATCGAGCATGGTGGCTCGACAATGGCGCCGGTGAAGCGGATGACGCCGCTGATGCTGCCGGGGGCGGCGAACAGGTTGCTGGAAGTTCCTACAAGAAGACCGAACAAAGCCAGTTGGCCCATCCTGTTCATGAGCTTACTCCTACGTGAGTTCATCCTTATTTTTCTGCGTTCGTGCGTCCCGGGAGGGGCCCTCTCCCAGGCGCTGGCATTGGAGTGGAATATAGGACAATTCCTTAGGAAAATTCCTTCCTAGGAATAGTCCTAGTCTTAATTCTGTAAGTAGCTGCTGTGGGGCTGCGTCGGATTTATTGAAGTCTGGTTTATCTTCTCGCCAATGCCCTAGAGTGGGCGCTCCTTTGTTCCCTCGCAGTGGATTTCCCCATGCATATCGAAGACGCCGTTCGTAGTCGCCGTGCCATCAAGGGCTACGACTCATCCTTCAGCCTGACTCGCGAAGAGAAGGACCATCTCCTGGACCTGGCGCTGCATGCGCCTTCCGCCTTCAACCTGCAACACGTGCGGCTGGTCGAGGTCAGCGATCCGCAATTGCGCGTGCAGTTGCGTGAAGTGGCCTGGGACCAGGCGCAGGTCACCGACGCGGCGATGCTGGTGGTGGTGTGCGCCCAGCTCGACAGTTGGGAGCGCAACGCGCAGCGGGTCTGGGACGGTGCTCCCGAGGCGGTACAGGCGTTCATGGCAGGCGCCATCGACACCTACTACCGCGGCAAGCCCCAGGTACAGCGCGACGAAGCCATGCGCAGCTGCGGCCTGCTGGCGCAGACCCTGATGCTGGTCGCCCGCGGCCAGGGCCTGGATTCGTGTCCGATGGATGGTTTCGACTTCGATGCCGTGGCCCGGCTGATCAACCTGCCGGACAACCATGTGATCGGCCTGATGGTCGCGGTCGGGAAAAAGGCCGTTGAACCCTGGCCGCGCAGCGGCAAGCTGCCGCGGGAAGAACTGGTCATTCGCGACCGCTTCTGACTGCCCGGATTCCCCTAGTCCGGTCCGGCGGCCCCGACCTGGCGGATCTGTTCGACCAGCCATTGCAGGGCGATGTCGCGTTCGCGCTGGGCCAGAAACACCAGTTCCAGGTGGAACGGGCCGAGGTCGAACGGCAGGTCGAACGATTGCAGGGGCAGCAATCGTTCGAAGTAGTGCGCCAGTTGTCGCGGCAGGACGCCGACCAGGTCGCTGTACGCGGCGATGTGCGCTGCCTGCAGGTAGTTCGGCGTGGTGTAGGCCACTTGCCGCTTGAGCCCCTGGCTGCCCAGCCACTGGTCGACCATCCCCTTGGTCTGCCCGCCGTGCACCCACAGGTGCTGCAGCTCCAGGAAGGTGGCCAGGTCGGGAGCCTGCGCCAGCAGCGGGTGCTGACGCCGGGCGACCAGTTGCAGGGTCTCGCTGGCCCAATGGCGGCGCTGGAAGCGCGCCGGGACGTTTTCGAAGCGGCCTAGCACCAGGTCCAGTTCGCCTTTGTCCAGCGCCTCGGCCGGCAAGGTCGGGGTCAGGTGCTGGATGGCGATGGAGATTCCCGGCGCCCGCTCACTCAGGCGGCGCATCAGGGCGGGCATGCAGATCAGTTCGACGTAGTCGGTCACCGCTACGGTGAAGCGCTGCCGGCTGCGCCCCGGATCGAAGCCCTCGCCGTCGCCCAGGCTCTGTTCGATCTGCCGCAGCGCCGCGCGGATCGGCGCTTCCAGCGCCAGCGCCCGGGGCGTCGGCTGCATCGCACGACCGGCGCGGACCAGCAGCGGGTCGTCGAGCAGCTCGCGCAGGCGGTTCAGCGCATTGCTTACTGCCGGCTGGCTCAGCGCCAGGCGCTCCGCCGCGCGCGAGACGTTGCGTTCGCGCAGCAGCGCGTCAAGGACGCGTAGCAGGTTGAGGTCGAAGGTTTGGATATTCACTGCCTGAATTCCAGCTATCACAAGACTAAATTTCAAAAATAGTACGACCTTCCCCTAAGGTAGTGGTCGCTTTTTGTGCGGTCGGACTGCCCCAGGTTTTGTCCACCGTTCCTCCTGCGCTCGCTACAACGAGGACAAGACCATGAGCCAGAACTTTTCCTTCCGCCAGGCCGCGGTGATCGGCGCCGGCACCATGGGTCGCGGTATCGTCATGTGCCTGGCCAACGCCGGTCTCGACGTGCAGTGGCTGGACAGCAACCCGCAGATGCTCAACCAGGCGCTCGGCGCCGTGGCCGACACCTACGCGCACCACGTGCGCCAGGGGCGCATCGGCGAAGAGGAAGCGGCCGCGCGCCGCGCCCGCATCACGCCGGTCCAGCACCTCGCCGCGATGCGCGAGGCGGACCTGGTGATCGAGGCGGTCTACGAGAACCTGGAACTCAAGCAATCGATCTTCCGCGAGCTGGACGCGGCGCTGAAGCCCTCCGCGGTGCTGGCCAGCAATACCTCCTACCTGGACATCGACGCCATCGCCGCGGTCACCGCGCGTCCGGGTCAGGTGCTCGGCCTGCACTTCTTCAGCCCGGCGCACATCATGCGGCTGCTGGAGATCGTGCGCGGCGCGCAGACCGCGCCGGCGGTGCTGGAGGCGGCCCTGGCGCTGGGCGAGCGGATGGGCAAGGTCAGCGTGGTGGCCGGCAACTGCCACGGCTTCATCGGCAACCGCATGCTCGAACCCTACGCCACCGAGGCCCGCCTGATGCTGCTGGAAGGCGCCCTGCCGTACCAGGTGGACCGGGCTCTCCAGGCGTTCGGTTTCGCCATGGGGCCGTTCCGCATGTACGACGTGGTCGGTATCGACCTTGAGTGGCGCGCCCGCGAGTTGGCCGGGGTCGGCCAGGACCAGCCGGCCGTGCAGGTGGACAACCGCCTTTGCGAGATGGGCCGCTTCGGCCAGAAGAGCGGTGCCGGCTACTACCGCTACGCGCCGGGCAGCCGCCAGGCGGAGCACGATACCGAGGTGGATGCCCTGGTGCTCCGGGTTGCCGAGACGCTGGGCTACCCGCGGCGCGATTTCGCCGACGAGGAAATCCTCGAGCGTTGCCTGCTGGCGCTGGTCAACGAGGGCGCGAAGATCCTCGACGAGGGTATCGCCGCCCGTAGTGCCGACATCGACACTGTCTACCTGAACGGCTACGGCTTCCCCGCCGCGGAGGGCGGTCCCATGGCCTGGGCCGATCGCCTCGGCGCGGCCGAGCTGCTGCAACGCCTGCGTTTCCTCGAACAGCGCCACGGCGCGCGCTGGAAGCCGGCGTCCCTGGTCGAGCGCCTGGCCGCCGAGGGCGGAGCCTTCGCCGACCTGCAGGAGGCGCGCTGAGATGGATTACCAGGCCCCCTTGCGCGACATGCGCTTCGTTCTCCATGAACTGTTCGATGTCGGCGCGCATTGCGAACTGCTGGGCAACGGCATCGATCGCGAACTGATCGACGGCGTGCTCGAGGAAGGCGCGCGCTACACCGGCCAGGTGGTGGCGCCGCTCAATCGCAACAGCGACGAGGAAGGCGCGAAGCTGAAGGACGGCGTGGTGACCACCCCCACCGGCTTTCGCGAAGCCTACCGGCAGTACAGCGAGAACGGCTGGGCGAGCATGACCGGACCCACCGAGTACGGCGGCCAGGGCTTCCCGCAGATGGTCTCCGCGTGCTTCCACGAGATGCTGATGGCCGCCAGCCTGTCCTTCCGCGTCTATTCGGGGCTGACCGAGGGCGCCGTGCTGGCCCTGTACAAGCATGGCGACGAGGCGTTGCGGCGCGACTACCTGGGCAAGCTGGTGAGCGGCGAATGGGCCGGCACCATGTGCCTGACCGAACCCCAGGCCGGCACCGACCTCGCCCTCCTGCGCACCCGCGCCGAGGCGCAGGCCGACGGCAGCTACGCGATCAGCGGCAGCAAGATCTTCATCAGCGGTGGCGAGCAGGACCTCACCGAGAACATCGTCCACCTGGTGCTGGCGCGCCTGGCGGACGCGCCGGCCGGGGTGAAGGGCATCAGTCTGTTCCTGGTGCCGAAGTTCGTCGCCAATCCCGATGGCTCCCTGGGCGAGCGCAACAGCCTGGGGTGCGGCGCCATCGAGCACAAGATGGGGATCAAGGGCGCCTCCACCTGCGTGATGAACTTCGACGGCGCCAGGGGCTGGCTGCTGGGCCAGGCGAACCAGGGCCTGGCCTGCATGTTCACGATGATGAACGACGCGCGCTTCCAGGTCGGCCTGCAGGGCCTGGGTATCGCCGAACGGGCCTTCCAGGGCGCCCTCGGCTACGCCCGCGAACGCCTGCAGTCGCGCGCCCTGGTCGGCCCGCAGGCACCGGACAAGGTCGCCGACCCGATCATCGTGCACCCCGACGTGCGGCGCATGCTGCTGACCCAGAAGACCCTGGTCGAAGGCTGCCGCATGCTGGCGGCCTGCTGCGCACGTCAGCTCGACCTGGAACACGGCCATCCGGATGCTGACGGCCGGCGCGCGGCGACGCGCCGTGCAGCGCTGCTGATCCCCATCGTCAAGGCCTTCCTTACCGATGTCGGCCAGGAAGTCGCCAGCCTCGGCGTACAGGTCTATGGCGGTCACGGCTTCATCCGCGAATGGGGCATGGAGCAATTGATGCGCGACAGTCGCATCACCCAGATCTACGAAGGCACCAATGGCATCCAGGCGCTCGATCTGGTCCGCCGCAAGCTGCTCGGCGACCAGGGCGGCGAACTGCTGGCGCTGCAAGGCGAACTGGCGGCGGCCAGCGAGGCGCTGCAAGGGCGTGCTGCGCTGGCGCCGCTGGTCGAGCCGGTGCTGCAACGCCTGGAGGAGTGGCGGCAGCTCACCGGCCAGGTACTCGAGGCCTGCGCCCGCGATCCCCAGGAGATCGGCGCCACTTCGGTGGACTTCCTCCAGTACAGCGCCTACGTATTGCTCGCGGCCCTCTGGTTGCAAGCCGCTGCACGAGCCCAGGAAGCGCTGGACGGCGGCTCCGGCGAGGGCGATTTCTATCGGGCCAAGCTGCGCAGCGCCGATTTCTACCTGCGGCGCATCCTGCCGCGGGCGAGCATGCACCGCGAAGCCTTGCTCGGCGGCGCCGACTGCCTGATGGCCCTGCCCGAGGAGCATTTCTCGTTCTGACGGGCGTCTCGCCCAGGGAGACCGATATGCAAGCTTTCAGTTTCGCCACTACCGCGCAGATCCTCTGCGAGGTCGGCTCCGCCATCCGCCTGGCTGAACTCTGCCGCGAGCGAAGGGCGCGCCGCGTGTTGATCGTGACCGACCCGGGGATCACCCGGCTCGGCTTGCTGGATGCGATCCTGCCCGGCTTCCCGCGCCTGGGCCTGGCCGTCGAGGTGTACGACCAGGTGCTCGCCGATCCGCCTGAATCGGTGGTCGAGGCCGCGCTCGGGCGGGCGCGGGCCATGGCTGCCGAGCTGGTGATCGGTTTCGGCGGTGGCAGTTCCATGGACGTGGCCAAGCTGATCGCGCTGCTCGCCCATCCAGAGGCAGGGCAGGGGCTCGGCGAGGTCTTCGGGGTCGGCAACGCACGCGGGCCGCGCCTGCCGCTGATCCAGGTGCCGACCACCGCCGGGACCGGCTCCGAGGTGACGCCGATCGCCATCGTCACCACTGGCGAGACCACCAAGATGGGTGTGGTCTCGCCCTACCTGCTGCCCGATCTGGCGCTGCTCGATGCCGACCTGACCCTCGGGCTGCCGCCGGCGGTCACCGCGGCGACCGGTATCGACGCGATGGTGCATGCGATCGAGAGCTATACCAGCAAGCTGAAGAAGAACCCGCTGTCCGACCTGCTGGCGCGGGAGGCGTTGCGCCTGCTGGCGGCCAACCTGGAACGCGCGGTAGGCGACGGCGGCGACCGCGAGGCGCGCCAGGCCATGCTGCTGGGCGCCTGCCTGGCCGGGCAGGCCTTCGCCAATGCGCCGGTGGCGGCGGTGCATGCCCTGGCCTATCCGCTGGGAGGGCATTTCCACATTCCCCACGGCCTGAGCAATGCGCTGGTGCTACCGGAGGTGATTCGTTTCAACGCTCCCGCTGCCGCTGGACTCTATGCCGAGCTGGCGCCGCTGCTGCTGGGCGACCGCTTGCGTCCGGGCGATCGCGACGCGCTTACCGCGCAGCTGATCGATGAACTGGCCCAGCTCAGTCCGCGCAACGGCCTGCCGAGCCGCTTGCGCGACGCCGGGGTGGACGAGGCGATGCTGCCGCGCCTGGCCGCCGACGCGATGCTCCAGCAGCGTCTGCTGGTCAACAACCCGCGCGAGGTCGGCGAGGCGGATGCCCTGGCGATCTATCGCGCGGCATACTGAATCCCTTCTACGAGGACCGGGCATGGCGACCGCCCTGCGACCGCTGCGCGAGCAGTACCTTCATTTCCAGCCGATCACCACGCGCTGGCACGACAACGACATCTACGGACACGTGAACAACGTGACCTACTATGCGTTCTTCGACACGGCGGTGAATACCTACCTGATCGAGCGCGGCGGCCTGGATATCCAGGGCGGCGAAGTGATCGGCCTGGTGGTCAGTTCCAGCTGCGACTATTTCGCGCCGGTGGCCTTCCCCCAGCGGATCGAGATGGGCCTGCGGGTGGCGCGCCTGGGCAACAGCTCGGTGCAGTACGAACTGGCCTTGTTCCTCGAAGGGCAGCGGGAGGCCTGCGCGGCCGGGCGTTTCGTGCATGTCTTCGTGGAGCGCCGAAGCAGCCGCCCGGTGGCCATTCCGCAGGAACTACGCGATGCGCTGGCCGCGCTTCAGAGCGCGGCCCAGTGACAGAGATCGCCCGCCGCCCGTGACAGGGCGATGGCGTGCAGCTCGTCCAGGCGATCGTCGCGTACCTGCCGTTGCAGCGCCTGGTTGAGCCTCGGCCGGCAGTCGTCGAGGCGCAGTTCGGCGAGCGCCGGGGCGTAGCCGCGCAGCAGCTCCAGGTTGAGCTGATTGAGGCGGCTGCGGATGCGCTCCAGGTCGACCGCCTGGCCAGCGTCCGGTAGCGGCCGGCTGAGCAGGCGGTACTGGACCAGCTTGTTCGCCTCGATCTGCGCGGCGAACAGCAGGCGCACCTGCTCGGCGCCGACCCCGTGGCTCCCGGCTTGTCCGGCGAGCATCTGCAACTGTTGTTCTTCCCGCGGGCTGTCCTGTACCGCCTTGCCCGACTGGGCCTTGCTCTGGGCTACCTGATCGGCTAGTTGCAAACGCTGGCTGCTCAGGCTCAACAGTTGCTGGAGAGCCGGTGACAGCGGCTGGGCCTGGAGCAACGGGCCTTGCAGGAGCAGGAGGGCAAGCAGGCCCCAACTGGCGAACGACGGGCGCATCTGGAAATCTCGGATGGAATTGATGTCCGGCACGCTAGCAAAGCGAGCCCGGTGCGACAATCCATGACATGGCGTGAGGCGAACAGGAAGCGCTGGATGGGACATTTCTGATTGAACGTTTGCAGTCTCGACGCTGGAGCAATGTTCTGTGACCATCCCTCCACACCATTTCATTCACCAAAGGGGCCGGTTTGCCCCTGCTATGACTGGCAAGGACGCGGAACATGGGTTTCCTGATACTCTCCCGCCGAGAAGGCGAAGGCATCACCCTGTCCCTCAAGGCCGACTACCCGGCGGAGGAACTGATTCGGCAGTTGCGCGAAGGCGGCATCCGGATCCTGGTCACCGATATCATCGGCAACCAGGCCCGGGTCGGGATCGAGGCGCCGCGTGGCGTCCTGATCGTTCGCGACGAGTTGAAAACGGCACCGAAAGGCTGACGAACGGTAGAAAGTAAAAGCCCCGCGTTCGCGGGGCTTTTACACATCAGCTTCGGCAAGCATGCCGATCAACGATGCTTGTGCTTGCGGTGTTTCTTGCCACGGTGACCGCTGTCGTTGTCCTTGCCCAGGTTGTTACCGACCGCGCCACCCGCTGCGCCGCCGAGGCCTGCACCTATGGTCGCGCCGGTGCTGCCGCCCAGCTTGTTGCCGATCACCGAACCGCCGGCCGCGCCTAGCCCGCCACCCAGGGCGGCTTCGGTCTTGCGCCCGTCCTTGGCGGTCATCGCGCCGCCGGCCGCGCCACCCAGGCCGGCGCCTATGGCGGCACCGGTGCTACCGCCGATGGCGCCGCCCACGACGTTGCCCAGGGCACCGCCTACGCCGCCGCCCACCGCGGTCTTGGTGGAGTCGCCGGCGAGCGCGGCTTGTGCGCTCAGCAGGCCGAACGCGATTACCAGGAGAGATTTACGCATCGTGCGTGCCTCATCGTTTCAATCGGGAGGGAAATACGGTCGTTCGCACAAAGGCCGGACCATCCGGCCCGGCCTTTGCCTCGTAGGGAGCGGCGGGTTCAGTCGTCGTAGTAGCGACGATGATGCTTGTGGCGCTTCCACTTCTTGTACTGGCCATAGTGATGGCCGTTGTCATGCCGGTAATAGCCATCGCGATAGCCGGCGCGGCGGTAGTAGCGACGGTCGCGGTAGTCGTCATCGTCGTCGTAGCGGCGGTTGCCGTCGCCATAATGGTTGCCCAGCGCGCCGCCGCCGGCGCCGCCGAGGGCCGCGCCGATCAGGCCACCGGTGCTGCCACCGATCTGCCGGCCGATGACGTTGCCGCCTGCGGCACCGAGGCCGCCGCCGATCGCCGCTTCGGTCTTGTTGCCGCGTCCGGCGCCGACTGCACCGCCCGCAGCGCCACCGATGCCACTACCGATCGCGGCGCCAGTGCTGCCGCCGACCGCATCGCCGACGACCGAACCCAACACCCCGCCCAAGGCGCCGCCGATGGCCGCGCGGGTGTCGTCGCCTGCGAAGGCGGTACTACCGACCAGACTCAGGGACAACAGGAGTATCGAGGAATACTTCATAGAGAGTTTCTCTCTGTGGGGATGACGGCTGCGATGCTGGGGTTGGCCCAAACCGCTGACAAGCGCCAGCCGACGATTGGTAGAGCAAATTCGAAATATTCCAAGTACTTGTTTTGTATGGGGAACTTTCTTAAGTAGAGGCGGTCGTAAACCAAATGTGAACCGCGATTTCAGGGTCGAAATCGGTATTTTTGCTGGCGGGATGCTGGCCATTCTAACGCCGACGAGCGGCCTGCCTTCAAGGCCTTTCATCGACTTTTTCCTTAAGACGCCGCCTCCTGTTGCAGGAGGCGGCGTTTTTCATGGGCTTCAGATAATGCGCCCGTCGCCCGTGGCCTTTTCCAGGCGTACCGCGATGAACTTCGAAGTCGGCGTATGGCTGCCGACGCCGACGCTCTCCAGCGGCACCAGGGGATTGGTTTCCGGGTAGTAGGCGGCTGCCTGGCCGGCCGGGATGTCGAAGGCGAGCAGGGTGAAGCGGCGTACCCGGCGTTCGATGCCATCGCTCCACAGCGAGACCAGGTCGACCTTGTCGCCCGGCTGGTAGCCCAGGCGGCGGATATCCGCCTCGTTGGCGAATACCACTTCGCGCTGGCCCTTCACTCCGCGATAGCGATCGTCCAGGCCGTAGATGGTGGTGTTGTACTGGTCATGGGAGCGCAGGGTCTGCAGGATCAGGTCGGGTTCGAGGCCGCTGTCGCGCACCTGTGCCGGCAACAGGTCGCGGGGCAGCGGGTTGGCGACGAAGTTGGCCTTGCCGCTGGCGGTGTTCCAGCGTCGTTCGCCGGCGGAGTTGCCGAGGTAGAAGCCACCGGGATGGCGGACGCGGCGGTTGAAGTCGGCGAAACCGGGGATGGTGTCGGCGATCAGCTCGCGGATGCGCTCGTAGTTGGCGATCAGCGCGTCCCAGTCCACCGGATGGTTGCCCAGGGTTGCCTTGGCGATGCCGGCGATGATCGCCGGCTCCGAACGCATCTGCTGCGAGAGCGGCTCCAGTTGCCCGTAGGATGCGTGGATCATGCTGAACGAGTCTTCCACCGTGACCGCCTGCGGGCCTTCGGCTTGGCGGTCGATGTCGGTGCGCCCCAGGCAGGGCAGGATCAGTGCGTCGCGGCCGGTGGTCAGGTGGCTGCGGTTGAGCTTGGTGCTGATGTGCACGGTCAGGTCGCATGACGCCAGGGCGGCGTGGGTGCGCGGACTGTCCGGGGTGGCCTGGGCGAAATTGCCGCCCAGGCCGATGAAGACCTTCGACTTGCCGGCGAGCATCGCGGCGATCGCCTCGACGGCGTTGTGCCCGTTGTGGCGTGGCACTTCGAAGCCGAAGCGCCGTTCCAGTGCGTCGAGCAGCGCCGCCGGCGGCCGCTCGTTGATGCCCATGGTGCGGTCACCCTGAACGTTGCTGTGGCCGCGGACCGGGCAGAGACCGGCGCCCGGGCGGCCCAGGTTGCCGCGCAGGAGTTGCAGGTTGACGATTTCCTGGATGATCGCCACCGAATGGTGGTGCTGGGTGATGCCCATCGCCCAGCAGACGATGACCCTGTTCGCCCGCCGGTACATCCGCGCAGCCTGCTCGATTTCCGCCAGGCCCAGCCCGGACTGGCGCTCCAGGTGTTCCCAGGGGGTGGCATCCAGTTCGGCCAGGTAGGCCTCGAGGCCGTCGGTGTGCTCGGCGATGAAGGCGTGGTCGAATACCGGCTCGCTACCCTCGGCCTGGGCTTCGCGCTCCCAGGCGAGGAGGAACTTGGCGATCCCGCGGATCGCCGCCATGTCGCCGCCCAGTGCCGGACGGAAGAACGCGGTGTTCAGCGGCGAGGACCCGTTGGTCAGCATTTCCAGCGCGTTCTGCGGGTGCTGGAAGCGCTCCAGGCCGCGCTCCTTGAGAGGGTTGAAGCAGACCACCTGGGCACCGCGCTTCACTGCCTCGCGCAGCGGCTCGAGCATGCGCGGGTGGTTGGTGCCGGGGTTCTGCCCAAGGATGAAGATCGCGTCGGCGTGTTCGAAGTCGTCGAAGGTCACGCTGCCCTTGCCGACCCCGACGCTGCGGCCCAGTGCCACGCCGCTGGCTTCGTGGCACATGTTCGAGCAGTCGGGGAAGTTGTTTGTGCCGAACGCGCGGACGAACAACTGGTAGAGGTAGGCCGCCTCGTTGCTGGCCCGCCCGGAGGTATAGAACTCCGCCTGGTCGGGGCTATCCAGGCGTCGCAGGTGCTCGGCGACCAGGGCGAAGGCGGCGTCCCAGGTGATCGGCTGGTAGTGGTCGCTGAGCGGGTCGTAGCGCATCGGTCCGGTGAGGCGGCCCTGGTATTCCAGCCAGTAGTCGCTCTGTTCGCGCAGGGCGCTGACGCTGTAGCGGGCGAAGAACGCCGCGTCGACGCGGCGCTTGGTGGCTTCCCAGTTGACTGCCTTGGCACCGTTCTCGCAGAACTTCACCCGGCCGTCTTCCGGCGAGTCGCCCCAGGCGCAGCCGGGGCAGTCGAAACCGCCGTTCTGGTTGGTCTTGAGCAGGGCGCGGAGGTTCTTGAACGGCTGTTTGCTGTCCAGCCAGAAGTGCGCCACGCTGCGCAGCGCGCCCCAGCCGGCGGCGGCGCCGGCATAGGGCTTGTAGCGGGGTTGGAGAGGTTGCAGGCTCATGGCGGACTCACTCGGTTGCGGCCGGCGCCGGGCTGTAGACCCGCGGGGCGTTGTGATGGGGCTGGTGGATCAGGTTCAGTTGGTGGCGGCGCGCCCATTGCACGGTCAGGGCGGTGGGGGCGGAGAGGCTGACCAGGGTGCCGATCCCGGCACGTACGGCCTTGTGGATAAGCTCCAGGCTGCAGCGGCTGGTGACCACGGCGAAACCGCGCGCGGCGTCGAGGCCTTGGCGGTGCAGGGCGCCGATCAGCTTGTCGAGGGCGTTGTGGCGGCCGATGTCCTCGCGACACAGGCGCAGCTCGCCATGCCCGTCGAAATACAGCGCGGCATGCAGGGCGCCGCTATGGCGCGCCAGTCGCTGGGCCTGCTCGATACGCTGGCGCAGGGCGCCGAGATGGGCGGCGGGAGGCAGCGCCTGCGGCGACCGTTCCGGCAGTTGCGGCAGGGCCTGCTCCAGGGCTTCGACGCCGCACAGGCCGCATCCGGAAGTGCCGGCCAGTTGCCGGCGTTGGCGCTTGAGGTTCCAGAACGCGCGGCTGCTGATTTCGACCTCGGCGTGGAGGGATTCGCCCTGGCCGCTGACGCGGATTTCATAGATGTCGTCGATGGACTCCACGAAGCCGCTGCTGAGGCTGAAACCGCGGACGAAATCCTCGATGTCCTCGGGCGAGGCCATCATCACCGCCTGGTTCAGTCCGTTGTAGCTGATCGCCACGGCACACTCGGCGGCAAGGGAGGCCTGGCCGACCTGCTGCGGCAGGTGCAGGTCGGCGTAGCGGTAATCGTCGGGAACGGCGGAAGGCGCCCAGGTATCCGCGGATACCGGGCATGCAGGCTGGCAAGGCATGGGCTGGGCCCTATCGTTCTAGGTGTGGCACCAGCCTAGGCCTGACGCGGGGCAGCGTCTAATCGGTTGTGCCGATGCGCTGATCGACGTGATCTATCAAGACTGCGGCGCCAACCAGTTCCGGGCTTCCTCGAAACAGGCTTCGGCCAGCGCCGAGCGCGGCTGTCCGCTGCGGATGATCAGACCGAGCGCTGCCAGGGTATGGGCGTCCTCGATGGGGATCAGGCGCAACTCGCCGTCGACTTCGCTGCCCAGCGGCATGATCGCGCAGCACAAGCCGCGCTGCACCGCCTGCAGCAGTTGCTGTACCGAGTCGGTTTCCAGGCGCGCGATGGGGCTCAACCCGCGGCTGCGGAAGTTGTGGTCGATGGATTGGCGGAAGTGCATGCCCGCCGAGAGCAGGCCTAGCGGCAGGCCAGCCAGCGCTTCCCAGTTCAGCAGCGCGGCGTCGAGCGGGAAATGGCTGGGGTGATGGAGCAGGCCCATGCGGGTCTCCGCCAGTTCGATGCCCTCGAAATGGCTGCGGTCCAGACGGTCCAGATAAGAGACGCCGAGATCGAACTGGTTGCGCGCCAGGCCTTCGAGTACCTGTTCCGAACTCAGGGAATAGAGCTGGAAACGCAACTCCGGGTGGCGCCCGGCCATGTGCTGGACCAGGCGCATCGGGTCGAAGCTGGCCAGCGGCACCACGCCCAGGCGCAGGGTCCCGACCAGTTGCCCGCGGCAGGCGGCGGCTTCCGCGTACAGCCCTTCCTGGGCCGCCAGCAGGCTGCGTGCCCAGGCCAGTACGCGCTCGCCGGCCTCGGTGAAGCCTTCGAAGCGCTGGCTGCGTCGCACCAGTTCCAGGCCGAGTTCTTCCTCCAGGCTGCGCAGGCGCATGGACAGGGTCGGCTGGGTGACGTGGCAGCGCGCGGCGGCCTGGCCGAAGTGGCGGGTTTCGTCGAGGGCGCAGAGGAATTTCAGTTGCTTGATGTCCATCGGCGCTTCCGTGGCGGGGGTGTCGCCGAATCTTAACGCGAATGGGCGCAGTGTTATGGGGTGACGAAGGAGCCTGGGGATATTTCGCCGGTTTTTGCAGTCTAGACTTGGCTAGTCGCGGATCGGGATTGCGCCGGCCGCTTGCAACCGTAACCGTAAAGGGAGAACCAAAGATGGGTATTTTCGCGTTCGTGAAGGAAGCCGGTGAAAAGCTGTGGGATACGCTGACGGGGCATGAGGCACAGGCGGCCGAGTCGCTGAAGGAGCACGTCGCCAAGGTCGGCCTGGGCAACCCGAACATCCAGGTTTCGGTGGAAGGCGACAAGGTCATCGCCTCGGGCGAGGTGGCCAGCCAGGAGGAGAAAGAGAAGATCCTGCTGGCGCTGGGCAACGTCGCCGGCGTCTCCTCGGTGGAAGACAAGATCACCGTGGCCCAGGCCGCTCCGGAGGCGCGCTTCGTCACTGTGAAGAAAGGCGACACCCTGAGCGCCATCGCCAAGGCCGAATACGGCAATGCCAACGCCTACATGAAGATCTTCGAGGCCAACAAGCCGATGCTCAGCCATCCGGACAAGATCTACCCCGGCCAGGTCCTGCGCATTCCCGAGTGATCCCGGCGTTTCGCCAACCCCGCCCGCGTGGCGGGGTTTTCGTTTCCGCGGCTACGGCAGTCCTTCGAGCAGCCGCCGGTAGTCCTCCTGGGCGGCGAACTCCTCGGTGTCCCGGACCTGGCCACGGCTGTCCGGGTGGCGTACCGCCAACAGGTGGGCGACACCATAGGCGCGGGCGCTGCGCAGGATCGGCAGGCTGTCGTCGATGAACAGGCTGCGCTGCGGGTCGAAGCCGAAATCGGCTTGCAGGGCGCTCCAGAAGCGCGCGTCCTCCTTCGGGTAGCCGTAGTCGTGGGAGCTGATCAGTCGGTCGAAATAGGGCGCCAGTTCGATCCGTTCCAGCTTCAGCGACAGCGAGTCGCGGTGCGCGTTGGTGATCAGCGCCACGCGCTTGCCGGCCCGGCGCAGGGCGGCGAGGAAGGTATCGGCGTGCGGACGCAGCGAGATCAGGTGCGCCACCTCGTGCTTGAGTTCGCGGATCGACAGGTCCAGTTCCCGGCTCCAGAAATCCAGGCAGTACCAGTTGAGCTGGCCGGCGTGTTCGCGGAACAGCGGCTCGAGCACGGCGTCGGCTTCGGTGCGACTGAGGCCATTGCGTTCGGCATAGCGCTGGGGCAGGTGTTCCAGCCAGAAGTGGTTGTCGAAGTGCAGGTCGAGCAGGGTGCCGTCCATGTCGAGCAGCACGGTGTCGATGGCGGACCAGGGCAGGGTGGGCATGGCGGCTCTTGTCGCGGTTCGTCGCGATCGATGCGGAAATCTGTCGCTTCCCATCAATCTCCGACAGGGATAATCGGAAAAGCCGGGGTATGATAACCCGCCGGCTTCGCCAAGGAGTTATCCACATGCGTCAGAAACCCACCGTACTCGCCAGCGAGATCGTCGCGAAGAGCCGACTGTTCGCTGTCGAGGAGTTGCAACTGCGCTTCAGCAATGGCGTCGAGCGCACCTACGAGCGTCTGGTCGGCAAGGGCCAGGGCTACGGTGCGGTGATGGTGGTGGCCATGCTCGATGCCGAGCACGCGGTGCTGGTGGAGGAATATTGCGCCGGGGTCGACGAATACCAGTTGTCGCTGCCCAAGGGCCTGGTCGAGCCGGGCGAGGACATCCTCGCGGCGGCCAACCGCGAGCTCAAGGAGGAAGCGGGCTACGGTGCCCGGCAACTGGAGCACATCACCGAACTGTCGCTGTCGCCGGGCTACATGAGCCAGCGCATCCAGGTGGTGCTGGCGCGCGACCTCTACGAGGAGCGCCTGCCGGGCGACGAGCCGGAGCCGATGGGCGTCGATCGCATCAGCCTGCGCGAACTGTCGAGCCTGGCCCAGCACGCCCAGTTCAGCGAAGGCCGCGCCCTGGCTGCGCTGTACCTGGTACGCGACCTGCTCACTCAGCGCGGCGAGTACCAGGCATGAGACCGGTGCCCTGGGGCGAATTGGTGGCGCTGGTGCGGCGCGCCGGCGAGGCGATCCTGCCGCACTGGCGCGCCGACGTGGCGGTGCGCTCGAAGGCCGACGAATCGCCGGTTACCGCCGCCGACCTTGCCGCGCACCATATATTGGAGGCGGGGTTGCGGGCGCTGGCGCCGGACATTCCGGTGCTTTCCGAAGAGGATTGCGAGATACCGCTGAGCGAGCGCGGCCACTGGCGGCGCTGGTGGCTGGTGGACCCGCTGGACGGCACCAAGGAGTTCATCTCCGGTAGCGAGGAGTTCACCGTCAACGTGGCCCTGGTCGAGGATGGCCGGGTGCTGTTCGGCCTGGTCGGCGTGCCGGTGAGCGGCCGCTGCTACTACGGTGGCGCCGGTCTCGGTGCCTGGCGCGAGGAGGCCGATGGCCGCGCGCAACCGATCAGTGTGCGCCTGGAGCCCGAGGAGGCCTTCACCGTGGTGGCCAGCAAGCGCCATGGCAGCCCGGCCCAGGAGCGCCTGCTGGATGGCTTGAGTGAGCGCTTCGGCGACCTGCGGCGAGCCAGCATCGGCAGTTCGCTGAAGTTCTGCCTGCTGGCCGAGGGCGCTGCCGACTGCTATCCGCGCCTGACGCCAACCTCGCAATGGGACACGGCCGCCGCCCAGGGTGTGCTGGAAGGCGCCGGCGGCGAGGTGCTCGACCTGCATGGCGCGCCATTCACCTACGAGCCGCGCGAGGACTACCTCAACGGCTCCTTCCTGGCCCTGCCGCGCGCTGCCGAGTGGCGCAGCGAGCTGATCCAACTGGCGCGCGCGCTGCACTGAAACGAAAAGGCCCGGTCTAGCCGGGCCTTTTCCGTTGTGGCGGCGCTCAGTCGAGCATGTCGCTGAAACGCGCGTCCTTCTTGTATACCAGCGGCTGGCTGAAGCCGGGCACCGTCACCTGTTCGGCGCTGACCTCGATGGCATGTTCGTCGATCAGGTCCTGGCCGAAGTTGTAGATGATCTCCAGGTCGCCCTGCAGCGCGCGCTGGTCGTAGGCGCGGGCGGCGGCGCGGGTCTGCTCGCGCTTCTCGACGTAGGCGGCGAAGGCCGCTTGGCCATGGCGCTTGCGCAGCATCTTCTCGGCGATTCGCGGCGACAGCACCACGCCGCTGGCGTTGTTGCCGCCGAAGCCCTTGGAGTTGATGAAGCATACCTCCAGCGGCTTGTCCTGGCGCATGTCGCGATTGGAGATGCTCAGGCGCTGCTGGTGGACGTCGTCGGCGACCTTGTCGATGGTCTTGATCCCAGGGAGGATGCCGTACTTGAAGGTGCCCAGGGCGGAAATCAGTTGATCGGCGCTGGCGGTGGCCAGGGAGTGGCCGACGTAGGCCTTCACCGCGGTGACCGGCCAGCCGTCGATGCCGAAGGCGCTGGCCACGCGGTCGAGGATTTCCGATTCGGTGACCCGGTTGGCCGGCGTGCTGGAGCCGTGGGCGTGGACGAAGCTGGCGTGGCGCACGGTGTCCAGGCCGACGATCTGCACCGCGCTGGCCACCGCCTTGGCTACCGTCAGGTAGTTGCCCGGGCCGGGGGCGGAGATGGACTTCTTGAAACCGTCGGCGTTGATGAACACGTCGGTTACCGCGCCGTGGATATCCGCGCCCAGGCGCAGGGCCAGTTCGTCGTCCATCAGCACTACGTATTGGCTGGACTCGGCCAGGGTGAAGCCGCAGTTCTCGCCGAACGGCCGGCTGGCGCGGCGGAAGTCCACGTCGTCGCGGCCTTCGATCAGGCGCAGGCCTTCTTCGGTGGCCAGTGCGCCCATGGCACTGTAGCCCTCGATGCACTCCGGCAGGATCGGCGCCTCGCTGTTGCCGACGATGACCACCCGGGCCTGGCCGCTGGTGATGACGTCGATACCCTTCTGCAGGTTGTAGAGGAAGGTGGCGCAGGCGCCTGTGATGCTGCCGGTCATGCCGACGCTGCCGAGCACGTAGGCATTGATGAAATCGGTGGGCATGCTGTTGAAGCCCAGCGGCAGTTGCTTGGCCGAGACCCGGTGGCCCTTCAGGCGGGATTGCATCAGGCCGCCGAAACCGTTGTCGTCGAGCTGGCTCATGATGCTGCCGGAGAATACCGCGATCTCGTCGGGCTGGACGTTGTCGACGATGGTCTTCCAGTCGATGCCGGTGGAGCGGATCGCGTCGGTCGCGGCGACCACCGACATCTGCAGGCCGCGCGGGTGGAAGCGCGAGTTGTACAGCTCGCCCGGTTCGAAACCGGTGGGCAACTGGCCGGCGGACTTCACCGTCAGCGCACGGTAGCTGTCGACCTTGAACTCGCAGCGCTCGTGGATGCTCACCAGCACCTCGCCGTCCTCCGCGGGAGCGATCGACCAGTTGGCCGGCAGCGGCTCGGGCAGTTGCTTGGGCGAGGCCTTGAAGGTCAGCGCCTGGCCTTCGGCAGGGGACAGCTCGAGGACCTTGTGCCAGTGGACTGCATCCGGGTCGAGGTACTGCGGTTCGATGCGTCGCACCAGGGTAGAGGCGAAGATGCGTTCGGCGTAGCGCCGCTCGATGTCCTCCGGGGACAGCGGCGTGCCGTCTTCGGCCAGGTAGCGGCCGCCTTCGGCCTTGACCAGTTTCATCATGACCGCCAGGCCGGCTAGGGTTTCCTGGCGCGCCTGCGGGTCCATCGATTCGATGACCATGCGGCGGAAGCCGTGGTGGAAGGAACTACGGCCTGCTGCGTTGTAGCCACCGAAACCAACAATGACCGGTAGTCGAGACATCACTCAGAAACTCCTTCGAATAGTCGTTCGCGTGCCGGGCTGCTGCCTGGTCCGGAGCGGGAAGCGCGTGGCGGCGATGGCGGCCTTTCCCGTCGGCGAGGCGAGCTTCACGGACCCGGGCACGAGCCAGTGGCCGTTGAAATGATCAGGGTGACTATGCTGACGTGAATCATGACTATCGAGTCACGTATTTTCCTACTGAATACCGCGTTGCGTGGGCTTTCCACAAGTGCTGGCGGTCTGCCGTGGGGAGATTGACGCCCATGGCCGGGCTGTTGGCAGAGGTGGGGCGTAGGCGAGTGTTGCGGGACTTGCTTGAAAGTCCGCGCGCAGAGGCGTGGCGCTATCCACCTTTCGCCCGATGCCGGCAGAGGAGAATGAAGAAGGGCCGCGAAGCGGCCCTGGGGGTGGTGTATCAGCGGTACTCGATGCCCGCCTTGCGTGTGCTGACCCGTGTTCCCGCCTTGCCCTCGGTGATCGCGACGATGTCCGCGAGCGAACCGATCACCGCGTCCTTGCCGGTGGCGCGGGCGAACTCGATGGCGGCCTGGACCTTCGGACCCATGGAGCCGGCGGCGAAGCCGAGGCGCTCCAGTTCGTCCGGGTGGGCCTGGGCGATGGCCTTCTGGGTCGGCTTGCCCCAGTCGACGTAGGCCGCGTCGACGTCGGTGGCGATGATCAGGATGTCGGCCACCAGCTCCTGGGCCAGCAGCGAGGAGCAGAGGTCCTTGTCGATCACCGCCTCGACGCCGCTGAGCTTCTTCCCGGCCTCGTCGTACATGGTCGGGATACCGCCGCCGCCAGCGCAGATGACGATGGTGCCTTTCTCCAGCAGCCACTTCACCGGGCGGATCTCGAAGATCCGCTTCGGCCGCGGGCTGGGCACCACGCGGCGGAACTTGTCGCCGTCCGGGGCGATGCTCCAGCCCTTCTCGGCGGCCAGGCGCTCGGCTTCTTCCCTGGAGTAGACCGGGCCGATCGGCTTGGTCGGGTTCTGGAACGCCGGATCCTTACCGTCCACCTCGACCTGGGTGAGGATGGTGGCGAACGGCACTTCGAACGGCAGCAGGTTGCCCATTTCCTGTTCGATCATGTAGCCGATCATGCCCTCGGTTTCCGCGCCGAGGACGTCCAGCGGGTAGGGCGAGACCTTGTCGTAGGCGGCACCCTGGAGGGCCAGCAGGCCGACCTGGGGGCCGTTGCCGTGGGCGATCACCAGCTCGTTGCCGGGCGCCACCTTGGCGATCTGTTCGGCGGCGATCCGCACGTTTTCCCGCTGGTTGTCCGCGGTCATGGGTTCGCCACGGCGTAGCAGGGCATTACCGCCCAATGCGACGACGATACGCATATCGGTTACCTCCGGAAGGCGGCTGCGCCCGGCCGCGTGGGCCGGGGCGCAGGAGCGCGGTCAGATGTCGGCGAGGGTCGAGACGAGGATCGCCTTGATGGTATGCATGCGGTTCTCGGCCTGCTCGAAGGCGATGTTGTAGGGCGACTCGAAGACGTCCTCGGTCACCTCGATGCCGTTGGCCAGGTTCGGATACTGCTCGGCGATCTGCTTGCCGACCTTGGTCTCGCTGTTGTGGAACGCCGGCAGGCAGTGCATGAACTTGGCCCGCGGGTTGCCGGTGGCCTTCATGATCTCCATGTTGACCTGGTAGGGCAGCAGTTCCTTGATCCGCTCGCCCCAGGCTTCCACCGGCTCGCCCATCGACACCCAGACGTCGGTGTGGACGAAGTCCACGCCCTTCACGGCTTCCTTCGGATCCTCGGTGAGGGTCAGCTTGGCGCCGCTTTCCTCGGCGAACTTCTTGCACTGGGCGACGAACTCGTCGTGCGGCCAGAGCGCCTTCGGCGCGGCGATGCGTACGTCCATGCCGAGCTTGGCGCCGATCAGCAGCAGGGAGTTACCCATGTTGTTGCGCGCGTCGCCCAGGTAGGCGTAGCTGATGTCGTGCAGCGGCTTGTCGCTGTGCTCGCGCATGGTCAGCACGTCGGCGAGCATCTGGGTCGGGTGGTATTCGTCGGTCAGGCCGTTGAACACCGGAACGCCGGCGAACTTCGCGAGTTCCTCGACGATTTCCTGCTTGAAGCCGCGGTACTCGATGGCGTCGTACATCCGGCCGAGAACCCGCGCGGTGTCCTTCATGCTCTCCTTGTGGCCGATCTGCGAGGAGTTCGGGTCGATGTAGGTGACGTTGGCGCCCTGGTCGTAGGCGGCCACCTCGAAGGCGCAGCGGGTGCGAGTGGAGGTTTTCTCGAAGATCAGGGCAATGTTCTTGCGCTTCAGGTGCTGCTGCTCGGTGCCGGTGTACTTGGCGCGCTTGAGGTCGCGGGACAGGTCGAGCAGGTAACGCAGCTCGCGGGTGCTGTGGTGCATCAGGCTGAGCAGGTTACGGTTGTGCATGTTGAAAGCCATGATTGATCTCCTTGTGGGAAGTCGGTGGGCGGCGCCCCTCCTGGGGACGCCGCCGTTCAGCTCGAGAGCGGGTTGTCTGTCAGTAGTCGATCGGGTCGCGGATGATCGGGCAGGTCATGCAGTGGCCGCCGCCGCGACCGCGACCCAGTTCGCTGGCGCTGATGGTGATGACCTCGACGCCGGCCTTGCGCAGCAGGGTGTTGGTGTAGGTGTTGCGGTCGTAGCCGACCACCACGCCCGGCTCCAGGCAGACCACGTTGTTACCGTCGTCCCATTGCTCGCGCTCGGCGGCGAAGCTGTTGCCGCCGGTCTCGACCACGCGCAGTTTCTTCAGGCCGAGGGATTCGGCGACCACTTCGAGGAAGGTTTTCTCCTCGCGGCGGATGTTCATGCCGTAGGGGCTGCTCGGATCGGGGCGCAGGCTGAAGGGCACGATTTCCTTGACCACTTCCGGGAAGACCGTGACCAGGTCGCGGTCGCAGAAGCTGAACACGGTGTCCAGGTGCATCGCGGCGCGGGACTTCGGCAGGCCGGCGACGATCACCCGCTCGGCGGCGCCCTTGGCGAACAGCGACTGGGCGACCTGACCGATGGCCTGGCGCGAGGAGCGCTCGCCCATGCCGATCAGGACCACGCCGTTGCCGATCGGCATCACGTCGCCGCCTTCCAGGGTCGAGGAGCCGTGGTCCTTGTCCGGGTCGCCGTACCAGATCTCGAATTCGGCGTTGGCGAACTCGGGATGGAACTTGTAGATGGCGGTGGTCAGCAGGGTTTCCTGTCGTCGCGCCGGCCAGTACATCGGGTTCAGGGTCACGCCGCCGTAGATCCAGCACGTGGTGTCACGGGTGAACTGGGTGTTCGGCAACGGCGGCAGCAGGAAGCTGGAATGGCCCAGGTACTCGCGGTACATCTTGAGGATGTCGGCGCCTTCGCTGGCGGGCAGGTCGTCAGCGGCGACGCCGCCGATCAGGTACTCGGCCAGCTTGCGCGGCTCCAGGCTCTCCAGCCAGGAGCGCAGCTCGCTGGTCAGGCCCAGGCCGACGCTGTCGGCGGTGATCTTGCGATCGAGGATCCACTTCAGCGCTTCCGGGTTCTGGATGGTCTCGGTCAGCAGATTGTGCATCTCGAGGACGTCGATGCCGCGCTCGCGCATCTTGGTGACGAAGTCGAAGTGGTCGCGCTTGGCCTGGTTCACCCAGATCACGTCGTCGAACAGCAACTCGTCGCAGTTGCTCGGGGTCAGGCGCTGGTGGGCGAGTCCGGGCGAGCAGACCATCACTTTGCGCAGTTTGCCGGCTTCGGAGTGGACGCCAAGTTTGGTTTTTTCCGTGCTCATTTCACGTCTCCAGTGGAGTAATCAGAGGGTGAGGAAACCGTCGTAGAGGCCGTAGGCAGCCACCAGGGCGCCAATGACGACTGCGGCGAAGATCAGTTTTTCGATTCCGGTGAAGATCGGCTGGCCGACCTCGTGCTTGGCCTTGGCGAAAAGGATCGCGCCGGGCGCATACAGCAGGGCGGACAGCAGCAGGTACTTCAGGCCCCCGGCGTAGAGCAGCCAGACCGCGTAGGCCACGGCGATGCCGGCGATGACCAGGTCCTTGCTGCGTTCGCGGGCATCGTTCTCGTAGGTCTCGCCCTTCAGGGTCAGCAGCAGGCCATAGGCGGCGGACCAGAAGTACGGGATCAGGATCATCGAGGTGGCCAGGAGCAGCATCTTGGTGTACGGGTCCATGCCGTCCGGGTCGCCCGAGGTGAAGAACACCACCACCAGGAACACCTGTACGCAGATGTTGGTCAGCCACAGGGCGTTGGCCGGCACCTGGTTGGCGTTCTCGCGGCGCAGGAACTCCGGCATGGTGTGGTCCTTGGCGGCGGCGAACATGATCTCGGCGCACAGCAGCACCCAGGAGAGCAGCGCGCCCAGCAGCGAGATCAGCAGGCCGACGCTGATCAGCACGGCGCCCCAGTGGCCGACCACATGCTCGAGTACCAGCGCCATCGACGGGTTCTGCAGCTTGGCCAGTTCCGGCTGGGTCATCACGCCCATGGACAGCACGTTGACCAGCACCAGCAGGAGCAGGACGGTGATGAAGCCGATCACGGTGGCCTTGCCGACGTCGGAACGTTTTTCCGCGCGGGAGGAGAAGATGCTCGCGCCCTCGATGCCGATGAACACCCAGACGGTGACCAGCATCATGTTACGCACCTGGTTCATCACGCTGCCCAGGTCCGGGTTGCTCTTGCCCCAGATGTCGGCGGTGAAGATGTCCAGCTTGAAGGCGAACAGGCAGATCAGGATGAACAGGAACAGCGGCACGACCTTGGCCACGGTGGTGACGGTGTTGATGAACGCCGCCTCCTTGATCCCGCGCAGCACCAGGAAGTGCAGGGCCCAGAGCAGGACCGAGGCGCAGACGATCGCCGCGACGGTGTCGCCCTTGCCGAAGATCGGGAAGAAGTAGCCGAGGGTGCTGAACAACAGGACGAAGTAGCCGACGTTGCCCAGCCAGGCGCTGATCCAGTAGCCCCAGGCCGAGGAGAAACCCATGTAGTCGCCGAAGCCGGCCTTGGCGTAGGCGTACACGCCGCCGTCGAGTTCGGGCTTGCGGTTGGCGAGGGTCTGGAAGACGAAAGCGAGGGTGAGCATGCCGACGGCGGTGATCGCCCATCCGATCAGGACGGCGCCGACATCGGCGCTGGCTGCCATGTTTTGCGGGAGGGAGAAGATGCCCCCTCCGATCATCGAGCCGACAACCAGAGCCGTTAGCGCTCCTAGTCGGAGTTTTTGGCTGGATTCTTGGGACATTTTCGGAATCTCCCTATAGGAATTGAGAGTGAAGCCATTAGGCGGCAGCGGCTATTGTTGAATGCTGATCCACGTCAATAGCTTCCTACTCAAAGTAATTAGATGACGCATTCCTGTAAGTTGCGAGTGCCAAAGATAGAAGAGGAATCTAAGACCTGCCCGGAATAGGGCGGTTTTTTCATGTGATAGGGGAAGTCTTGCCATCCGCTACGGGGAAAGCTTGAAATTGCTCGAAATCGGGCTATAAGCCGCGGATCAAGCCGGATCGTTGATGCCGATCAATGAATTTCGCGAGACGGTATTCTGACTTTCAGGTGGGTGGTCGCCGGCTTGTTGACGGTCCGTCGAAAAACCGCCGCGACTTTCCAGGGAAGTGTTGCAGTATTTCGAGAGGAGTATTTTTTATTTATAAGTAAAAATAATTTTCCGCTCTTATCAAAGAACGAAAAAGCACAAGGAAAGAAATGAAGAAGCCCGGCGTTCGCCGGGCTCTTCATTTGGGCTTCAGGGTGTGAAGACCGCTGGGGGGACGGGATCGCCGCCCACCCGCCGCGCGTGCTGGCGCACGTCGGCACAGGGGAAGGGGCCGCCATCCGGTTCGTGGCCGAAGGGCGCGGTTCGCTGGGCGAACCGAAAGCCGGTGCCAGGGGCACTGCGAGCGATTGAGCAAGCGGCGTGCCAGCCATCGACAGGTGGCCCGGCCCGTCAACTGCGGGGCACGGGCCTGCGGCATGAGCGGATTTTTGCCGAAGGCCCGAGCGCAGGGCGGGGTTTTCCGCCGTCGTTACCGTTCCGTCAGCTCATCCCCAGCCAGTTCGGCAATGCCAGGGATACCGCCGGGATGTAGGTCACGATGATCAGGAACACCAGCAGGATCATCAGCCACGGCAGCGCTGCGCGGATGGTCGCGCCCAGCGGCATGCCGGTGACCGCCGAGGTGACGAACAGGTTGAGCCCGACCGGCGGCGTGATCAGGCCGATCTCCATGTTCACCACCATGATGATGCCGAGGTGGATCGGATCGATGCCCAGCTCCATGGCGATGGGGAAGAAGATCGGCGCCAGGATCAGGATGATCGCCGAAGGCTCCATGAAGTTGCCGGCGATCAGCAGCACGATGTTCACCACCAGCAGGAACATCCATGGCGAAAGTCCCAGTTCCGTGACCCAGCTGGCGATGCTCTGCGGTATCTGCTCGGTGGTCAGCACGTGGGCGAAGAGCATGGCGTTGGCGATGATGAACATCAGCATGATGGTCAGCTTGCCGGACTCCAGCAGCACCTTCGGGCATTCGCTCAGGCGCATGTCGCGGTAGACGAACAGTGCGACGAAGGCCGAGTACACCGCGGCGACGGCGGCGGCCTCGGTGGGGGTGAAGGCGCCGGAATAGATGCCGCCGAGGATGATCACCATCAGCAGCAGCCCCCACAGCGCCTTGCGCGCGCTGGCCAGCCATTCGCGCAGACTGACCCTTGGCATGGCGGGCAGCTTCTTGACCCGGGCGACGATGTAGATCACCACCATCAGGATCAGTCCCAGCAGCAGCCCCGGAACCACGCCGGCGATGAACAGCTTGCCCACCGAGGTCTCGGTGGCGGCGGCGTAGACCACCATCACGATCGATGGCGGGATGAGGATGCCGAGGGTGCCGGCGTTGCAGACGATCCCGGCGCCGAACGCCTGTGGATAACCCGAGCGGACCATGCCGGCGATGGCGATCGAACCCACTGCCGCCACCGTTGCCGGAGACGAGCCGGATAGCGCGGCGAAGAGCATGCAGGCGAGCACCGCGGCGATCGCCAGGCCGCCACGGATGTGTCCGACGCAGGCGTTGGCGAAGTCGATCAGGCGCCGCGCCACGCCACCGGTGGTCATGAACGCGCCGGAGAGCAGGAAGAACGGGATCGCCAGCAGGGTGTAG
>NZ_JBQENS010000024.1:0-116602 GCF_052044465.1 Pseudomonas sp. 22490 | reverse complement strand
CTGCGCCCAGTCCGGCAGCGCGGTGTAGTGCAGGTGGTGCGGGCCGGCCCAGATGTACAGGGTGATCAGCGCCCAGAAGTGGACGATGGACAGCCGGTAGGAGTAGACCGGGCGCCCGGCTTGCTTGGGCACGAAGTAGTACATCATGCCGAGGAAGCCGGTGGTCAGGAAGAAGCCTACGGCGTTGTGCCCGTACCACCACTGGACCATGGCATCGGTGGCGCCGGAGTACATCGAGTAGGACTTGAACCAGCTCACCGGCAGCGACATGTGGTTGACGATGTGCAGCATCGCGGTGGTCAGGATGAACGAGCCGAAGAACCAGTTGCCGACATAGATGTGCTTGACCTTGCGCTTGATCAGGGTGCCGAAGAACACCACCGCGTAGGCGACCCAGACGATCGCCAGCCAGATCGCGCCGGTGAACTCGATCTCGGCGTATTCCTTGGTGGTGGTGTTGCCCAGCGGCAGGCTGACCAGCAGGATCACCGCCACCGCCTGCCAGCCCCAGAAGGTGAAGGCGGCCAGGGTGTCGGAGAACAGTCGCACCTGGCAGGTACGCTGCACCGTGTAGTAGCTGGTGGCGAACAGCGCGCAGCCGCCGAAGGCGAAGATCACCAGGTTGGTATGCAGCGGCCGCAGGCGGCCGAAGCTGGTCCAGGGCAGGTCGAAGTTCATCTGGGGCCAGACCAGTTGCGAGGCGATCAGTACGCCCAACCCCATGCCGATCACGCCCCATACCACGGTCATGATGGCGAACTGGCGAACCACCTTGTAGTTGTAGGCAGGTTCCGTCGTTGCTTTGTTCATCTGTACAGTCCCGAAAGAAATGAACAGCCGGCGACCGCCGTCGAGGGGGGAGACGGGGCGCCGGCCGGAGCCTGCAATCTAAGGGCTGGGGCGGGGGTAAAACAGCTTCAGGTCGATATGGAATTTGGGTATCAGATGGGGCGGGGGAAGGCGTTCGTGCTGGGCGGCGGCGCATACCGGGATGGGGGACGCGAGCCGATCATGGCGGATGACCGCGCGCGGTTATCCGCCCTACGCCGGGGTGGCTTTCCGTCTGCGGGGCGTCATCCCGCCAGCGACTGGGCGATCCGCCCGAGTGTCTCCATCGCCTTCTCCTGCCGCGCGCTCCACGGGTGCCCGTAGTTGAGCCGGGCGCAATGGGCGAAGCGGCGGGTGGCGGAGAAGATCGGCCCCGGGGCGAGGCTGATGCCCTGGGCCAGGGCCAGTTGGAACAGGCGCAGCGAGTCGACCGCCTCGGGCAACTCCAGCCAGAGGAAGTAGCCGCCGCTGGGACGGCTGACCCGGGTCTGCTCGGGGAAGTAACGCGCCACCGCCGCGAGCATGGCGTTCTGCTGGGTCTCCAGGGCGTAGCGCAGCTTGCGCAGGTGGCGGTCGTAGCCGCCGTGCTGGAGATAGTCGGCGATGGCCGCCTGGGCCGGGATCGACGCCGACAGGCTGGTCATCAGCTTCAGTCGCTCGATCTGTTCGGCGTAGCGTCCGCCGGCCACCCAGCCGACCCGGTAGCCCGGCGCCAGGCTCTTGGAGAAGGAACTGCAGTGCATCACCAGGCCTTCCTGGTCGTAGGCCTTGACCGGTTTCGGCGCCTGCTGGCCGAAGTACAGCTCGGCGTAGACGTCATCCTCGATCATCGGCACCTGGTGGCGCGCCAGCAGCTCGGCGAGGGCGCGTTTCTTCTCGTCGTCCATGCTCGCGCCCATCGGGTTCTGGAAGTTGCTCATGAACCAGCAGGCCTTGATCGGCAGGCGCTCCAGGCTGTCGGCGAGCACTTCCAGGTCGATGCCTTCACGCGGATGCACGGGGATTTCCACCGCCTTCAGCTTCAACCGTTCCAGCACCTGTAGGGTGGCGTAGAACGCCGGCGCCTCGATGGCCACCAGGTCGCCGGGACGGGTGACCACCTGCAGGCAGAGGTTGAGTGCCTCCAGCGCGCCGTTGCTGATGACCAGTTCTTCCACCGGCAGCAGCAGGCCGCCGACCATGTAGCGCAGGGCGATCTGCCGGCGCAGGCCATGGTTGCCCGGCGTCATGTCGGCGACCACCGACTGCGGGTCCATGTCGCGCACCGCGTGGGCCATCGAGCGCGCCAGGCGCGGCAGGGGAAACAGTTGCGGGCTGGGGAACGCCGAGCCGAAGGGCACGGTGTCCGGGTCCTTGATCGAACTGAGTACGGAGAACACCAGCTCGCTGACGTCGACCTCGGTGGCGTCGGCCTGGCGCGGGCTGATCTCCGGTTCCGGCAGCGGCCGCTGCACGTGCTGGCAGACGAAGTAGCCGGAGCGTGCGCGGGCCATGATCAGCCCACGGCTTTCCAGCAGGTAGTAGGCCTGGAACACGGTGGAAGCGCTGACCCCGTAGGTACGACTGGCGTGCCGTACCGAGGGCACCTTCTGCCCGGGGGCGAGGACGCCGGTGCGGATCAGCTCGGCAATCTCGTCGGCGAATTTCTCGTAGCGCTTCATCTTGTCCTGGCCGCTGTCCTGGCTGGCCGTGGGCACGGCCGCTGGCGCCCACTCTATGCGCGCCGGGACCGTGTTGTCATGCCTCATCGCGGCCTCCTCAGCGCGCCGGCGAAACGAAGGTGCTGGTGCTGCCGACCGCCAGGCTCGGGTCGTCGATGCCGCGCAGGCTGAACGCCAGCGGTTGCGAGCCGGCCCTGGCGCGTTCGGCGGTAGAGGCCACCGACACCGGGAAGTCGAGGATCTCGCCGGGCTTCAGGCTCAGGGTGTGCTCGCCCTGCAGGCGGAACTCCGGCGCGTCGTCGAGTTGCAGGCGATAGCGCTGCGGCTGCTGGGTCTTGTTGATGACCTTGAGGGTGTAGATGTTCTCGATCTGCCCGGCGGCGTTCTCGCGGAACAGCCCACGGTCGCGGGTCACGTCCAGCGAGGCCAGCGGGCGGGCATCCAGGGCGACGACGAAGGCGCCGATCATCGCCAGCATCACCGCCGCGTAGCCGACCAGGCGTGGACGCAGGAAGCGGGTCTGGCCACCTTCCAGGGCGCGTTCCGAGGTGTAGCGCACCAGGCCGCGTTCATAGCCCATCTTGTCCATGATCGAGTCGCAGGCGTCGACGCAGGCGGCGCAGCCGATGCAGGCGATCTGCAGGCCGTCGCGGATGTCGATGCCGGTGGGGCAGACCTGCACGCACTGCTGGCAGTCGATGCAGTCGCCGAGCCCCTGGGCGCGCGGATCGCTGCCTTTCTTGCGGGCGCCGCGGGACTCGCCGCGGGCGGCATCGTAGGACACGATCAGGGTGTCCTTGTCGAACATCACGCTCTGGAAGCGCGAGTAGGGGCACATGTGGATGCACACCTGCTCGCGCAGCCAGCCGGCGTTGACATAGGTGGCGGCGGTGAAGAACAGCACCCAGAACAGGCTTTCCAGGTCCAGCTGGAAGCTGAACAGGTCGGCCACCAGCGGCCGCACCGGAGTGAAGTAGCCGATGAAGGTGATCGCCGTGACCAGGCTCACACCCAGCCACAGCGCGTGCTTGGCCGTTTTGCGCAAGAGCTTGGCGGCGCTCGCCGGACCCTGGTCGAGCTTGATCCGCGCATTGCGGTCGCCCTCGGTGACCTTCTCGCACCACATGAACACCCAGGTCCACACGCTCTGCGGGCAGGTATAGCCGCACCAGACGCGGCCGGCGAACACGGTGATGAAGAACAGGCCGAAGGCGGCGATGATCAGCAGCGCCGAGAGCAGGATGAAGTCCTGCGGCCAGAAGGTCGCGCCGAAAATGTAGAACTTGCGTTCGGGCAGGTCCCAGAGCACCGCCTGGCGGCCGTTCCAGTTCAGCCACAGGGTGCCGAAGAACAGCAGGAACAGCAGGCCGCCGCCGAGGCGGCGGAAGTTGCGGAACAGACCGGTGAAGCTGCGGGTGTAGATCGGGCCGTTCACCGCCGACGGCAGCTTGCCGGGCGCGGGCGGCTGTTTCGACGGAGCGGCCGGTGCGGCGGGCTCGACCTGGATCGCGGGAATTCTTTCGCTCATTTTTCGTAGGCCCATCAGGCTGGAGAGGCGGTTGCGACTATAGGAACCGGCTGATGGGCGAAACAGCGGCAGATCGAGCGGGAAAAACCGTATCAGATGCCTCCGGAAAGCAGCGGCCCAGCATTGCCGCGGGTTGCCGGGCGACCTCGGGCAGTACAGATATGCGCCCCGTGGCAACCGGTCGCAGGCGGCACGAATTCGCCGCCGTCGGCCATCTGATGTGTTTTTTTCGGCGGAATCTGCCGCTGTTTCGCTGTCTGTACGCGGGCGATAGTGGGTGCCAGTGAACACCGGCCCATCCTGTCGCCAGAAACAGGGGCGCAGCCGGTCCCCGGTTTCTTCGCCACGCACCCTGCCCGTCATCGGTGGAGAAACCCTGTCGATGAGGGCTTTGCGATGTACCAGTACGACGAATACGACCAGGCGCTGGTGAGCGAGCGGGTGGCGCAGTTCCGCGACCAGATCGCCCGCCGCCTCGACGGCGAACTGAGCGAGGAGGAGTTCCTCCCGCTGCGCCTGCAGAACGGCCTGTACCTGCAGAAGCACGCCTACATGCTGCGCGTGGCGATTCCCTACGGCACCCTCTCGTCGCCGCAACTGCGCGCCTTGGCGCACGTCGCCCGGCACTACGACCGCGGCTACGGGCACTTCACCACGCGGCAGAACATCCAGTTCAACTGGATCGAACTGGAGCAGGTCGGCGATATCCTCGAACACCTCGCCGGCGCGCAGATGCATGCGATCCAGACCTCCGGCAACTGCGTGCGCAACATCACCACCGAAGCCTTCGCCGGGGTCGCCGCGGACGAATGGACCGACCCCCGGCCGCTGGCCGAGATCCTGCGCCAGTGGTCGACGGTGAACCCGGAGTTCCTGTTCCTCCCGCGCAAGTTCAAGATCGCCCTCAGTTCGGCGGTGGAAGACCGCGCCGCGGTGCAGATGCACGACATCGGCCTGTACCTTTACCGCCACCCCGACGCCGGCGAGTTGCGCCTGCGGGTCCTGGTCGGCGGCGGCCTGGGACGCACGCCGATGCTCGGCCAGGTGATCCGCGACGACCTGCCCTGGCAGCACCTGTTGTCCTACGTCGAGGCGATCCTGCGGGTCTACAACCGCTACGGCCGGCGCGACAACAAGTACAAGGCGCGGATCAAGATCCTGGTCAAGGCGCTGGGCATCGAGGCTTTCGCCCGCGAGGTGGAGGAAGAGTGGCAGCACCTGCGCGACGGCCCGGCGCAACTGACTGCCGAGGAGTGCCAGCGGGTCGCCGAGCGCTTCGTATTGCCGCGCTACCTGCCGCCGGCCGGCGGCGAGCTGGCCTACGGCAGCGCCCGTGCGGCCGATCCGGCCTTCGCCCGCTGGGCCTCGCGCAACGTCCAGGCGCACAAGGTGCCGGGCTACGCCTCGGTGGTGCTGTCGACCAAGCCCGGCGCCAGCGCGCCGCCGGGCGACGTCACCGCGGAGCAGATGGAACGCGTCGCCGACTGGGCCGAGCGCTACGGTTTCGGCGAGATCCGTGTGGCCCACGAACAGAACCTGGTGCTCCCCGACGTGCGCCTGGAGAACCTCCACGCGCTGTGGCGCGAGGCCTGCGCAGCCGGCCTCGGCACGCCTAACCAAGGCCTGCTCAGCGACATCATCGCCTGTCCCGGCGGCGACTACTGCGCGCTGGCCAACGCCAAGTCGATCCCCATCGCCCAGGGTATCCAGCAGCGCTTCGAGGACCTCGACCACCTGCACGACATCGGCGAGCTTAGCCTGAACATCTCCGGCTGCATGAACGCCTGCGGCCACCACCACATCGGCAACATCGGCATCCTCGGCGTCGACAAGAACGGCAGCGAGTGGTACCAGGTCACCCTCGGCGGCGCCCAGGGCAAGGACAGCGCGCTGGGCAAGGTGATCGGGCCATCGTTCAGCGCTGCCGAGGTGCCGGCGGTGATCGAACGGATCGTCGAAACCTTCACCGACCTGCGGGTCGGCCCGGAACGTTTCATCGACACCTTCAACCGGGTCGGCCTGGAGCCGTTCAAGGCCCGGGTCTACGCCAGGATGGAGGAACCGGCATGAACAACCTGATCCGTTTGCGCGATGGCGTCGCCGAGGTCTGCCGCGACGATCCCTGGCAACTCCTGCGCGAGTTGCCCGACGCGCTGCCGCCGGGGCCGTTGCTGCTGCCTCTGGCGGCCTGGCTGGAGCGCCGCGGCGAGGCCGGAGCCGCCGCGCCCTGGCTGGCGCCGGACGATGAGGTGGAGGCCTTGCTGCCGCACTTCGCCGAGCTGCCGCTGATCGCCGTCGACTTCCCCAGCTTCCGCGACGGTCGTGGCTACAGCCTGGCCTACCTGCTGCGCGTGCGCCTGGGGTGGAGCGGCGAGTTGCGCGCAGTGGGCGACGTGTTGCGCGACCAGCTCAGCCATATGCGCCAGTGCGGCTTCGATGCCTTCGCGGTGCGCGAGGACAAGAACGTCGAGGATGCGCTCAAGGGGCTGGCGGGCTTGAGCGTGCTCTACGGCCGCTCGGCGATCGAGCCGCGACCGTTGTTCCGCCGACGCTAGGCATACGCCCCCGGACCGACGCCGATACCTGCCGCAACGCCGACCTGGCCCCTCTCCCGCAGCGGGAGCGGGGCGCACCCCTCAGCCGTAGACCGAGGAACTGGCGGACGGCGCCGGCGCGCCGCCCTTGAAGCGCCCCGCCAGCTCGCGCAGCGAACGCATCAGCAGGCTGGTGTCCACGCCCACCGCGACGAACGCGCAGCCCAGCTCCAGGTAGCGCCGCGCCAGTGTCTCGTCGGCGGAGAGGATGCCGGCGGCCTTGCCGGCCGTGCGGATGCGGTGGATGGCGTCCTCTATGGCCGCCTGCACCTCGGGATGGCCTGGATTGCCGCGATGGCCCATGGCTGCGCTGAGGTCGGCCGGACCGATGAACACGCCGTCGACGCCCTCGACGGCGGCGATCGCGTCGAGGTTGGCCAGGCCCTCCAGGTTTTCCACCTGGACCAGCAGGCACATCTGCTCGTCGGCGTGGTTCAGGTACTCCGCCACGCTGTTCCAGCGCGAGGCCCGGGCCAGCGCACTGCCGACCCCGCGTACGCCCGCCGGCGGATAGCGCACGGCGCGCACCAGCCCTTCGGCCTGGGCGGCGCTGTCGACCATCGGTACCAGCAGGGTCTGCGCGCCGATGTCGAGCAATTGCTTGATCAGCGCAGTGTCGCCCTGCACCGGGCGGATCACCGGCTGGCCGGGGTAGGGCGCCAGCGCCTGCAACTGGCCGAGCAGGCTGCGCAGGTCGTTGGGCGCGTGCTCGCCGTCCAGCAGCAGCCAGTCGAAGCCGGCGTTGGCGGCCAGCTCCGCGCAGTAGGGATCGGCCAGGCCGAGCCACAGGCCGATCTGCGCCTCGCCGCTGCGCAGGCGTTGCTTGAAGCGATTGACGGGCAGGTCCATGGAAATGCCTCCTCAGACGAAACGGCAGGAGATGCTGCCGAGCAGGTCGTAGTCGACGTGGAAGGTGTCCCCCGGCGCGGCCGCCACCGGGCGGGTGAAGGAGCCGCCGAGGATCACCTGGCCGGCCTCCAGGCAGACGCCGTAGGGCGCCAGCTTGTTGGCCAGCCAGGCGACGCCCTTGGCCGGGTGGTTGAGCACCGCGGCGGAGACGCCAGACTCCTCGATCACGCCATTGCGGTAGAGGATCGCCGGTACCCGCCGCAGGTCGATATCGCCTGGCCGCACGGCCCGGCCGCCCATCACCACGCCGGCGTTGGCGGCGTTGTCGGAGATGGTGTCGAAGACCTTGCGCGTGACTTTCGTTTGCGGGTCGACCTGCTGGATGCGCGCATCGATGATTTCCAGCGCCGGGATCACCCACTCGGTGGCCTCGAGCACGTCGAACAGGGTGCAGCCCGGTCCCTTCAGCGGCTTGCCGAGGATGAACGCCAGCTCCACCTCGACCCGCGGCACGATGAAGCGCTGGAAGGGGATGTCGCTGCCCTCCTCGAAGAACATGTCGTCGAGCAAGGCGCCGTAGTCCGGCTCGCTGATATTCGACGAGACCTGCATGGCGCGCGAGGTCAGGCCGATCTTGTGGCCCTTGAGCACGCGCCCGTCGGCGATCTTGCGCTCGACCCAGGCGCGCTGGATGGCGTAGGCGTCCTCGATGGCGATGTCCGGGTAGTCGAGGGAGAACTGCCTTACCTGCTGGCGCGAGCGTTCGGCGGCGTCGAGGCGGTTGGCGGCTTCCTGGATCAGACGGGGATCGAGCATGGTCGGGGTCTCTCGGTTCAGCGTGGGTTGACCACGGCGGCGGGGGTCCGCAGGACCAGGCCGGCGCCGAGGGCGATGAGGATGGCCAGCAGGTACAGGGCCAGGCTGGCGCTCTGGGTGGTGTCGCGCATCCAGCCGATCAGGTAGGGCGCGAGGAAGGCGGCGATGCTGCCGAAGGAACTGATCAGGGCGATTCCGGCGGCCAGGGTGGCGCTGGAAAGGAAGGCCGGCGGCAGTTGCCAGAACATCGGCAGGGCGGCGCTGGCGCCCATCCCGGCGATCACCAGGCCGCCCATCACCAGCCAGGCGCTGGTCGGTGCCAGGGCCGCCAGGCTGAGCCCGGCGGCGGCCATCAGCAACGGAATGCCCAGGTGCCAGCGGCGCTCGCGCAGGCGGTCGGAGGAACGGCCGATGAAGATCATGAAGGCGCAGCCGGCGAGATAGGGCACCGCGCTGAGCATGCCGATGCGGCTGTCCTGGGCGATGCCGGCGCCATGGATCAGGCTCGGCATCCAGAACGCGATGGTGTTCACCGCCAGCATCACCGCGAAATAGATCGCCACCAGCAGCCACACCTGCGGATTGCTGAAGATGCCGGAGAAGGAGGTGATGGTCTTGCGCTGCTCCTCGCCGGCCAGTTCCTCGCGCAGCAGGTGCTTCTGTTCGTCGCTGAGCCACGTCACCCGTTCGAAGCTTTCCGGCAGCGAGCACCAGACCACCACGCCGAGCAACACAACCGGCAGGCCTTCGATCAGGAACATCCACTGCCAGCCGCGCAGTCCGAGGGCGTCATGGAAGCCTTCTAGGATCCAGCCCGAAAGCGGTCCGCCGATCACCCCGGCCATGGGCACGGCGATGGCGAACAGAGCGGTGATCTGCCCGCGTCGGCGCGCCGGGAACCAGCGGTTCAGGTAGACCAGGATACCGGGGAAGAAGCCGGCCTCGGCGACCCCCAGGAGAAAGCGCAGCAGGTAGAAGCCGCGCGCGGTCTCCACCAGCAGCATGGCGGTGGAGAGACAGCCCCAGACCAGCATCAGGCAGGCGATCCAGCGGCGCGGGCCGATCCGTTCCAGCATCAGGTTGCTGGGCAGGCCGAACAGCGCATAGGCGATGAAGAACAGCCCGGCGCCGAGACCGTAGACGGTGTCGCTGAAGTGCAGGTCGGCGCTCATCTGCAACTTGGCGAAACCGATGTTGATGCGGTCCAGATGGGCGAAGACGTAGCACACCAGCAGCAGCGGCATCAGCCGCCAGGTGACGCGGTCGTGGGTGCTGTCGCTGAGAGGCAGGGTGGTGCTGTTCAGGGTGCTGGCTGTGCTCATGATCTTGTACTTTTTGTGAGCGCCCGGACGTCCCGGCGACCTGTCGGTGGCCGGGAGGCGAGCTGGGTGAGTGCAGCGTTATGGCGGGCTGGTCAGTCCGCCGGGTTGTTCAGGAATTCATGCACGTTGTTGCGCTTGTAGTTCAGCTCCGCGTCCAGTTCGGTGAGTTCGAAGGACAGCGCCAGCAGGCGTCGCGCCTGGAGCTCGGCGAAGTGCGCGGTGATCACCTCGAAAAGTGCCTCGGCGACTTGCCGGCGAGTCTCCAGGTCGCGACCGGCGCCGACTTTCAGGGTCATGTGGACGAAGGCGTAGTCGTGCCTGCCGTCGGCCATGCGCCAGGTGTCCAGGCGCACGCCGCGGCTGCGGATGCCGCCGAGCGGGAAAACGCCGCTGGCGCCGAGGCAGGCGTGGACCTTCTCGAACAGGCCGGGCAGGTCGGCTTCGGCTTCGATGTTGTCGGTGTATTCGGCGATGAAGTGCGGCATGGTGGCGTCCTCAGAGGCGGCTGGCGCAACTGGCGCCGGCCGGGTTGCCGGCCTGGGCGGCGGGGATCGCCGAGCCGTCCTGGGCGGTGACCGGGAATACCGCGTTGATCTGCCCGGTGCCGGAAGAGCCGAAGTAGGGCGTCACGACCTCCGCCTTGCCGTCGTAGGCCGACCAGCCGAGGGCGCCGAGGAGCATCGCGGTGTCGTGCATGAAGCCTTCGCCATGGCCCTTGGAGGCGTACTCGGGGAGCATCCCGCAGAACTCGGCCCAGCGGCCCTCCTGCCACATCTGCACGACTTCATGATCGAGAACCTCGAGGAACGGGCTCCAGATGCGGTCGGAGAAGTCCGGCGCCTGGCCGTTCTGGGCGAAGCGGTGGGACAGCGAGCCGCTGGCGAGGAACGCCACCGTGCCGTCGTAGTGCTCTTCCACCGCCTTGCGCATGGCCCAGCCCAGGCGCGCGCTGTCGTTCAGGTAATGCACGGTGCACAGGGCGGAGACCGAGACCACCTTGAAGTGGCGGTCCTGGTTCATGTAGCGCATCGGTACCAGGGTGCCGTACTCCGGGCCGAGGGTAGTGGCGTCGTGGGCCAGGGTTTCCACGCCGAGCGCGTTGCAACCCTCGGCGAGGATGCGGCCCAGCTCCGGGTTGCCGGGGAAGCCGTACTCCATGTTGGCGATGAAGTGCGGCAGCTCGTTGCTGGTGTAGAGCCCCTCGAAGTGCGGCGCGCAGTTGATGTGGTAGCCGGCGTTGACCAGCCAGTGGGTGTCGAACACTACGATGGTGTCGACCCCCAGTTCGCGGCAGCGCCGGCCGATCTCGCGGTGCCCGTCGATCGCCGGCTGGCGGCAGCCGTGGCGCGGGCCGGGCAGCTCGGATAGGTACAGCGAGGGTACGTGGGTGATCTTGGCAGCCAGAGCGACTTTGCCCATGACGATTCTCCTGGTGGCCCGTTGGGCCTGGCAGCGGGCGCGGCCGCTGGCGGCTCGCCCGGATTCTTCTGATTGTGTCTGCACGCCGGCGCTGCTGGCGGCCTCGGGCGGCCGCTCTGCACGAGCGCGCCCTACACGCCCCAGCGGGGGATGTGATGGCTGCCCATGGATATACACACGTTCTTGATCTCGGCGAATACCTCGAAGCTGTATTCCCCGCCTTCGCGTCCGGTGCCCGAGGCCTTCACCCCGCCGAACGGCTGGCGCAGGTCACGCACGTTCTGGCTGTTGATGAAGACCATCCCGGCCTCGATGCCGCGTGCCAGGCGATGGGCCTTGCCGATGTCCTGGGTCCAGATGTAGGAGGCCAGGCCGTATTCCACGTCGTTGGCCAGGCGCAGCGCCTCGGCTTCGTCCTTGAACGGGATCAGGCAGACCACCGGGCCGAAGATCTCCTCCTGGGCGATGCGCATGCGGTTGTCCACGTCGGCGAACACCGTGGGCTGGATGAACTGCCCCTTGCTCAGGTGCGCCGGCAGGCCGGCCGGACGCTCCAGGCCGCCGGCCACCAGGGTGGCGCCTTCCTCGAGGCCGATGCGGATGTAGCCGGTGACCTTGTCGTAGTGGGCCTGGGTGATCATCGAGCCGACCTGGGTCTTCGGGTCCTGCGGATCGCCGACGATCAGGCGCCTGGCGCGCGCGGCGAACTCGGCGACGAACTGCGGGTAGACGCTTTCCTGGACGAAGATGCGACTGCCGGCGGTGCAGCGCTCGCCGTTCAGCGAGAAGATGGTGAACAGCGCGGCGTCCAGCGCCCGCTCGAGGTCGGCGTCTTCGAAGACCAGCACCGGCGACTTGCCGCCCAGTTCCATCGAGTACTTCTTGATCCCGGCCGCCTCCATGATTCGTCGCCCCGTGGCGGTGCCGCCGGTGAAGGACACCGCGCGCACGTCGCGGTGGCGAACCAGCGCGTCGCCGGCGCTGGCGCCGTAGCCCTGGACCACGTTGAACACCCCCGGCGGAATGCCCGCCTCGTGCACCAGGCGGCCCAGCTCGTTGGCGGTCAGCGGCGACAGCTCGGACATCTTCAGCACCGCCGTGTTGCCCAGCGCCAGGCACGGCGCGGTCTTCCAGGTGGCGGTCATGAACGGTACGTTCCACGGCGAGACCAGGCCGCAGACGCCCACCGGCTGGTACAGGGTGTAGTTGAGCATCTGGTCGTCGACCGGATAGCTGTGCCCGTTCATCCGCGTGCAGACTTCGGCGAAGAACTCGAAGTTGTGCGAGGCGCGCGGGATCAGTACGTTCTTCGTCTGGTGGATCGGCAGGCCGGTGTCGAGGGTCTCAAGTTCCGCCAGGTGCGGCACGTTCCGGTCGATCAGCTCGCCGAGCCGGCGCATCAGGCGCGCGCGCTCCTTGGCCGGGGTATTGGCCCATTTCGGGAAGGCTTCCCGGGCCGCCGCCACCGCCGCGTCGATTTCCGCCGTGCCGCCGCTGGCAACCTCGCCGATCAGCTCGCCGGTGGCCGGGTTGTAGTTCTCGAAGACGTCCTTGCTTTCGACCTCGCGGCCATTGATCCAGTGTTTGATCATTCTGCGTGCTCCTGTGCGCGGGCGCGGAAGAATTCGGCCTCGCTGACGATTCGGTTGACCAGGCGACCGACGCCTTCCACCTCCACCACCACTTCGTCGCCGGGGACCACGTCGGACAGGCCTTCCGGGGTGCCGGTGGCGATCATGTCGCCCGGCTGCAGGGTCATGAAGCTGGAGAAGTATTCGATCAGGTAGGGAATGTCGAAGATCATGTCCGCGGTGCTGCCTTCCTGGCGCAGCTCGCCGTTGACCCAGGTGCGCAGGACCAGCCGGTTCGGCTCGGGAACCTCGGCCGCGTCGACGATCCACGGCCCCACCGGGGTGGTGGCGTCGCGGTTCTTCACCCGCAGGTTGGGCCGGTAGTAGTTCTCCAGGTAGTCGCGGATCGCGTAGTCGTTGCACACCGTGTAGCCGGCCAGGTAGCCGAGGGCGTCCTCGCGGCGGACGTTGCGCGCCGGCTTGCCGATCACCGCCACCAGTTCGCACTCGTAGTGCATGTAGTCGACGTTGTCCGGACGCCAGCTGACCTGGCGGTGGCCGGTGTAGGTGCCCGGCGACTTGATGAACGCCAGCGGTTCGCTGGGCGCCTTGAACGACAGTTCGGCGGCATGGTCGGCGTAGTTCAGGCCGAGGGCGAACATGCTCCCGGTGGCCGGCGGCAGCCACTCCACCCGGTCCTCGGCGAGCAGGGTGCCGTCGGCCAGGCGGACGGCGTTGGCGTCTTCCACGGTGACCTGGTGAACCCGGCCCTGGTAGCGGATGCGTGCGTGTTTCATGGTCGGTTCCTCATTCCGCGACGATGCTGTTGGCGAGGCGGCCGAGGCCGTCGATCTCGACCTCGACGCGGTCGCCGGGATGCACGTCGACGCGCCCTTCGGGGGTGCCGGTGATCAGCACGTCGCCGGCGTGCAGGGTCATGAACTCGCTGATCTCGGCGATCAGCCGCGGGATGTCGCGCACCAGGTTGGCGGTGTTGTTGCGCTGGCGCAGTTCGCCGTTGACGTACAGCTTCAGCTCCAGCGCATGGGGATCGGCGATCTCCTGCGTCGGCACCAGTTGCGGACCGAACGGGCAGAAGCCGTCGCGGCACTTGGCTTTCACCGCCGGGCGGTAGTAGCTGTCTTCCGGCAGGCTGAACTCGTTGACGATCACGTAGCCGGCGACATGCGCCATGGCCTCTTCCTCCTTCACCCGGCTGGCGTCGCGAGCGATCACCACGCCCAGCGCCGGGCCCGGTTGCAGGCGCTCGACGCCGCGCGGGAAGAGCACCGGGGCGTCGTGCTCGTTGCGGGTATTCGGTGTCTTGATGAACAACACCGGCTTCACTGGCGGCTTCTGGTAGGGCGGCTGCTGGAACTCCGGCAGGCGGCTGTCGAGCAGGCCCTTGTAGTTCAGCGCGACGCCGAACAGGGTGCCGGCGGCGACGTCATTCAGTGCGCGGCTCATTGTGGTGGTGTCTCCTGGCGCGATAAGCGAACGGCGAGGGGGCCGTCCTGGCGAAAACTCGTTAATGTGTTAACGTTATATTTAACATGTTAATGATCGTCAACCCCGGTTGCTGCGCCATTCGTCCCGGGGAGGTGGCAAGAGGCGCCGTCTGCGGTATACGGATGCCCGCGACGGCTTGCGTGCGCAGCCGGGAAGAACAACAAAGAGAAGATCGCCATGCCAGAGCGCCAGCCGATCCCCAACATCAACATCGGGCAGGTCTACGACCAGCGCTATGCCGACGCCGAGGTGCACTACGATGCGCTGGGCAACCTGGCCGGATTCTTCGGTCGCAACATGCCGGCGCACCGGCACGACCGTTTCTTCCAGGTGCACTACGTGAAGAACGGCGCGGTGCGGGTCTATCTCGACGAGCGCCAGTACCTGGAGTCGGGGCCGATGTTCTTCCTCACCCCGCCGACCGTGCCGCACGCCTTCGTCACCGAGGCGGACGCCGATGGCCATGTGCTGACCGTGCGCCAGCAACTGGTGTGGAGCCTCACCGAAGCAGAGCCGGGCCTGGCGCCCGGCCCGCAGGTGGCGCCGGCCTGCGTGGCGCTGGGCAACCTGGAGGGCGGCGCGGCCGAGGAGGCGGCGCGCCTGGCGCTGCTCTTCGAGCAGTTGCGCAGCGAGTCGATGGCCAGCCGCTCCGGCCGCCAGCAGGCGCTGCTGGCGCTGACCCGGCTGGTCATGATCAGCCTGCTGCGTCTCTCGGCCAATTCGGTGGCTGCGCGGCCGATGCGCCACGAAGACCTGCAGATCTTCCAGCGCTTCAACGCGCTGATCGAGGAGCGCTATGCCGAGCACTGGCCGCTGTCGCTCTACGCCAGCCGGATCGGCGTCACCGAGGCGCGCCTCAACGACGTCTGCCGGCGCATCGCCGACCTGCCGTCGAAGCGCCTGGTGTACGAACGGCTTATGCAGGAGTCCAAGCGCCTGCTGCTGTTCACCGGCGGCTCGGTGAACGAGATCTGCTACCAGCTCGGCTTCAAGGACCCGGCCTACTTCAGTCGTTTCTTCGTGCGTTACGCGGGGCTCACCCCCAGCGCTTACCGCCAGCGACAGGCCGACGGGGAGTCCCGTCGCTGAGCGGGTGGGCGGGTATACTCGCGCTCCCACTCGAACAGGAAGCGTTTCTCCATGCATGATGCAGCCACCTCCATGCCGCCGCAGGCTCCCGCTACCTGGGCCGACTACCTTGCCGGCTACCGCTGGCGAGGGCAGGGCGAAGGATGTTCCGCGGCCACTGTCCACCGCCTGGAGGCTGCGCGGCGGCCGACCCTGTTCGTCAAGCAGGAAGTGCTGTCCGCACATGCCGAGCTGCCCGCCGAAATCGCCCGCCTGCGCTGGCTGCACGGTGCCGGCATCGATTGCCCGCAGGTGCTGAACGAAACCCAGAGCGACGGCCGGCAATGGCTGCTGATGAGCGCCGTGCCGGGGGACACGCTGTCCGCGCTGGCGCAGCGCGGCGAGCTGGAGCCCGAGCGCCTGGTGCGCCTGGTGGCCGCCGCCCTGCGCCGGCTGCACGATCTCGATCCGGCTGCCTGTCCCTTCGACCATCGCCTGGAGCGGCGCCTGGACACCGTGCGCCAGCGGGTCGAGGCCGGGCTGGTGGACGAGGCGGACTTCGATGACGACCATCGCGGTCGCAGCGCCACGGAGCTGTACCGCCTGCTCCTCGACCGGCGTCCGGCGGTCGAAGACCTGGTGGTCGCCCACGGCGACGCCTGCCTGCCCAACCTCTTGGCGGAGGGCCGGCGCTTCAGCGGCTTCATCGATTGCGGGCGGCTCGGCGTCGCCGACCGGCACCAGGACCTGGCCCTGGCCGCGCGGGACATCGAGGCCGAACTCGGCGCGGCCTGGGCCGAGGCCTTCCTCGTCGAATACGGCGGCGATATCGACGGCGAACGGCTGGCGTACTTCAGGCTATTGGACGAGTTCTTCTAGAGTAGGGCCGGTTCGGATCCGGTGCGGATTCGGCCTGTCTTTGCACGGAAACGGGGTACGACGGCACCCGCCATCGCGTCTTTTCTTGACGGCTCCGTAGAGTCGCCGGTTCAGTTCAGCCGGTACTGCGCCAGTTCCTTCGCCGAAAGCACGCGCATCCGTTTGGGATCGGTGCTTTGCATGGCCTGTACCAAGGTGCTGGGGATATCCATTTCGCGGAAGTAGGCGGCGGAGTCGTAGCGCATGCCGTTGGCCGAGCGCGAGTGCAGCGAGTCGCCGTGGGCGTAGTAGGGACGGTGCAGGCCGACGTAGCCGCGTACGGTCTTGCGCTTGCCGGCCGCCAGCAGGTAGACGCAGGTGCCCTGGCAGACGCTGCTCGACGGCACCAGCGCGTCGAAGCCGGATTCGCGCAGCAGGCGGCCCATGCGGATCGCCTCCGGCACGCTGCCGCCGATGCTGTTCAGCAGGAGCAGCTTACGCGAGTAGGTTCCCGGATTGTTGCGCAAACCCTTGAGCAGCGTCTCGTAGTCGCCCGGCGCGATCTCCTCCGAGACGCGGACCGTCAGCACCCGCCCCATGCTCTTGTGTTGCAGCGAATGCACTTCGACCCTGGCCAGTGCGGGAGCCGCGCAGAACACGGCGAGGCAGGCGAGGACGGTCCGGAGGCGGAGGCGGGGCATGGAACGGGGCGATCCTGTCAGACGGCGATGGCTGCCGAAGATACCTGCAAGCGTTGCATTGTGCACGGTCCTCGTCGTCAGGACGAGGAGCCGGTCTCCGCCTGGCGCACCGGCAGGCGCAGGCAGAAGGTGATGACGTCGTCGCGGCAGTCCACGTCGATACGCCCCTGGTGGGCCTGGGCGATGGCCTGGGAGATGTACAGGCCGATACCGAGGCCGTTGCGGTTGCGCTGGTTGTCCGCCGACTCGCGCTTGAACGGTTCGAACAGGTTGGCCAGTTGCGCTTCGGAGAGGCCGCTGGTTTCGTTGAGCACGCTCAGGCACACCTCGTCGCCCTGGCGGGTCAGGGTGACCAGCACCGGCCGGCCGGGCAGGCCGTGATGACGGGCGTTGCTCAGCAGGTTGGCGGCGACCTGGGCGTAGCGGTCCGGGTCGACCACGGCACGAACCTGCGGGTCGATGGCGATCTCGATCACCAGGCCGGGATAGGCGACGTCGGTTTCGCAGACGATCTGCCGCACCAGTTGCGAGACGTCGGTGTCGACCGGGTTCACGGTGAGGCCGATGCCCGATTGCAGGCGGCTCATGTCGAGGATCTGGCTGACCAGCCGTTCCATGCGGCTGCTGGACGCGGAAATGTGTTGGCGCAGTTCGGTGGTGCGGGTGTCGCTGGACGACAGCAGGGCCGCCGCCATGGAGATCGACTGCAACGGGTTGCGCAGGTCGTGGCCGAGCACCGCGATCAGGCGCTGGCGCATGCGGTCGACCTCGGCCGCATGGTTGAGACACAGTTCCATCAGGTCCAGGCGCAGCTTTTCGGCGATCGCCAGGTCGGTTTCGCTCCAGGGCGTGGAGTGGCCGCGGACCACCTCCTCCCAGGCCTCGAACGAGCCGCGCGGGGTCAGCCGCGGACCGGACGGGCCGATGGTCAACAGCTTTTCCGGCTTGCCGCCCCAGCGGATGCGGTGCACTTCCTCGTGGCGGAACCAGAAGATCCAGCCCGATTCCTGGCGGTGGAAACGGATCGCCAGCACACCGCAGCAGTCGCCGCCGTCCGGAGAGTCCACGCTGGGCTGCGGCCAGTTGTCGGTGTGGTAGATGTCCCGTTCCGGGTCGCGCTGCAGGCGTTGCAGGACATTCCCGGCCTGGCGCTCGAAGTCGCCGCGGATGCTCAGGGTGCGGCCGCCGAGCATGACCAGGGCGCCGTCGCAGGGAATCAGTGCGGCGATGCCATCGTCCGGGTGGGCCAGTGCGCCGAACAGGTCGTCTGCGTCCCGCGCGCGGCGAGCCAGGGCCAGCCTGCGCTCGGTGGACACGCGCAGCAGTTCGGCGATACGCCCCTGCTCCAGGCGCTCGACGATGGCGCTGCAGACCTGGGAGAAGATCTGGAACGACATGCGCACCGGGTAGGGAATCAGCTTGGGCGACATGTGATGGCAGGAGAACAGTCCCCAGAGCTTGCCGCCGACCACGATGGAGATGCTCATCGAGGCGCGCACGCCCATGTTGGTCAGGTATTCGCAGTGGATCGGCGAAACGCTGCGCAGCACGCTGTAGCTGAGATCGAACGATTCGTTGGTCTCCGGGTTCAGCGCGGGAAACACGCGCATCGGCGTATAGGCCACGTCGGCGATCAGCCTGATCGGGTTCTGGATGTACAGGCGACGCGCCTGGGCCGGGATGTCCGAGGCCGGGTAGCGTTGCCCCAGGTAGCTTTCGAGGTCTTCGCGACGGCTCTCGGCGACCACCTCGCCGGAGTCGTCATGGCGGAAACGGTAGGCCATCACCCGGTCGTAGCCGGTCATCCGGCGCAGTTCGTCGGTGACGTTGCTGAGCAGGCTGGCGGTGTCGTTGTGCAACTGGACCTGGGCGATGATGCGCTGGGCGTTGAGGGTGAAGGAGGTGATCGACAGCGTGTCCGCGGTGCGGATCTCGAACTCCAGGTAGAACACTTCCTTGTAGCTGTGGCCGATCACGTCGAACAGGTGTTCGCCGATCCGCGTCTCGACGCTGTTCGACCATGGGCCGTTGCCGGTCAGTCCCTCTTCGAGCATGCGCAGGACCTCCGGCCCCACCTGCTCCTGCGTCAGGTAGGAACCCGGCGAGGCGACGAAACCCAGTAGCGCCTGGATGTTCTCGCTTGCCGCGAGGACCATGCCGTCCGCGCGCAGGGCGATCAGCGCCCCGTGCGGCTGGATCGCGCCAGGCACGTGGATGGGTTCGTCCTCGCAGTTCGCCAGGGTAACCGGGGTGATGCTCGTCATCTATCGTCCAGCCTGGTCTCCAGGCAGTCAGGCCTCGTCGAGAACCCATCGACGAAACGAAAGGAATGTAGCCTGTGCCGCATCCTGCGCAAGGCCGATGGCTTCGGGGCTGTCGATCTGCCGGGCGAGCTGTTCGAGAAACTCCTGCCAGCGCACCCCGGTTGCCTGGCCGTAGCCCCGCAACCACTGTAGCGGCAGACCGGGCAGGCGTGGAGCTAGTCGTTTGTAGAGATACGCGCCGCCCAGCGTCGCGCCTTCCATCACGTAGGCCACCCCGAAGACCTCCGCGGCCTGTGTCGCATTCGGCAGGTCGGCGCAGCGCGGTAGCGCCTCCACCTGCGCGCGGCTCATGCCGCCGGCCAGCAGGTCGCTTTCCAGCCAGGTGCTCTTGACCAGCCGCGCGTCGGCCCGCAGCGCCGCCGGCCAGCCGCTGCGGTTGTCGCGCAGCGCGCGCTCCAGGGGTTCGAGCCAGCCAAGGATGCGTCCGGCATGGTCGAGGTAGGCGCGGTCGTCGAGATCGTCGTCGCCCAACGGCGAACGGCGGTCCAGTTCTGCGTGCAGGTCACGGGTGGCGTCGCGGAGTGCGGCGAGGGCTGGCGATGGAGATGGGGACATGAGGTCAGGGCCAGCGATTCGAGGCATGAACGGAAAAGAGTAGCAGGAAGCCGTACGCCCGGCTCGGAATAAATGGGCATCCCCGCGCGCGGCGCAGGGATGCCGGAGCGGGCGCGCTCAGGCCGCCTCGGTCTGCACCACCCGGTAGCAGGGGACGTAGGCCGCGCCGCCGGGCAGCTTCATCCGGTGCTGCTTGACGAAGGCCTGCAGCAGGCGGTCCAGCGGCAGCATCACCGCCGGGTCGCCGTGGATCTCGTAGGGCCCGTATTGCTCGATCATGCGGATGCCGTTGTCCTTGACGTTGCCGGCGACGATTCCGGAAAACGCGCGGCGCAGGTTGGCCGCCAGTTCGTGGGGCGGCAGGCTGCGGCTGAGCTGGAGGCTGGCCATGTTCTCGTGGGTCGGCTCGAACGGGCGCTGGAAGCTTTCATCGATCTTCAGCATCCAGTTGAAGTGGAAGGCGTCGTTGCGCTCGCGGCGGAACTGCTTCACTTCCTTCAGGCCCTGGGCCATCTGCTTGGCCACCTCGGCCGGGTCGTCGATGACGATCCGGTAGTGGCGCTGCGCCGCATGGCCGAGGGTCGCCCCGACGAATTCATGGAGCTGCTGCAGGTAGGCTTCGGCGCTGCGGGGACCGGTGAGGATGACCGGGAAGGGCAGGTCCTGGTTGTCCGGGTGCATGAGGATGCCCAGCAGGTAGAGGAACTCTTCCGCGGTCCCGGCGCCGCCGGGGAAGATGATGACCCCGTGGCCGACGCGGACGAAGGCTTCCAGGCGCTTCTCGATGTCCGGGAGTATCACCAGTTCGTTGACGATCGGGTTCGGCGCCTCGGCGGCGATGATTCCCGGTTCGGTCAGGCCCAGGTAGCGACCGCCGACGATGCGCTGCTTGGCGTGGCTGATGGTGGCGCCCTTCATCGGTCCCTTCATCACCCCCGGTCCGCAGCCGGTGCAGACGTCCAGGCTGCGCAGGCCGAGCTCATGGCCGACCTTCTTGGTGTACTTGTATTCCTCGCTGCTGATCGAATGACCGCCCCAGCAGACGACGATCTTCGGCTCGACGCCGGGGCGCAGCGTACGGGCGTTGCGCAGCAGCTGGAAGACGTAGTCGGTGAGGCCTTGGGAGCTGTCCAGGTCGACGTGCTGGCTGTCCAGCCCGCTCTGGGTGTAGACGATGTCGCGCAGGGCGCTGAACAGCATCTCGCGGGTGCTGGCGATCATCTCGCCATCGACGAAGGCGTCGGCCGGCGCGTTGATCAGCTCCAGGCGCACGCCGCGGTCCTGCTGGTGGATACGCACCTCGAAGTCCTTGTAGGCGTCGAGGATGGTCTTGGCGTTGTCGCTGTGGGCGCCGGTATTGAGGATCGCCAGGGCGCACTGGCGGAACAGTTGGTAGGTCTTGCCGTTGGCGGTTTCGCTCAGTTGTTGCACTTCGCGTTGGGAGAGGGTTTCCAGCGTGCCTTTCGGACTGACCGAGGCGTTGATCACAGGGCGATGAGACATGTGCGATTCCATGCAGGGGATGCGGCGGCGTAGAAGAGCCGCGGCATCCGGATAAGGGAGCGCCGGGCAGGTTGCGTGCCGGGGGAGAGGGCGATCAGCCGTCGGAGTGGGGCGACGAGGCAACCGTGCGCTGGGGCTTGGCTCCAGGGTCTTGGTTAAATGTAATAGCGAGAACCTGACTGATCTGACAAGGAAAATCTCGAATTTATCTGTCGCCGGCCTGGCACCGGGGAAATCCTGCCACTAGCCGTGGACGAAAAGATCCGGCATCGGCTGGGATAATCGACTCTTCTCCTGATATCGTTGCGTTTCCGCCGGATGCTCGGCCAGTCGAAGGGAGGAACGAAGCATGTCGTATGAACAGTCCAGCAGCGTACCTAGCGACTTTCTTTCCTCCTTTTTCCAAGAGCCTGTCATCCATGATCGAACTCAGAACCATCACCCGCGACGATTGGGAAACCTGCATTGACCTGAAGGTCGCCCGCCACCAGGCGCACTTCGTCGCTTCCAACCTCTATTCGCTGGCCCAGAGCCGCTTCCTGCCGGGGTTCCGCGCGGTCGGCATCCACCACGGCGGGCGCATGGTCGGCTTCGCCCTCTACGGCCCCGACGCCGACGACGGCCACTACTGGCTCTACCGTCTGATGATCGACCGCCGCTACCAGGGCAAGGGGCATGGCCGCGCCGCCCTGCAACGGATCATCGCCAGCGTGCGCCGGACGAGGCGGCGCAGCGATCGCCTGATGGTCGCCTACGCCGTCGACAACGACGTGGCTCGCCAGCTTTATCGGGACGCCGGCTTCGTCGAACAGGGCCTCGCGCCCTGGGGCGAGACGATGGCCTGCCTGATGCTGCCGGAGCCGTCCCATCGCTCCGGGACGGTCGCCGGAGCGCCGGGCGGGCGTGCAGCGCACGGCGTCCCGGCGTAGAATCGCGGGATTCGGCAGTTCCCTCCAATACCTATAACGACCATCCAACGCACATCGCCGCCCCGGACCCTTGCGTCCGGGGCGTTTTCCGTCGTGTGTGGCGAGGGTCGCGGGACCTGCCCGTCCGCCCCCTGCTCCGGAACCGAACGCCCCATGGACAGCACCTCCGAAACCCGCAGCGGCAGCTGGCTGAGCGTGATCGCCCTGGCCCTGGCCGCCTTCATCTTCAACACCACGGAGTTTGTCCCGGTCGGCCTGCTCAGCGACATCGGCCACAGCTTCGAGATGCCCACCTCGCAGGTCGGCCTGATGTTGACCATCTATGCCTGGGTGGTGTCGCTGGCCTCGTTGCCGATGATGCTGCTGACCCGCAATATCGAGCGGCGCAAGCTGCTGGTCGGGGTATTCCTGCTGTTCATCGCCAGTCACGTGCTGTCCGGGCTGGCCTGGAGCTTCCAGGTGCTGATGCTCAGCCGGATCGGCATTGCCTTCGCCCACGCGGTGTTCTGGGCTATCACCGCTTCGCTGGCGGTGCGCGTGGCGCCGCCGGGACAGCAGGCCAAGGCGCTAGGGCTGCTGGCCACCGGCACCACCCTGGCGATGGTCCTGGGCATCCCGCTGGGGCGGGTGGTCGGCGAGGCCCTGGGCTGGCGTACCACCTTCATGGCCATCGCCGGACTCTCGGTGCTGACCCTGCTCTACCTGGCGCGCTCCCTGCCGCTGCTGCCAAGCCAGAACTCCGGTTCCCTGCGCAGCCTGCCGATGCTGTTCCGACGCCCGGCGCTGGTCTGCCTGTACGTGCTGACCGTGGTGGTGATCAGCGCCCAGTTCACCGCCTACAGCTACATCGAGCCCTTCGCCAAGCAGGTGGCGCGGATGAGCGGCGAGGCGACCACCCTGCTGCTGCTGTTGTTCGGCGGCGCCGGGATCTTCGGTTCGATCCTCTTCAGCCGCTACAGCGAGGCTTTCCCGCGAGGCTTCCTGCTGGCCGCGATCCTCGTCTTGGGCAGCAGCCTGGCGCTGCTGTTGCCGCTGTCCGCGCAGCCGACCTGGCTGATGGCGCTCTGCCTGCTCTGGGGCATGTCGATCATGTGCTTCGGCCTGGCCCAGCAGTCCCGCGTCCTGCGCCTCGCCTCGGACGCCACCGACGTGGCCATGGCGCTGTTCTCCGGCCTGTACAACGTCGGCATCGGCGCCGGCGCGCTGCTCGGCAGCGTGGTCAGCGAACGCATGGGCCTGGCCTCGATCGGCAACGTCGGCGCCGTGCTGGCGCTGGCCGGCCTGCTGCTCGCCCTGTTCGCCGCACTGCGCTACGCGGAGGCGCTGAAAAGCACGTCGTTGTGAGCGGTCATACCTGGGGTCGGATGATTCGGCGGAGGAATCCGCCCGCTTGATCTAGTCTTCTGGGACGAAAAGGCGCAGGGAGTGCGGGATTGCCCCGCGCCGGGCCGGCGCAGGGACGGTATATCGGGTGAACGTACAACAGAGCAAGTTCAGGCTGAGCCGCTGGGCGGGCGCGACACTGGCGCTCGGACTGCTGCTGTCCGGGCTGGGCGCCTGGGGGTTGGCGCTGGTCAACGAGCAACAGGCGCGGATGGCGCTGGAACGCGAGGCGGAACTGCTGGCCGAGGCGGTGACCCGCCGCGTGGAACTCTACCAGTATGGCTTGCGCGGGGTGCGCGGTGCCTTGCTGACGGCGGGCGAGGCGCACATCGACCGCGAACTGTTCCGCCGCTACAGCCTGACCCGCGACATCGACCGCGAGTTTCCCGGCGCCCGCGGCTTCGGCTTCATACGCCGGGTGGCGGCCGCCGACGAGGCCGGGTTCCTGCGCCAGGCGCGGGCCGACGGCCAGCCGGAGTTCCGCATCCAGCAACTGACTCCGCACGATGGCGAGCGCTACGTCATCCAGTACATCGAGCCGGTGGCGCGCAACGGCCAGGCGTTGGGCCTGGACATCGCCTCGGAAGCCAATCGCCGGGAGGCCGCCCGCGCCGCCCTGGAGACCGGGCAGGTGCGCCTGACGGGGCCGATCACCCTGGTCCAGGCCAGCGGCTTGCGCCAGCAATCGTTCCTCATCCTGATGCCGATCTACCGCAGCGGCATCACTCCACCGCCGGGGCCCCAGCGCGAACTCGAAGGCTTCGGCTGGAGCTATGCGCCGCTGCTGACCGGCGAGGTGCTGGCCGGGTTGCCCATCGACAACGCGGCGATCCACCTCGAACTCAGCGACGTCACCGGCGACGGCGCTGCCGTGCCCTTCTTCGTCAACGGCGCCGCGGCGCCGGCTCAACGCCTGTTCGGCCACATGCTGCGGCGGGAGATCTACGGTCGGCACTGGCAGATGGCGTTCAGCGCACTGCCGCTGTTCGTCCAGCGCCTGCACCAGCCTTCGCCGCGCATCCTGTTCCTGGCCGGCAGCCTGGTCAGCCTGTTGCTGGCGGCGCTGGTCAACGCCAGCGCCCTCGGCCGCCTGCGCCGGCGTCGGGAGGCGGCGACCCAGGCGCGGCTGGCGGCGATCGTCGGCAATTCGGCGGACGGCATCATCGGCGTCGGCCTCGACGGCGTCATCAGCGACTGGAATCGCGGGGCCGAGGCGTTGTTCGGCTACCGCGAGGAGCAGGCGGTCGGGCGGCGGGTGGTGGACCTGCTGGTGCCGCCATCCAAGGAGAACGAGGAACTCGACATCCTCGCCCGCATCGCCCGTAAAGAACAGGTGGTCAGCTTCGATACCGTGCGCCGGCACCAGGATGGCCACCTGCTCGACGTGGCGGTGACCGTCTCGCCGATCCTCGGTCCGGACGGCGGCGTGGTCGGCGCCTCGAAGACCGTACGCGACATCTCCGCGAAGAAGGCCGCCGAGGCCCGCATCCGCGAACTCAATACCGGCCTGGAGCACCAGATCGCCGAGCGTACCGCCGAACTGCGTCGGTTGAACGTACTGCTCGGCAGCGTGCTGCAGGCGGCGTCCGAGGTGTCGATCATCACCCTCGACCGCGATGGCATCATCAGCGGCTTCAATCTCGGTGCCGAGCGGATGCTCGGCTACCGCGCCGACGAGGTGGTCGGCAAGGCCTCGCCGACCCTGCTGCACAGCGAGCGGGAGTTGCTCGCCCGCGGCCAGGAGCTGGGCGAGGAGGGTTTCCGCGTGCTGGTGGCGCGGGCCGAACAGGAGGGCGCCGAGACCCGCGAATGGACCTATCTGCGCAAGGACGGCTCGCCGCTCAGCGTGACGCTTTCGGTTACCGTCCTGCGCGACGAGGCTGGGGCGATCAACGGCTACCTGGGCATCGCCGTCGATGTCACCGAATGGCGCAACGCCGAGCGCGAGATGGCCGCGGCGCGCGACCAGTTGCAAATGGCCGCCGACGTGGCGCGCCTGGGCATCTGGCGCTGGAACCTGGCCGACGACAGCCTGCAGTGGAACGAGCGCATGTGCGAGCTGTATGGCCAGCCGCTGGCGTTGCGCGACGGCGGCCTGGTCTACGAGCATTGGCGCAGCCGCCTGCATCCGGAAGACCTCGAGCGCACCGAGGCCAGCCTGCGCGCGGCGGTGGAGGGGCGCGGCAACTACGATGTGATCTTCCGCGTGGTGCTGCCCGACGGCGGCATCCGCTTCATCCAGGCCGGCGCGCAGGTCGAGCGCGACGCCGACGGCAACCCGCTGCAGGTCACCGGGATCAATATCGATATCACCAGCGACCAGCAACTGCAGGCGCGCCTGCGCGAGGCCAAGGAGCAGGCGGACGCCGCCAGCGCGGCGAAGTCGTCGTTCCTGGCGAACATGAGCCACGAGATCCGCACCCCGATGAATGCCGTGCTGGGCATGCTGCAACTGGCCCGGCAGACCGATCTCAACGAACGCCAGCGCGACTACCTGGACAAGGCCAGCTCGGCGGCAACCTCGTTGCTCGGCCTGCTCAACGACATCCTCGACTACTCGAAGATCGAGGCCGGCAAACTGGTCCTGGAAATGCTCCCCTTCGAGCTGGAGCCGCTGATGCAGGACCTGGCCGTGGTGCTCTCCGGCAACCAGGGCGACAAGGACGTCGAGGTGATCTTCGACATCGATCCCGAGCTGCCCAGCGCGGTGGTCGGCGACCGCCTGCGCCTGCAGCAGATCCTCATCAACCTGGCCGGCAACGCACTGAAGTTCACCGCCCGCGGGCACGTCCTGGTGAGCTTGCGGCGTTTGGCGCACGACGCCCACCTGGTGCGCCTGCGGGTGCTGGTGGCGGACACCGGCATCGGCATCAGCGCGGAACAGCAGCAGCGCATCTTCGAAGGTTTCACCCAGGCCGAGGCGTCCACCTCGCGACGCTTCGGCGGCACCGGCCTCGGCCTGTTCATATGCAAACGCCTGGTCGACCTGATGGGCGGTGAATTGCGGGTCGAGAGCGCGCCGGGCAGCGGTAGCCGGTTCTGGTTCGACCTGGACCTCGACGTCGCCCACGACCAACCGCTGCGTGCGGCCTGCCCCGGGGCCGGCGAACCGCTGCGGCTGCTGGTGGCGGACGACAACCTGGTGGCCGGCGAGCTGCTCGAACGCACGGTCGGCGCCCTCGGCTGGCGCGCCGACTGCGTCGGCAGCGGCAGCGAGGCGGTGGCACGGGTCCAGGCGGCGATGGCCGAAGGCCGTCGCTACGACGTGGTGCTGATGGATTGGCGCATGCCCGATCTCGACGGCCTCAGCGCGGCGCAACTGATCCGCCAGTTGCAGGGCGACCTGCCGCCGCCCATGGTGATCATGATCACCGCCTATGGCCGCGAGGTGCTGGCCGATGCGCGCGACCACAGCGCGCCGCCCTTCGTCGATTTTCTCACCAAGCCGGTCACGCCCAAGCAACTGGCCGACTCGGTGCTGCATGCCCTGCACGGTGAACAGGGCGCCCCGGCCAACCCGCCGCCGCGCCCGGTGGAGCGCACCCAGCGGTTGCGGGGCGTGCGTCTGCTGGTAGTGGAGGACAACGCGCTGAACCGCCAGGTCGCCGCCGAGCTGTTGAGCAGCGAGGGCGCCCGGGTGGCCCTCGCCGACGGTGGGCTGGCGGGCGTTCAGCAGGTGCTGGAGGCGAGCGTGCCGTTCGACGCGGTGCTGATGGACATGCAGATGCCGGATATCGATGGTCTCGAGGCGACCCGGCGAATCCGCGCCGACGGGCGCTTCGCCGGGCTGCCGATCCTGGCCATGACCGCCAACGCCTCGCTGGCCGACCGCGAAGCCTGCCTGGCGGCGGGCATGAACGACCATGTGGCGAAGCCGATCGACAAGGAGCGCCTGGTGCTTTGTCTGCTCGGTCATCTCGGCAGGAGCGGCGACAGGGGGGCGCCGGCAACGACAGCGGACGCGGGCGAACTGGTCGAGGCGCGGGGCGATATCGTCGGGCGTTTCGGCGGCAGCCTGGAGCTGATCGTCCAGGTGTTGCGGCGCTTCGTTCCGGATATGCAGGACCTCTTCGCCCAGCTCGAACGCCAGCTCGGCGAGGGCGATGTCCAGGGCAGCGCCGCGACCCTGCATACCATCAAGGGCAGCGCGTCCACCGTTGGCGCCAGCGCCCTGGCCGACCGTGCCAGCGAGCTGGAGCAGGCCCTGCGCCGCGCCGATCCGCTGCGCGGCATGGAAATCCTCGCCGGCATCCGCCTCGACGAACTGCGCACCCTGTGCGATGCCTGCCTGCTCCGCCTGCAGGCGATGTTCGGCGACGTGCAGGCGGAGTCGGCGAGCTGAACCCCGGCGCGGTGGCCAGTCCCGCCAAGGATTCAGGCGGACCCGGGGCTCGCCTGCATCCGCTGCGGCCTGTAGGGCGAATAACGCCATGGGCGTTATCCGCCGATACTCCTGAAGCCCGCCCAGGTCTTGAGCGACATCCTCTTCCTGTCGTTCAGTGCCTTCAGGCGTCGCGCAGCAGGTCGTGGGCGTTGAGCAGGGCGTAGGCGACTTCCGGGCGCTTCTCCAGGCCGCGGCGGATGGCGGCGGGAATCGCCTGGCGGGTCTTGCGGCAGAGCCCCGGCTGCTCCTCGAAGCGCATGCGGATGCCGCGCATGCTGCGCACCTCGCCGAAGGCCGGGGCGATCCGCAGGCGGATGCCCAGTTGTTCCTCCATGCGCCGCAGCAGGTGTTCCAGGTCTTCCAGGCTGCGCAGGGCTTCCAGGCGAGCGGCCAGGCGCTGCTCTTCCTGGCGGGTCAGGAGGAGGATGCGACGGTCCGCGCCGGGCGCCTCCAGGCGCTCGCGTTCGCAGACGCAGGCGCCGGGCGGGCAGGGCTGGCGGAGGGGCGGGGAAGCGCTCATGGCACCATCATAGCCAGGACCGGCGTCCCGCGCGCTACGCTCCGTCGCCCTCGCGAGCGCGCTTCAGCGCTTCAGCGGCACCTTGCCCTGCTGCTCCAGGCCGCTGAGGATGGCGTAGGCGATCTTCACCCGCTCGGCATTGGGATAGTTGCGGTTGGCCAGGATCACCAGGCCCAGGTCGCGGCCCGGGACGAACGCCACGTAGGCGCCGAAGCCGTTGGTGGAGCCGGTCTTGTTCAGCAGGCGCTGGCCCTCCAGCGCCTGTGGCGCGGGCAGCCTGGCGATCCTGTGTGGTTGCAGCGCCATCGGCGTCGAGTTGCCGGCCTGCAGGCGCTTCAGGGAGATCGGCCAGTCGTAGGCTTCCCAGCCCAGGCCCTGGGTCATGTCGCCGACCTTGTAGTAACCGCGATGAGTGGCATCGAGCGCCTGCGCCCAGGGCCTGTCCAGGCGCTCCGGATGCAGGTTGGCATCGACGAAGCGCAGCAGGTCGGCCGCGCTGGTCTTCACCCCGTAGCCTTCGGCATCCAGCGGGCCGGGACCGACCCGTAGCGGGCGGTCGTCCTTGCCGTAGCCCTGGGCGTACTGCGCCAGCGCCGCCTCGGGCACATCGAGGTGGGTCTGTTCGAGGCCCAGTGCCGGGAACACTTGCTGCTCCATGAGTCGTTCGAACGGCTGGCCCAGGCTGCGCGCGGCGAGATAGCCGAACAGGCCGATGCTCGGGTTGGAATAGAGGCGCTGGCTGCCCGGCGCATAGGTCGGCTGCCACTGGCGGTAGTAGTCGCGGATCTGTGCCTGGTCCTTCTGCACCGAGTCGGGGAACTGCAGCGGCAAGCCGCCGGCGGTATAGGTCGCGAGGTCGAGCAGGCTGATGCCGTCGAAGCGGCTGCCCTGCAGTGCCGGCCAGTGCTGGCTGGCGCGGTCGTCGAGGCGCATCTTGTCCTGGGCCAGGGCATAGCCGGCGAGGGTGGCGGTGAAGGTCTTGCTCACCGAGCCGATCTCGAACAGGGTCTCCGGCGTCACCTGGCGGCCGTCCTCTTTCGAGGCCAGCCCATAGCTGAAGTAATGCGGTTCTCCTTTCAGGCTGATGGCTACGGCCAGGCCCGGAATGTCATTGGCCTTCATCACCGGTTGTACGGCGGCGTCGACCAGTGCCTTCAGGCGATCCGCCGGGGCCTCGCCGGCAATGGCCGGGGTGGTGGCGAACAGCAGTGTGGAAGCGGCGATGCCGCACAGGCAGGGGAATCTGGTATCGCGCATGAGGATTGGCGTCCTTTGTCGTTGGCTGCATGAGAAACCGCCCCGGGAGCGCTCCTTGATCGGCGGGCGGGGAAAATCTAGGCTTGCGCAGGATTTGCGGCAAACGACGAATACTCGCGGCAGCCATTAGAAAAATTTGGAGCAGAGATTGGTTCGACCCCATTTGCCGCTGAACGCCCTGCGCGCCTTCGAAGCTTCGGCCCGGCACCTGAGCTTCACCCGCGCGGCCATCGAGCTGTGCGTGACCCAGGCGGCGGTCAGCCACCAGGTGAAGAGCCTCGAGGAGCGTCTCGGCGTGGCCCTGTTCAAGCGTCTGCCGCGCGGCCTCATGCTGACCCACGAGGGCGAGAGCCTGCTGCCGGTGCTGTGTGACTCCTTCGACCGCATCGCCGGCCTGCTGGAACGTTTCGAGGGCGGCCACTACCGGGACGTGCTCACCGTCGGCGCGGTCGGAACCTTCACGGTCGGTTGGCTGCTGCCGCGGCTGGAGGACTTCCAGGCGCGCCATCCCTTCATCGATCTGCGCCTGTCCACCCACAACAACCGCGTCGACATCGCCGCCGAGGGGCTCGACTACGCGATCCGCTTCGGCGGCGGCGCCTGGCACGGCACCGAGGCGCTGGCGTTGTTCGAGGCGCCGCTGACGGTGCTCTGCTGCCCGGAGGTCGCCGCCCAGTTGCACAGTCCCGCCGACCTGCTGCAGCACACCCTGCTGCGCTCCTACCGCGCCGACGAGTGGCCGCTGTGGTTCCAGGCGGCCGGACTGCCGGCGCACGCGCCACTGACCCGGAGCATCGTCTTCGACACCTCGCTGGCCATGCTCGAGGCGGCCCGCCAGGGTGTCGGCGTGGCCCTGGCGCCGGCGGCGATGTTTGCCCGGCAACTGGCCAGCGAGAGCATCCGGCGTCCGTTCGCCACCGAAGTGAGTACCGGCAGCTACTGGCTGACGCGCTTGCAGTCGCGGGGGGAGACCAGCGCGATGCTGGCGTTCCGGGGGTGGTTGCTGGAGATGGCTGCCGTTGAGGCGCGGGGGAGATAACGGTTATGCAGGCGATTCAAGTGTCGATGAAGAAGTAATCACCTTCCTCGCGCCTTTTTTTATACGCTCGGGCCCTCCCAAGGTTGATACGGTTTGAGGCGTTGGGGTTGTGATTGGAATTGCTGACGGCGTGGCGGATATGGACCGGCTCGTCGGCGTTGCTGATCGCTCCGCTAAGCGTCACTCCCAGGCTGGCGGCATAGGCCCGGCGTGCCGCAACGATCTCGCTCTCGAGCATGCCTGCTTTCCCTGCTGCGGTAACGACGGCAAGTTCGCATAGGCGGCCAGCCTTCCTCGGGGAAACCCTCAGGTCGGCGCCTGCGGACCACAGGGCAAGCAGCGCTTTGGATGGAGCACAGCCATTTCTGCTGTGCTCTTCGATTGTCTCCAGGAGCGGACTCATATGGCCTCTTGAAAACTGTCGGCGGATTGCCAGCAGTATCGACGATGGTGCGCTTAAAGCAACGCGGAGCAGGCGGAGATTGCGGCGAAGCGGCGGATAACGCTTCGCGTTATGCGCCCTACGGGAGCGGTGCTCGGCTTGCCGGCGGAAGGCGTCTACGGATTTCCGGTTCCCGCGTCGAAATAAGAGCCCGTGGACTTGGCCAGTCCCGTCCACATCTCGTCGAGATTGCGGAAGTTCCAGGCTTCCGCCGGCTCGAAGCCGACGATTCGGTCGGTCTGTCCGGCCCTACCCAGGTCTAGCACCTGCTGCGGGATCGGCACCTTCGAGCGGGCCGAGAAGAATACCTTGACCCGTGGCGTCAGCAGCGAGCGGCCGTGTTGTTCGAGGACCACGCCGAGGCGCCCGCTTTCCAGCCTGACCAGCGCGCCGACCGGGTAGATGCCCACCGCCTTGACGAAGGCGCGGAACACCTGCGGGTCGAAGTGCCCGTTCCATTCGGCCATGCGTCGGATCGCCTCGGCGGCGTTCCAGCCCTTCTTGTAGGGACGGTCGGAGGTGATCGCGTCGTAGACGTCGCACACCGCGCCCATTCGCGCCAGCAGGCTGATCTGCTCCTGCGCCAGGCCGAAGGGGTAGCCGGTGCCGTCGATGCGCTCGTGGTGGTGCAGGCAGACATCCACCACCAGGGCGCTGACCTGGCGGCAATCGAGCAGCATCCGCGCGCCGTTCTGCGGATGCCGGCGAACCAGGCCGAACTCCTGGTCGGTGAGCTTGCCGGGCTTGTTCAGGATCGGATCGGGCACCGCCATCTTGCCGATGTCGTGCAGCAGTCCGGCCAGCCCCGCCTCGCGTACCAGCGGGTCGGGCAGTTCGAGCTGGCGGGCGAGGGCGATCATCAGCGCACAGACCGCCACCGAATGCATGTAGGTGTATTCATCCGAGGTCTTCAGCCGTACCAGGCTGACCAGCGCGTTGGGATGGCGCAGCACCGAGGCGGAGATTTCGTCCACCAGGTCCGATGCATGCGCGGTATCGATGGCCTGGCCCATGCGCGCGTCGCGGAACATGCTGACCACGGCGGCCTTGGCACGGCTGCAGAGCAGGGCGGCGTGGCGGATTTCCTCCTCCAGGGCGACCCGCGCCGGCGAAGGGCCGGCCGGCATGGTGACCGGCAGGACCGCAGCGGCCGAGACCGCCGCTTCCTCCGGGAGGTCGAGGCCCTTGCTGGCATCGATCCAGACTTCCTTCACGGCGCTTTCGCGCAGGCGCTGCAGGTCGGCCTGGCTGTCGAGCAGGAAGCCACCTCTTTTCCAGAACGGGTGGTCCAGCCACGAGCCGCAAAGGCTCTGGACGAACATACCGAGGCGAAGCTGGGTTACCGGAATGCGTTTCAGCACGATGGGCTCGACCTCGAGACTGGGCCAGGTGGCTGTCTCCTAACGGTAGCCGAGATGGGCCGGCGGGAGTGAGAGATGCCCGTCAGTTCGTCGGCGTGACCTTCGCTTGGCTGCGTATCGTTCTGTATCCGCGTACTCCCGGCATACAAATCCCTCCGCCGACGGTACAGCCCCGATACATCGCCCTGGCGAAGTGGCCCTATCCAAACCGGCGCCAGCCAGGTCCTCGCGCTGGCGGAGACGGCGGTGGAAACCTACGGCGGCGATAGCACGGGCCAAATCTCAGTCGCGGCGCTCGACGAGCGCGTCCTGGTGTACAGCCATCAAGCGTTGCGCGTTGGGCGTGAGATGGCCGCTGTGCCAGATGAAATGGATCTCGGTGGTGCCATAGTCGCGCAACGGATGCGCGCGGACCTGGTGGTTGCCAGGTAGCGTCGCAAGCACGGAGCGCAGCACCCAGGCGGCACCCATGCCTGCGCTGACGCAGGCGAGCATGGTGTGGTAGGACTCGATTTCCAGCACTGGCAGTTGTTGCAGGCAGTCGGCTTCCTCCAGCCAGCGATCCATGCGGAAGCGGAACGAGCAGTCGTGACGGAACCCATACAGTTCGGCGCAACGCAGGTCGCGCGGACTGGTGATCGGTGGATGATCCAGCTCGGTAACCAGCACCATTTCGTCGACGAAGGCCAGGCTACTTTCCAGGGTCTGAGAGCGCACGGGACCATCGCTCAGGGCCAGGTCTAGCACTCCATCCGAGACCTGCTGCACCAAGGCTTCCGAGGCTTCGCTGCGGATGTCCAGTTCGATCGCGCGGTGGCGTTGGCGGAACCGCCCGATCAGGCATGGCATGAAGGCGACCAGAACCACGTCGAGGGCACCTACCACCAGGCGGCCGCCGCTCTCTTCGTTGCGCATCATGGCCCGGGTACTGTCGCTGAGATCGAGGATTCGCCGGGCATGCTCCAGCAGACGCCGACCGTCCGGCGACAGGCGCAGACGCTGGTGCTCGCGCAGGAACAGCTGGCAACCGAGGTCTTCCTCAAGCTGGCGGATGCGTACGGAGAGACTCGACGGGACACGGTTCAGCGCCTTCGCCGCGGCGTTGATCGAGCCGGTGTGGGCCACGGCGCAGAAGGCGCGGAGCTGAGACAATTGCACCTGGGTATTCTCGCTTTGCGAATCGTTGGCTGAATATTTTTCGATTTCCAGAATACCTTGTCGTTCGCTACCGTTCGCCCTTCCTTACGTCCGGTGATCGGATCCCGGCGTTCCTTCCCGGCTTGCGGGCCCATCGCGTCCGCTCATGGAGAGATTACATGGATCTGCAACTCGCACAGCGCAGGGTGCTGGTTAGTGGCGGTTCGCGCGGTATCGGCCGCGCCATCGTCGAACATTTTCTCGCCGAAGGGGCCGAGGTGGCCTTCTGCGCCCGTGGTGAGGCGGGCGTGGCCGAAGCAGCGGATTGCTTCGGCGAGCGTGCCTTTGGCATGTCTGTGGACATCACCGACCCGCAGCAGGTGCGCGGTTGGGTAACGCGCTCGGCGCTGCACTTGGGCGGCATCGACATCGTTGTGCCCAACGTCAGCGCGCTGGCCGGTGGCGGAGACCTGGACACCTGGCGGCGCGCTTTCGAGACCGACCTGCTGGGCAGCGTGGGCATGGTCGCTGCCGCCCTGCCGTGGTTGAAACGCTCCGAGGCTGCCTCGGTGGTGCTGATCTCCAGTGTTTCTGGCCGCGAGGTGGACATGTTCGCCGAGCCCTATGGCGTGCTCAAGGCGGCCCTGGTCCACTACGGGAAGACGCTTGCCAGCCGCCATGCGGAGGACGGCATTCGGGTCAATACGGTGTCGCCGGGCAACGTCTATTTCGAAGATGGCGTATGGGGCGCGATCGAACGGGATAGCCCGGAAACCTTCGCCCGTTGTCTCGCCGCCAATCCCATGGGGCGCATGGCGCGACCCGACGAGGTGGCGCGGGCGGTGCTGTTCCTGGCCAGCCCGGCGGCCAGCTTCACCACCGGAACCAACCTGCTGGTGGACGGCGGGTTGACCCGGGGCGTGCAGTTCTGAGCAGAGTGCCGGAGGCTCAGGCCTCTACCAGCTCCGGCGCATCCCGCCGCTGTTCCGTCGGCGCATGGGGCGCCGGCTTGCCGAGGATCAGGTCGGCGGCCTTCTCGCCGATCATGATCGCCGGGGCGTTGGTATTGCCGGTGATCAGCGTCGGCATGATCGACGCATCGGCCACCCGCAGGCCTTGCAGGCCGTGCACGCGCAACTGGTCGTCGACCACCGCGAGCTGGTCGTGGCCCATCTTGCAGGTGCCCACCGGATGGAACACGGTGCCCAGGTTGGCGCGGATCCAGGCCTCGATCTGGCCGCGGCTGGAAACCTGCGGGCCCGGTACCAGCTCGCCCTTGAGGTGACGGGCGAAGCTGCGGCTGGCGGCCAGTTTGCGGACCAGTTGGAAACCCCGGACCAGGGTATCGAGGTCGGCAGGGTGGCTGAGGAAGTTGGCTTCGATCAGCGGCCGGTCGTGCGGGTCCGGCGAGTTCAGGCGGACCCGCCCGCGGCTCTGCGGGTGCATCACCGCGACGTGCAGGCTGACCCCGTGGCCGAAGGGGACCAGGCGCTGCGGCTGGTTCTTCAGCGCGGGGGCGACGATCAGACCCAGCTCCGGGGTCTCTGCCTGCGGGTCGAGGCGGAGGAAGCCACCGGACTCGACGGTGTTCGAGGTCAGCGCCCCGCGCCGGCCGAACAGGTACTGCCAGGGCGAGCGCAGCAGCGGCAGCCAGCCCTTCGGCGAGAAGCCCAGGCCGTAGCCGAGCTTGGCCTCGGTGCGGTACATCAGCACGATGTCCTGGTGGTCCTGCAGGTTCTCGCCGACCCCAGGCAACTCATGGCGCTGGACGATGCCGTGGCGCGCCAGTTCCGCCGCCGGGCCGATGCCGGAGAGCAACAGGAGCTGCGGCGAGTTGATCGAGCCGGCGCTGAGGATCACTTCGCGGCGTGCCTGCAATTGCACGACCTCGCCAGCCTGGCTGATCTCCACGCCGGTGGCGCGGGTACCTTCCAGCAGCACGCGCAGGGTCAGCGCCGAGCTGAGCACGGTGAGGTTGGGCCGCGCCAGGGCCGGGTGCAGGAAGGCGCGCGCCGCGCTACAGCGTTCGCCGTTGACCTGGGTGACGTGGAACGGGCCGATGCCTTCCTGGCGCTCGCCGTTGAAGTCGGCGTTGTACGGCCAGCCCATTTCCTCGGCGGCCTGGAAGAACACCTGGTTGATCGGGCCCGGGCTGCGCTGCGCGGCGACGTTCAATTCGCCGCCGCGCCCGTGCCAGGGCGATTCGCCCGGCTCGAAATGTTCCGAGCGGCGAAAGTAGGGCAGCAGCTCGTCGTAGCTCCAGCCACGGTTGCCGAGGGATGCCCAGCGGTCGTAGTCGTGGCGGTCGCCGCGGATGTAGATCATCCCGTTGATCGCGCTGGAGCCGCCCCAGACCTTGCCGCGCGGGCAGGCGATCGGCTGGTTGGCGGTGCCGGGCTGGGCGGCGAAGCGATGCATCCAGTTCCACTTCGGGTTGGCGATCAGGCGGATGATCCCGGCCGGCGTGCGGATGTAGGCGGCGGGGAGCGGCGTGCGGTCGCTGGGGCCGGCCTCGACCAGGCAGACCGAGACGGCGGGATCGGCGGAAAGACGGTTGGCCAGGACGCAACCGGCGGAGCCGGCGCCGACCACGATGTAGTCGAACGAACGGCGGGCAGTGGAAGTCATGTCGGCACCTTTCTGGGTGTGCTGCCGGGCCTCGCCCGGCGTTCTTTTTCGCCCCGNGCGACGCTACTCCATTGGACGGGGAAGCGCGCCCGGCCGCTTGTCCCAGCCTGCCGGCGGGGTTGACCGAGGCTGCCAGGCGGCGCGCTAAAGCCCCAGCAGCGAGCCCATGTCGACCATCAGTTGCAGGCCGACGACGAAACCGTCTCCGCTCAGTTCGCGAGCGCCGGGGTTGTAGTAGTTGTCCGGGTTGAAGATGTACTGCACCGACGGCTCCAGCGCGATGTGCGGGGTCAGTGCGATGTGCGCATTGGTTTCCAGGGCGTACACGTCGCGCTGGCCGAGTTTCGCATCGCCGCCAGCGGCGATCCGCGCCTGGCGCTGGAACTCCAGCTGGTGATCGTTCAGGCGCAGGTAGCTGGCCTTGAGGTTGAGCTTGTCCCGCGTGCGGTCGAAGGGCGCATGGTAGGTCAGGCCCAGCTCGGCGAAATGACGGAACGGCTGCTTGTCGTCGGCCGATACCGACAGCGAGCCGAACAGCCCCAGCGCCCTCGGCGAATCGAGGCGGCCGCCGTCGGCGCGCCAGAACAGCTGCTGGAACTTGAAGAAGCCGCCGGCGCTGCCGTGGTCGCTGGCGCCGGTGAGCGGGTCGACCTGGTTGGCGGTGTTCAGGTAGGCGTTGAGTTCATAGTGCGAGCGGTAGGGATCGAGGCTTTCCTCGCGCTTGTCGCCGATCCCCAGCAGCAGGCTGGTGCCGCTGGCGTCGTCGGTGCCGAAATCGAGGCCATGGCGCTTCTTCAGGTAATCCACCGGGTTGGACTCGAAGGCCCCGGCGTGCAGGTACAGGGTCGGGGTCGCCCGGTACTTCAAGTAGCCGCCCCAGGCGCCGTAGGGCGGCGGCAGGATGCCGGTGGAGGCGTCGATGATCGGGTCGTTGCAGGTGACCACGGTCTCGCAGTTGTAGATCAGGAAATAGCGCCGCGCATTGGTCCGTCCGAGATGGCTGTCGAGGCGTCCGCCCAGCCACTGCTGCTGCCAGGTGAGCAGGCTCAGCTGGTTGGCGCCGATGTCGTTGTGCAGCGGCGCGCCGCCGAAGTAGCTGCCCACCGCGCCCTGCCAGCTCGGCCCGGTGGGCTGACCGGTGCCGCGGTCGAGGATGAACAGGGTTTCCTCGATGTGCAGCGAGGCGCCGTCCAGGCCGGCGAGGGTGGCGAGGTCGAGGTCGGCGCCGAGGAACAGGTCGCCGCTGTTGCCGAAGCTGTGCTGGCGCGGGCCGGTGTCGAGGTTCTTCAGCGACAGGCTCCAGAACTGCGCGTGGGTCTTCACGCCGTGGCGCTGGAGTCGTTCGCCGAACCCGGCCAGCGGGCCGCTGCGGCTGTCTTCGGCGGCCTGCGCGGAGAGACCGAGGAAACCGGCGCAGAGCAGCGCCGGCAAGGTGCGGAGGGTTTTCATGGCAAGGCACTCGTCTTGTTGTTGTTCTGTCGTGCGAATCGCTGTCCGCCCCAAGCGGACAGGTGCATCCGGAGCGAAGGCGGCTCAGGCGCAGAGATAGCCGCCGTCCACCGCCAGCACGGCGCCGGTGACGAAGCTGGCGCCGGGACCGCAGAGGAAGGCCGCGGCGCTGGCCACCTCGGGCGCCTCGCCCCAGCGCGCCAGCGGCGTGCGCTGCATGATCCGGCGGGTGGCCTCGACGTCGGCCTTGAGCCCGGCGCCCAGCGGCGTGTCGATCCAGCCGGGGGCGATGGCGTTGACCCGGATGCGCTCGGCGGCATACTCGCAGGCCAGGGAACGGGTGAGCTGGACGATGGCGCCCTTGCTGGCGCTGTAGGCCGGGCGGTCGGCGGAACCGAAGGTGCTGTACATCGAGGCGATGTTGAGGATGCTGCCGCCGCGCTGCGCCAGCAGCGGCCGGGCCAGTTGGCTGGCGAGCATGGCGGCGCTCAGGTTGAGGCGCAGCACCCGTTCGAAGGTAGCCAGGTCGTATTCCTCGCGGTCGCGGCTGATGCCTGCGTTGTTCACCAGCACATCCAGGCGCGGCAGCGCTTCGAACAGCCGTTGCAGGCGCTGGCTGTCGGTGATGTCCAGTTCTTCCCGGCGAATCCGCGGATGACGCGGTGCGTGCACGCCGTCGGCGTCCAGGCCGAGGGCGACGACTTCGGCGCCGAGTTCGGCGAACTGCATGGCGATGGCCGCGCCGATGCCGGAGCTGCCGCCAGTGACCAGCACCTGCTGGCCGGTGTAGATATCGTGTTGGAAAACCATCGGCGATCGTTCCTTCAGGCGTCGGCCAGGGCCGGGTTGGGATTGACCAGCACCTTGACCTGCGACTTGTCGCGCAGCAGGGCCTCGAAACCGTGCTCGACGGCCTGCTCCAGGGGCACGCTGCGGGTCACTGCGCGGGCCAGGTCGAGGCGGCCGTCGGCGAGCAGGGCGATCAGCTCCGGGTAGGCGTCGCGGTAGCCGACGCTGCCGAGCAGGCGCAGTTCGCGGTTGACCAGGTCGAAGGCGTCCAGCCGGACCTCGCCCATCAGGCTCACCAGCACCAGCTCGCCACCCTTGCGCAGGCTGGCCAGGGCGGCGTCGAGGCTGGCCTGGCTGCCGGCGGCCTCGAAGGCGCAGTCGAGCGCGCCGCCCTCGCGCAGGCGCGCCGCCGTGTCGCCGTCGCGGGCGTCGAGCGCCCGGCTGGCGCCGAACTCCCCGGCCAGGGCGAGGCGCTCGGGACTGACGTCGATCGCGACGATGTCCTCGATTCCGCGCAGGCGGGCGAGCATCACCAGCAGCAGGCCGATCGGGCCGAGCCCGAACACCGCGCAGCGCTGGCCCGGCGCCAGGCTGCTGCGGCGCAGCGCGTGCAGGGCCACGGCGGCCGGTTCGAGCACGGCGGCCTGGCGGAAGCCCACCGCGTCCGGCAGGCGGTGCAGCATGTAGGCCGGCACCCGCGCGCGCTCGGCGAAGCCGCCGTCGCCCATCAGGCCGATGAAGCCCATCGACTCGCAGAGGTTGTAGCGGCCTTCCCGGCAGTAGCGGCATTCGCCGCAGCGGTATTCCGGCTCCACCGCGACGCGGTCGCCGATGCGCAGTCCCTCCACGCCAGGGCCGAGCGCGGCGACCACGCCGCAGAACTCATGGCCGAGGGTCAGCGGCGCGCGGCAACCGGACAGCGGGTGCGCCTCGGCCTGGGGAATCGAGTGCGGGCCGCTCTGGTATTCGTGCAGGTCGCTGCCGCAGATGCCGCAGTAGGCGACTTCCAGTTCGACTTCGCCGGGCCGCGGCGCCTGGCGTTCCAGTTCGCTCAGGCGGAGGTCGCGGGCAGCGTGCCAGCGCAGTGCTTTCATGGTTGGTTTCCTTGCAGGACGGAGGTAGGCGCGCTGCGCTGGCGCGCCAGCACGGCGGGCGCGGTTTCGCGCAGGAACAGCGAGAGGAACGCGGCGAGCAGGGCGCCGCCGCAGGACATCCACATGACGATGGACAGGCCGAAGCGGTCGGCGGCGAAGCCGGCCACGGTCGGCGCGAGGAAACCGCCGACCAGTTCGCCGAGGCCCATGATCAGGCCGAGGGCGGTGGCGATGACGCCGCGCGAGACGGTCTCCGCCGGGATGGTCGCCATGAACAGGGTGAAGCAGCCGAGCCCGGTGTAGGTCAGCAGCAACAGCAGGCCGAGGCTGGTCGCGTTCGGCGCATAGAGCAGCGCCAGCGGGCAACACGCGGCGAGCAGGGAGAACGCCACCAGGGTCGGTCGACGGCCGATGCGATCGGATATCGCCGGTACGGCGAAGCCCCAGACCACCCAGGCGACGCCCAGGCAGCTCATCAGCCTGCCCATGGTCGCCGGGCTGAAGCCGCGGGCGTTGACCAGGAAGGTCGGGGTAAAGGAAATCAGCACGATGAACCAGGTGACGAATACGCAACTGATCAGGGTGCAGAGCAGGATGTTGCGGCTCTTCAGCAGTGCCAGGCGCTTGCCTTTCGCTTCTTCTGCGCGCGGCGCCGGGCGCTGCGCGCGGGGCGGGTCGGGACGCACATGGCGCCAGATCAACCAGGCGATCAGCAGGCCCGGCAGCAACGAGACGATGAAGGCGTGACGCCAGCCGAGGGTTTCGGCCAGGGCCACCAGCAGCGGCGGGCCGATCACCGCGCCGAGCAGGCCGGCCGCCGAGCCCTGTAGCAGACCCATGTTGAGGCCGCGGCGATGTGGCGAGGAGGCCTCGACCATCAGCGATTGCGAGAGCGGCAGGATCGGCCCCTCGGCCAGGCCCATGATGCCGCGGAACAGCAGCAGGCTGAGGAAGCCGCCGACCAGCCCGGACAGCGCCGAGCACAGCGAGAACAGGATCACCGCCACGATCAGCAGCGGCTTGCGCTGCCCGCGGCGGTCGGACCAGGCGCCGACCAGCGCGCCGGATACCGCCCAGGCCAGGGCCAGCACCGAGGAGAGCATGCCCAGGTGGCTGTTGCTCAGTTGCAGCTCCTGTTCCATGAAGGGAAACAGGAAGGACAGCGCCAGGCGGTCGAAGAAGACGAAGCCGAAGGTCAGGAACAGCACGCAGAGCAGGACGTTTTCGTAACTGGCGGAATTGTTGTTATGCGCCATGTCGGTCTCCAGGCCGGGCGGGCCGGCCGGCGGGGAGGCGCGCGTCCGCCNGGGCGGCGCGCGCCCGGGGTCAGCGGAACAGGGAGTCGATGTAGGCGGCGCCGACGCCGATCTTGTCGTAGTGCTCACGGCACATCGCGATGTAGTCGTGGACGTCGAAGATGCCGTCCGCGTTGCCCTTCTCGTCGAGCCAGACCAGCGGTCCCTTGACGATGAAGAATGCACGCATCGGCTGCTCGTGCTCGTAGGCCACCAGGGTGTGGCCCTCGCCGGGCGTCTCGTAGACGAAGTCGCCGGCGGTGGCGGTCCAGTCGTGTTCCAGGTAGCCCCACTTGCCGCTGATGGTGTAGGCGAACACCTCGTGCGGGTGGTAGTGGCGGTTGACCAGGCCGGCGCTCGTCGCCATCAGGATGTCGCACCAGCGGTTTTCGCTTGGCGAGATCCACAGCGGACGCGACTTCACGGTCTCGGTGAAGGGCACGTAGAGGCGCTCGTCCTCGGTCGGCGCGTTGCGCAGGTAGACCTCGGGCTTGGCGTCCGGCTTGAAGCAGTCGGGAATCGGTTGCAGGTCTTTCCAGAATTCACGGGTGGCGAGTTCGGGCATGGGGCGGCCTCTGTCGTTGTTATCGTCGAGCCGACTCTAGCCATGGGCGGGCCTCCGGGTTTGACCCTGGCGGCCAGGAAGCTTGCGCTTTTCGGACATGGCCTGGCGCGACCCGCGACGCGCCGCCAAGCTGGCCTGCCCAGCGTCGGAGCCGGCTGGAGGGCGATTGACGGAGGAAAGGATTCAGATGTTAATGACGGGGTGCCAGGCGCCTCGCCGACCGACCGCGACAGGTCGGCGGAGCGGCCCGGCGCCTGGCCCCGGAGGCCTTGCCTGAGGTCCGGGAGGTCCACGCAGCGTTCGACGAGAAGAATAAAAATGCCCGCACATGCCTTGCTCGAAACCCGGCGGGCCAGCACCCAGGACATTCCCCTGGAGCAGCGGCTGGCGTTCTGGGAGGACTACAACGCTTCCATCCTGGTTGGCCTGAAATGTTCGTCGTATTCCCAGGCCGGCTTCGCCGCGACCCAGGACAACCTCTGCCTCGAACGCCTGCGGCTGGCCCGCATCGGCGGCAACGAGCACGTGGTGGAGCGCGACCGCTCGATGATCCGCGCAGTGCCCAAGGAGTCGATCTTCGTCTCCCTGGTGCAGGGCAGCCAGTCGTTCTTCTACCAGGACAACGGCTGCAACCTCCTGCAACCGGGCGAGCTGGTTATCTACCGGACCGACAAGCCCTACCTGTTCGGTTTTTCCGGACCGATGCGGCAGTTCATCTTCGACATTCCCCAGGACGATTTCGCCGAGCGCTGCCTGCGCGACTTCAAGGGACCGCTGAAGATCGGCGCGGAAAGCCCGGTGCAGCGCCTGCTGGTGCGGACCCTCGGCGAGCGTACCCGGGATTTCCTCGACAGCCCCCATGGCGAGGATGCCGAGCGCTACCAGGAGGAAGCCTACGACCTGCTGGCGAGCATCATCAGCGACCATGCCGGCGAGCACCGTGCCAGCGCCCTGGGCGCGTCCTACCTGCTGGCGGCCAAGCAGTACATCCAGCAGCATCTCGACGAACCCGCCCTGAGCTGCGAGCGGGTGGCCGCCGCCACTGGCGTCTCCAGCCGGCACCTGGCGCGGCTGTTCGCCCAGGAAGGCAGCTCGCCCGGGCGCTACCTGCAGGAGCGGCGCCTGGAGCGGGCCCGCCAGTTGCTCGCTTCGCCCCAGGGCCGGCGCCTGGATGTCGCCGAGGTCGCCTATCGCCACGGCTTCTCCAGCCAGGCGCATTTCGCCCGGGCCTTCAAGGCGCGCTACGGGATGACGCCGAGCGAGGCGCGTGGCCGCTAGACCCGACTACCGTACCTTTCCTCCTCCTACTGCCAAGGACCCGTTCCGTGACCGACAAGAAAGAGCAGATCGCCCGTTTCATCCAGCGCGAATTTCCCCAGACCCGGGTCGTGGTCGAAGCCGTCGGCGAGCGTAGCGCCACGGTCTGGCAGGCGGTCGACGCCAGCGACCTGCGCCCCGGCGGCACGGTCTCCGGGCCGACCCTGATGGCCATCGCCGATGTCGCGCTGTACGTGGCGGTACTGGGCGAGATCGGCATCGTCCCGCTGGCGGTGACCACCAGCCTGACCATCAACTTCCTGCGGCGTCCCGCGGCGGACCGCCGGGTGGTCGCCGAGTGCCGCCTGATGAAGGTCGGCAAGACCCTGGCGATGGGCGAGGTCTCGCTGTTCTCCGAAGGCGACGCGGAACCGGTCGCCCATGTGGTCGGCACCTACTCGATCCCGCCGGCGCACCGCCGCTGAGGGCCTGGCCGGGTTCTCGGCGGCGGCTGCGAAACGCTGGCGGAGGATTCCTGGAGGCGCCGTTCAGGCCGCCCGCCGGGGGCATTGCAGGCGATGGAAGCTGCGGCTGAAGTAGACCAGGCCGTCGCCCTGTTCGAGGACCTGGATGTCCTCCAGTTCCAGCAACAGCACCGAGTGGGTGCCGATCTCCTGGACCTCGGCGATGCGTCCCTGCAGGTTGGCCAGGGCGCCGTGCAGCACCGGCAACCCGGCGAGGCCCTCGCGCCAGTCGTGGAGGGCGAAGCGGCGTTCCATCGGGACCTCGGTCATGCCGGCGAAGTGGCGGGCCACCTCTTCGTGTTCGCCGCTGAGGACGTTCACGCAGAGTCGACCGTTGGCCTTGAACACCGTGTTCATCTCGCTGTTGCGGTTGATGCAGAGCATCAGCGTCGGCGGGCTGTCGGTGACCGAGCAGACCGCGGTGGCGGTGATCCCGCAGCGTCCGGCCGGGCCGTTGCTGGTGATCACGTTGACCGCCGCCGAAAGATGCGCCATGGCGTTGCGGAAGGCTTGCTGCCTGGGTTCGAGCTGGGACATGGGGATAACCTCCGGAGGCGACGCGGGCGTCATTGGCGGATGCGATCGAGCACGTTGATGTCGTCCGGGTTGTGCAGGTGCGGCACGGTCCAGCCGTTCTCGTCGTAGTCGCCCATGCACTGCTCGACCATGCCGAGCATGCCCTTCATCGCCCCGCTGCCGATCGCCTGGCGCAGGGCCTGCATGCGGATCTCGTCCTGGCTGCCGGCGTAGTTGATCTCGTACAGCTCGTGGCGGCCGCCGAACTCGCTGCCGATGGCGTCCCAGAGCAGCTTGAGGATCTTGATCCGCTCCCGGTGGCCCATGCCGCCGGAGCCGCGGCAATAGGTGGAGAGGTACTTGTCGAGTTGCGGATTGTGCAGGTCGCGAACGCCGGAGGGCAGGTAGATCAGGCCGCTGGCGACCACCTGCTCGATGGTCTTCTTGATCTCCGGGTAGGCCTGCGGCGCCAGCACGCGGTAGGCCTGCAGGGCCTCGGCGCTGGGCAGGAAGGCGCCGCCGTGCCATTCGCTGGCGTTGCCGTACATGGCGTCGGTCAGCGACCAGAACAGGTTGCGCCAGGCCACCACTTCGCCGACCTGCGCCTGCACGCCGCGGAACTCCAGGGAGCCGGTGCATTGCAGGGCCTTGTAGAGGGCGCCGGTGATGAAGTCGAGCTTGACCGCCAGGCGGGTGCAGCCCTGCATCGGGAACAGCCGGCCGAAGCCACCCTGGGGGAACCACTGCTTGCAGCGCTCGAAGTCGCGGTAGATCAGTACGTTCTCCCAGGGGATGAACACCTTGTCCATCACCAGGATCGCGTCGTTCTCGTCGAAACGGCTGGACAGCGGGTAGTCGAACGGCGATCCGGCGATACCCGCCACCAGTTCGTAGGAGGGGCGGCAGATCAGCTTCATGCCGGGGGTGTTCATCGGCGCGATGAACATCAGGGCGAAGTCGGTGTTGTCGCCGAGCAGTTGCGCCGAACCCTGGCCGACGAAGTTGTAGTGGGTCAGCGCGGAATTCGTGGCGACCACCTTGGCGCCGCTGACGACGATGCCGCCGTCGACTTCCTCGTCCACCGAGATGAACACGTCCTTGACCTGGTCCACCGGCTTGTCGCGGTCGATCGGCGGGTTGACGATGGCATGGTTGAGGTACAGGCAGGCTTCCTGGATGCGCTTGTACCAGGTTTTCGCGTTGTCCTCGAAACGCCCGTAGAAGCCCGGGTTGGCGCCGAGGGCGCTGCCGAAGGCGGCCTTGTAGTCCGGGGTGCGGCCCATCCAGCCGTAGGTCAGCCGCGACCACTCGGCGATGGCGTCGCGCTGCTGGCGCAGTTCGTCGGCGCTGCGCGCGTAGCGGAAGAACTTGTGGGTATAGCCGCCGTTGCCGGTATCGGTCTCCCAGCAGAGCTTTTCCTTGCTCTGCGGATCGTGCAGGGCGTCGTAGAGCCGGGCCATGGAGGCGGCCGCGTTGCGGAAGGCGGGGTGGCTGGTGACGTCCTTGACGCGGTCGCCGTAGATGTAGATCTCACGGTCGTCGCGCAGGCTGGCGAGGTACTCCTCGCCGGTGAACGGACGGGTGGCAGAGGCACGGAAATCTTCGGGTTTCATCATCGTCTCCAGTCATTGTTGTTATCTGCGCGAGAGCGCCTGGAGGGGATGATGGGACGGGGGCGGAGCGAGCTGAATGGCTTTTCCGGGGAATGAATTGCACTTTCCATGGCCCCGCGTGACGCCCGGCGCCCGGCCGCGAAGGGCGGCCGGGTGGCGGCGCGTTCAGCTTTCGGCGGGCTGCCAGGCAATCTCCAGGCTTTCGCTGTTGGCCATACGTTGCAGGTGATCGGCGACCACGTTCTGCATGTGGGCGAGGCTGTCCTCGTCGGGGCTGTTGAGAATCATCAGGACATGGTCGGGGTGGGCGAGCAGCTCGCAGTTGGAGTCGCCGAAGTCGATGAAGCCGCGCTCGGGAGTGAGTTCGACTTCGAACTTGTGGCCCCAGTGCTTGCACAGGCGATTGACGTAGCGTGCGGCCGATTCGGTACGGACATGGGAGGTGGAGCGGAACATGAAGCGAATCCTCTCGGTTGGGGATTTCCGATACTAACCTGCTGAGAGTCATTCTTATTCATCCATTTTGCAGGGGCTTTCGATAATCGCCCGGCAAATGGTCGGCCCTTGTCCGTGGGACAGGGCGAGCGCCCTACCGGAGCCGGCGGAAGTGTTTGCCGGATACGCCGGAAGGCGCTCTCTCTTGAGGGAGAGGGCGAACGCCAGCGGCTTCAGGCCAGCCCGCCGTTTTCCGGCAGCAACGCGCCGCCATCCACAACCAGGGTCTGCCCGGTGATGTAGCTCGCCTCGTCGGAGGCGAGGAAGAGCATGGCATGGGCGATGTCCAGCGGCTGGCCGACACGCCCGAGGGGGATGTGCGCGGCCAGCGCGGCGGCGTCGCCGAGGCTGCCCAGCGCCGGAGTCGCGACCAGGCCGGGCTCGACGCCGTTGACGGTGATGCCGTCGCCGGCCAGCTCCAGCGCGGCGGCGCGGATGAAACCGTTGACCCCGGCCTTGCTCGCCGCATAGTGCGAGAGCCCAGGGATCGCCGTGCGCGGACCGGTCACCGAGGAGGTCACCAGGACGCGCCCGGCCACGCTGCGGCGCAGGGCGGGAAGGGCGGCCTGGGTCAGCCGGAAGCAGCTTTTCAGGTTCACCGCCAGGGTCCGTTCCAGGGTGCCTTCGTCCAGTTCCGCGAGGGCGCACTGGGGAAAGGCAGCGGCGTTGTGCAGGAGGATGTCCAACTGGCCGAAGCGCTCCAGGGTCGCGCTCACCGCTCGTCTCGCGGCGTCGTGCTCGCTCAGGTCGACGGCCAGCAGTTCGGCCGTGCCTCCGCCCAGGCGGATCGCCTCTAGGACGGCCTGGCCGCGGCTGGCGGTACGCGTCGCCAGCAGCACCCTGGCGCCTTCGGCGGCGAAGCATTCGGCGATGGCCCGGCCGATGCCCTGGCCGGCGCCGGTGACCAGCGCGACGCGGTTCTCCAAGCGCCTCACGATGGGCGCTCCAACAGTTCGCCCAGGCAATCGCGGAGCAGGCGGTCGTGCAGTTCGACGTCCTCTGCGCGGGTCGCCGGGCAGGTCAGCGCCATGTTGTGGAATGGCGTCAAGAGCACGCCGCGGTTGAGCAGGTAGAGGTGCAGGCAGGCCTCGATCAGGCCGTTGCGTGCGTGGTGGGCCTCGCCGCCGTTGCGCGGGGCGTGGGTCATGAACAGGTACTCGACGCGCGCGCCGATGCGCGTCACGTGCCAGGGCAGGCGCAGTTCCTCGAGCGTCGCGCGGACGCCCGCCTCGAGCTGCGCGGCGAGCTGGAACATGTGCCGATAGGCGTCCTCCGTCATCACTTCGGCGAAGGTCGCGCGCATCGCCGCCAGTTGCAGCGCGTTGCCGGCCAGGGTGCCGCCAAAGCCGAAATGGTTGATCGCCTGCCCCGGTCGGAAGTGCGGCAGTACCGCCCAGATCCGCTCCGCCTGCGCCTGGCTGCATCCCCAGACGGCGCTGGGAATGCCGCCGGCGATGCATTTGCCGAGGACGAAGAAGTCCGGCTCGAGGCCATGCGCGCCGCTATAGCCGGCGGGACCGCAGGAGATGGTGTGGGTCTCGTCGATGATCAGCGCCACGTCGTGGCGGCGGGTCAGTTCGCGCAGGCCGGCGTGGAAGCCTTCGGCCGGCGGGACCATGCCGACGTTGGTCATGAAGGGTTCGGTGAGCACCGCGGCGACGTCGCCATGGGCGAGGGCGGCCTCCAGCGCGTCGAGGTCGTTGAATTCCACCAGGCGGGTGGTGGTGGCGTGGCGTACGCCATTGGGGTGAACGCCCGCGCGCGGAACCATGCGCCCGGCGGCGTCGAATTCCACCTGCGATTCGTCGACGCTGCCGTGGTAGTTGCAGTTGAACACCACCACCTTGTCGCGTCCGCTGAGCATCCGGCACAGGCGCAGGACGAAACGGTTGGCGTCGGTGGCCGAGGTGGTCACCTGCCAATAGGGCAGGCCGAAGCGCCGCGCCAGTTCGGCGCCGACCCACAGGCTGTCCTCGGTCGGCAGCATCAGGGTCGAGCCGCGCCGCGCCTGGCGGGCGATGGCGTCGGCCACCGCCGGTTGGGCGTGGCCGAACATGGCGCCGCTATCGCCGAGGGCGAAGTCGACGTACTGCTGGCCGTCGATGTCGGTGACGCGCGCGCCCTGGGCCTCCTTCACCAGCAGCGGGCAGTTGCCCGGCCACTGTTGCATCCAGTGCAGCGGTGCGCCGTACAGCCAGTGGCGGCGGTTTTCCCGGTAGGCCTGGGCGGAGCGCGGATGCAGTTCGTCGAAGCGTCGCAGCTCGCGCTTGAACAGCGCTTCGACGCGGGCCAGGTCGAGGCCGAAGGTGGTGTCCATGGGCGTCCTCACAGGTCGTGGCGGGTCTGGTTGAGCACCTGGGCCAGGGCGCCGACCGGGAAGTTCACCGGGGTGGCGAAGTCGTCGTCCTGGTAGCCGAAGATCTTGCCGTCGGTGCGCCCGGCTTCCAGGTCGATCAGCAGCACGCCGAGGGTCGGCACGATCTTCTCGCGCCAGACGAACAGGTACAGGCGTTCGGCCAGTCGGTAGCAGTGGCAGCGGTCGGTATCGGCCAGCCCTCGCTCGGCGCCGCGCAGGCATTGCCAGGTGTAGAAGGCGGGATTGAGGTAGATGTGTTCGTAGGCCTCGCTGGCGCTGTAGACGTAGCGGTTGCGCAGGCCGACCAACTCGTCGCTGGGGACGTGCGGGCAGGCGCCGGGCTGCCACGGGCGGTCGAGGCTGCCATGCAGGAACTCGGCCTCCACGCCGGTCAGTTCCCGGCCGGCCAGGGCCCGGGCGAACAGGCCCTGTTCGCAGGCCGCGCGGTCGGGCAGATGGCCGAGCACCGCGGTGAACGCCTGGTTGTCGAAGTCCAGCACCAGGCTGACCGAGACCGGCCGGCCGTTTTCCTGCTTGAGGAAATCCACCAGGTAAAGGTTTTCCCGCAGTGAACTGGCGCGGTAGTCCGACTCGCCGCTGGCACTGCCGTCGGCCAGGCGCCAGCGCAGGCGCTGCGAGTCGAAGGCATGTTCGATGACCCAGCCGTTGGCGAAGTGCAGGACCCGTTCGAGCCCGGCGAGATCGCCGCAGGCGGGAAGGACGTGGTTGTCCGGAGCGAAGCCGTCGGCCAGGGCGCCGACGGTGATCCATCCGGAATGCGAGTGGGCGGACATAGGGTTCTCCTCGTCGTGGGAAACCCATGCTGGCCTGTCTTCGAGTATCCCGATATCGACCGGATGGTTGATAGGTCGATATGCCACGGAAATAGCACGGAGCGGCGAAGGGAAAGTTATCGAAGGTGAAGTATTAGATGAGTTTTCGTTTCTTCTTTTTTGGTTTTTTAGTTAATGGGTTCCTGTTCTTCTATAAGTATTTTCTGAATTTATTCTTATGTACCTATTGGCTGTTATCGGAAATGGACTACATATGTTTTCGTATGATTATTATTTTTAAATCCTGTCTTTCTTTCTAGTATTTGGGTCTGCGTTTATCAGGGCGCAATCTTCGGCTGTCGCGTAATGGTCGGAGGCGTTCTAGGCGGCCGTCCCGGTTGCGCGCAAAGGCTTGGCTACCTTGGCCGGTTCGTACTGCATCGGCTCTCCAGGGAGCAGCCAGGATGTTCCACAACTCCAAAGGAAATCAGATGAACAAGTTCAAACGTGCAATTCTTGCGCCCCTCGTTGCGTCGGGCACCCTTCTCGCGCTGATGTCCCCCGCGGCCCATGCGGTCGATGGGATCGTCAACTTCTCGGGCAACATCACCGACGTCGCGTGCGATATCAACGGCCAGGCGCCGGGTGCGGGCAACGTCACCAACGTCGACCTGGGTATCGTGGCGCCGACCCATTTCACCGCCGTCGGAACCAACTCCACTTTCCAGGAGTTCGATCTGGTCCTCTCCGGTGCCGGCTGCACCAATGACAAGAAGGTTTCCATCGCCTTCGATACGGTCACCAACGTCGACCGTATCAGCGGCAACCTGATGCTGATGGGGCCGTCGAAAGCCAAGGGCGTGCAGATCCAGATCTTCAACAATTCGGCGGCCAACACCACGAAGATCCCGCTGGGCTTGGTCGAGGCCGCCCCGCAGAAGGCAACCATCGACAAGAACACGGCGACCCTGAAGTACAAGGCCTCCTATGTGTCCACCGAGAAGACCGTGACCGCGGGTACCGGCCTGTCCCATATCCGCTACCTCCTGGCGTACGAGTAAGCGGCGGTCGACGGACGAAGAGGTGAGGCCATGGCGCCGCTAATGCATCGTTTTCATTCTTTCGTGGCGGCAAGCGCCGTGGCCATCGCCCTGTGCGTCGGAACGGCTCACGCCGGGCTGATCGCACAGGGCACTCGCGTCGTCTTTCCGGCCAGCGAGCGCGAGGTCACCTTGCGGGTCAGCAATACCTCCGGCACTCCCGTGCTGGCGCAAGCCTGGATCGACGATGGCCGGCAGGACGTTCCCCCCGAGGAACTGCAGGTTCCCTTCAGTGTCACGCCGGCCGTGACGCGAGTGGACCCCAATGGCGGCGCTGTATTGCGCATCGCCTACCTGAAGGCCCCGTTGCCGACGGATCGCGAATCGCTGTTCTGGCTGAATATCCTGGAAGTTCCGCCCAGGGACGAAGACGAAAACAATGCATTGCAGTTTTCCTTTCGTTCGCGCTTCAAACTCTTCTTTCGACCCAGCCAGTTGAAGAGTGTCGATTCGGCTGCCGGGAAACTTCAATGGAAGTTTCTGGAGTCAGGGGGAGCAGGAAAAAAGACCGTAGTACAGGTAAATAATCCGACGCCTTACTACGTTTCGTTCGCCAGCGTCGAATTGATTGTCGATGGCCGTGTCATGTCCGTGGGAAAGGGAATGGTCGCGCCATTCTCGACGAAGGAGTTCGACTGGCAGGGAAATCCGAAGAACCTGGAAGCCGCTTCCGTCAGATACGAAGTCATCAACGATTACGGTGGCCGCAATACCCTCGATAGGGCACTCGGCAAATAACCCCTCCGTTTCCCCGCTTTCTACTTACGGCCCGACATATGAGTGGCGATTTTAAAATCGCTGCAGGGATTACATATGCCCAAAGTTTCTCTTCATAGGTGCCTGTCCGCTCCCGCTTACGGTGGGCAGGTCGCCCTGTTGCGAATGGCGATGCAGGGAGGGATCGCCGTTCGTTCCCTGCGATTCGCCTGTCTGCTGGCACTGTTTCCTTCGCTGTCCTCCTGCCAGTCCTGGTCCTCCGTCGGCGCCGCCGGCGTAGCCGGGGCGAAGGCGAAGGAGGCCAGGACGGGAGCACCGGCGAAACAGCCGCAGGCGCCCGCGGCGGCCGTTGCGTCACCGGCCGGTGGGTTGGACGCACCGTCGCGGCGGATCGTCTTCGACGCGCAGATGCTGGCCCTGGGGCCGGGCGGACGCTCGATCGATACGTCGCGTTTCGAGCGCGGCGACGTCATCGAGCCAGGCCGCTATCGCCTCGACCTGCTGCTCAACAGCCGATGGCGTGGCGTCGAGGAAGTCGAGCTGCGCCGCCAGCCGGGGCGGGAAAGCGCGGTCTTCTGCTACGACCGGGGCCTGCTGGAGCGGGCGGGCATCGACCTGGAGAAGAGCGCGCGTGGCCAGGACCGTTCCTCGGCTCGCGATCCTCTGCCCGAAGGTTTGCACTGCGACCCGCTCGAGCGCTATGTGCCGGGGGCCCGGGTCAAGCTCGATATCGCCGAGCAGTCGGTCTATGTCTCGGTGCCCAGCTATTACCTGAGCCTGGATTCTTCGAAGACCTATGTCGATCCGGCGAGCTGGGACAGCGGCATTTCCGCCGCCTTGCTCAACTACAACAGCAATCTCCACGTCAGGGAAAACCACGGCAGGAGCGCCACCAGCGGCTATGCCGGGATGAACGCCGGCTTCAATTTCGGGCGGGCGCGCCTGCGCCACAACGGCACGGCCACCTGGTCGCGCCGCATGGGCAGCCATTACCAGCGTAGCGCAACCTATGTGCAGACCGACCTGCCGGCCTGGCGTGCGCAGTTATTGCTGGGAGAAAACTCCACCAGCAGCGAGTTCTTCGATGCGGTGTCCTTCCGTGGAGTGCAGCTTTCCAGCGATGACCGGATGCTGCCGGATTCGCTGCGCTACTACGCTCCGGTGGTCCGTGGGACCGCCAGTACCAATGCGCGGGTATCGGTCTACCAGCGCGGCTACCTCATCTACGAAACCACGGTGGCACCCGGGGCGTTCGCTCTCGACGAACTGCAGACCGCCAGCTATGGCGGGGACCTGGAAGTGCGGGTGACCGAAGCCAGCGGGGAAGTCCGCAGTTTCATCGTGCCGTTCGCCACCACCGTGCAACTGCTGCGCCCCGGAACCACGCGCTACAGCCTGACGGCCGGGCGGCTCAACGATCCCAGCCTGGAGCGTCGGCCGAACATGCTGCAGGGCGTCTACCAGCGCGGCCTGGGCAACGACGTCACCGCATACGCGGGCGGGGCCTTCACCGGCAGCTACATGTCCGGATTGATGGGCGCGGCGCTGAACACGCCGGTGGGCGGATTCTCCGGTGACGTGACGCTGGCGCGTACCGAGGTTCCCGGCGGCGACCGCCTTAGCGGCTCCAGTTACCGCCTCGCCTACAGCAAGAACCTGCCGAACACCGGCACCAACTTTTCGCTGCTCGCCTATCGCTACTCCACCGGCGGCTATCTCGGCCTGCGCGACGCGGCCTTCATGCAGGACCGGGTAGAGCGAGGCGAGCCGCTGGAGTCGTTCTCGCGCTTGCGCAATCGTCTCGACGCCAACATCAGCCAGCAACTGGGCAACGGCGGCAACCTGTACCTGAACGGCTCCTCGCAGCGCTACTGGAGCGGCGGCGGGCGGGCGGTCAACTTCTCCGTCGGCTACAGCAACCAGTGGCGCGACGTCAGTTACTCCATTTCCGCGCAACGCCTGCGCAGCCAGTACGAAGGCTTTTCCAGCGGTGACAGGCGCGGCGAGACCAGCACGCTGTTCAGCCTGAACCTGTCCATTCCGCTCGGCGGCGCTGGACGCGGGTCGCCGACCCTGAGCAGCTACCTGACCCGCGACAGCAACAGCGGAACCCAGCTCACCAGCGGGGTTTCCGGCATGCTGGGCAAGCGTGGCGAGGCCTCCTACTCGCTGTCGGCCTCCCATGACCGCGACAGCCGGCAGACCTCGAAGAGCGCCAGCCTCGACTATCGACTGCCGCAGGTCGAACTCGGCTCCAGCCTCTCGCAGGGACCGGGCTATCGGCAGTTGTCGGTCAAGGCCGCGGGGGGCCTGGTCGCGCACAGCGGCGGGATCACCGCGGCACAAACCCTGGGCGAGACGATCGGCCTGGTCCACGCGCCAAATGCCAGGGGCGCGGCTGCCGGCTACTCGGGAAGCCGGATCGACCGCCACGGCTATGCGGTGATTCCCAACCTGCTGCCCTACCAGTTGAACAGCGTCGACCTCGACCCCAACGGCATGGCCGACGAGATCGAACTGAGGTCCAGTTCGCGCAACGTGGCGCCCACCGCCGGAGCGGTGGTGCGCCTCGACTATCCGACGCGGGTGGCAAGGCCCTTGCTGGTGGATAGCCGGATGCCCAGCGGCGAGCCCCTGCCGTTCGCCGCGGAAGTGCTCGATGCCCACAGCGGGCAGTCGGTGGGCGCCGTCGGCCAGGGCAGTCGCCTGGTGCTGCGGGTCGAGCAGGATCGCGGCTCGGTTCGGGTGCGCTGGGGCAACGAGCCGCAGCAGCAGTGCCTGGTCGACTATGCGCTGGGCCCGCGCGAGACGACGCTTCCCGTCCTGCAACTGGCATGTCGCCCGGCGTCGGCCGCCGACCGGGAGCGCACGCTGTGACCGGCGTCGGCCTGGGACGATGCGGCACGGCCTGGGTCCTGCTGGTGGCGCTGGTGGCCGATGCCTCCGCCTCGCTGTCCGTGATCGGGACCCGTTTCATCTATCCGGCGGGCGTTTCCGCGCTGACGATCCGCGTCGGTAACGTCGGGACGCGCCCGGCCCTGGTCCAGGCCTGGCTCGATCGCGGCGACGAGACGGCGGACCCGAGCGCTGTCACGGTGCCGTTCATCCTGTCGCCGCCGCTGTTGCGTATGGACCCGCAGGAGACCCAGGCGCTCCAGCTTCGCCATACCGGCGAGCCGCTGCCGGACGACCGGGAATCGCTGTTCTGGGTCAACCTGCTGGAGGTGCCGGGGCGGGAGGACGGCAGCGGCAACCTGCTGCTGGTGAGCTACCGCCTGCGGATGAAGCTCCTGTTCCGTCCGCAGGGTCTGGCCGGCGATCCGCGAGCCGCCGCGCGCCAGGTCGTCTGGCGCCTGCGTCCGGCGGTACGGCCGGGGCAGCGGGTGCTGCTGGAGGCGGACAACCGCAGTCCCTATCACGTTTCCCTGGTGCGCCTAGAGCTGGGCGAGGGCGACCTCGCCATGTCCCTCGGCAGCGTCACCTTGCCGCCTTTCGCCGTTACCCCGTTGAGTCTGCCGGCCGTGCCCGGCGAGGCGGCGCGGGTCCATTTCGATGCGGTGGGGGATGACGGCCAGATCGAGCGCGGCGACGCGCCGGCAGAGAGATACCCGTAGGAGTTCGGCAGGGCCCGGGGAGTTGGGCTCCTGCCGTAGCACGGCCCTGCGAATAGGTCGCGGGGTTTCACTGGAGGAAGGAAGCACATGAACAAATGCTATGCACTGGTCTGGAACGTATCCCAGGGCTGCTGGAACGTCGTCAGCGAAGGCAGTCGCAGGCGCGGCAAGCCCGCCGGCGCCAAGGCGGCGATCGCCTCCGTCCTGGCCCTGCTGGGCGCCACGGCCCTGGCTCCGGCCTATGCGCTGCCAAGCGGGGGAACGGTGGTCGGCGGGAGCGCGAACGGGGAGATACACCTGTCGGGCGGCAACAGCCTGTCGGTCAACCAGAAGGTCGACAAGCTGATCGCCAACTGGGACTCCTTCAGCGTTGCCGCCGGCGAGCGGGTGATCTTCAACCAGCCGAGCAGTAGCTCGATTGCCCTGAATCGGGTGATCGGCACCAAGGCCAGCGATATCCAGGGCCGGATCGATGCCAACGGCCAGGTCTTCCTGGTCAACCCCAACGGCGTGCTCTTCGGTCGCGGCGCCCAGGTCAATGTCGGCGGCCTGGTGGCTTCCACGCTGGACATCACGGATGCCGAGTTCAACGGCAACTCCTCCAGATACCGTTTCACGGGTCCCTCTACCAACGGTGTCCTCAACCAGGGAGGCGCCATCACCGCGGCGGAAGGCGGCAGCATCGCCCTGCTGGGCGCGCAGGTCGACAACCGCGGGACGGTCCTGGCGCAGATGGGCGGTGTCGGGCTCGGCGCGGGCAGCGACCTGACGCTGAATTTCGACGGCAACAAGCTGCTCGACATCCGCGTCGACGCCGGGGTCGCCAATGCGCTGGCAAGCAACGGCGGCCTGCTCAAGGCCGACGGGGGGCGAGTCCTGATGGCGGCCAGGACCGCCAATGCGCTGCTCAACACGGTGGTGAACTCCCAGGGTGCCATCGAGGCCCGTTCGCTGCGCGGCAAGAACGGGCGGATCGTGCTCGATGGCGGCCCGGACGGCAAGGTCATGGTGGGAGGCGCCTTGTCCGCCAATGCGCTGAACGGACCGGGGCACGGCGGCACGGTCGAGGTCCGGGGGCAGGCGGTGGAGGTGGCCCTGGGCACCCAGGTGAACACGCTCGCCAGCAATGGCCTCAACGGCACCTGGAAGATTGCCGCCGACAAGATCGACGTGCGCCCATCGGCGGTGTCGGATGGCGTCACCGTTCATGCCGACACCCTGTCGCGGAACCTGGCGAGCACCAATATCGAACTGGTTTCGACCAAGGGCGACCTGGACCTCGACGGCTCGGTGAGCTGGGCATCGGGCAACCGGCTGGGGCTGGGCTCCGCGGCCGACCTGACGCTGAATGGCAGGCTGAATGCCAGTGGCGCCAAGGCTGGGCTGGAGCTGAAGGCCGAAGGCGCTATCGATATCAATGACAAGATCGTTCTCGGCGGGGCTGGCAGCGCGCTGGCCATGGATGCCGGCGAAGGCCACCGGGTGAACGGCACGGCGTCGGTCTCCCTGGCCGGGGCCAACGCGACCTACGTCTCCGGCGGCTATTACTACACGGTGGTGCAGAACCTGGCGCAGTTGCAGGCGATCAACAAGAACCTGGACGGCCTGTACGTGCTCGGCGGCAATATCCTGGGCGGCAGCTATTACTGCACGGCACTGCAGTCCATCGGCGGGCCCGCCGGCGTCTTCAGCGGCACCCTGGACGGTCTCGGCAACAGCATCGGCAATCTCTCGATCAGCAACACCGGGCCGAATGTCGGGCTGTTCGCCCGCTCCTCGGGCACCCTGAGCAACCTGAAACTGAACAACCTGCGGGTATCCGATAACACCTACGGCTCCGGTCCGTCTTCGCTCGGCGCCCTGGTCGGGATCAACAGCGGGCGTATCGCCAACGTCAGCGCCAGCGGGGTCTCGGTCGTCGGCAGCCGACTGCGCTCCAACGCACTGGGCGGCCTGGTCGGGCGCAATATCAACGGGCAGATCACGAACGCATCCGTCAGCGGCGGCGTCACCGCTTATGCGGCGAGCACGGCGGTCGGCGGTCTGGTGGGGGAGAACTTCACCACCGCCTGGGGGCCGGAGGCGGTCATCGAGAACGCCCACAGCAACGTCCATGTGGCTGCACAGTCCACCGAGCGCAACAGCCTGGGCGGCGTCGGCGGCCTGGTCGGACTGAATGCGAAGGCCACGATCAGGGCGTCCGGCAGCCAGGGGAAGGTCGAGACCTACCGGCCCGGCCTGAACGTCGGCGGCCTGGTCGGCTACAACATGTTCGGCCACGTCTCCGATAGTAGCGCCAGCGGCCAGGTGGAGGCCGGCGGCGCGGGGAATACCGGCGGGCTGGTCGGCCTGAGTTCCGGCGGCGAGATATTCCGCTCGCAGGCGAGCGGGTCGGTGTACAGCAAGGGCGGCCTGGCGACCGGCGGGCTGATCGGCAAGGCAGAAGGCAACGGCATGCTCGGAAACCTGAAAGCCAGCGGCAGCGTCACGGACCAGGGCGGCGCGGATCTGGGCGGGCTGGTCGGCAACAATAGCCAGAGCGCCATCGAGACCGCCGAGGCGACGGGCAAGGTCAGCGGCGGCAGCAACAGTCGCGTCGGCGGGCTGATTGGACACAACCTCGGCGGTTCCGTCGCCCATGCGATCTCGCGCGGCGACGTGAGCGGCGGGTTCAACAGTCTGGTGGGCGGGCTCGTCGGCCACAACGGCGGCGAACTGGTCAACGTGGATGCCAGCGGCAGGGTCAGCGCCGCTGCGAGTGCGTCGGTTGGCGGCCTGGTCGGCAGCAACGCCGGTTCGATCCTGTCGGCGCGCAGCAGCAGTACCGTCAACGGCAGCGGGCGCAGCCGCATCGGCGGCCTGGTCGGCGAGAACCAGATCCAGGGACGCATCGTTTCGTCCATGTCGGAAGGCACCGTCAGTGGCGACTACTACGTCTCCATGGGCGGGCTGGCCGGCGTCAACCTGGGATCGATCGAGTACTCCGGCGTCAGCGGCAAGATCGACTTCAAGCCTCAGTCCCATTACGGCCAGATCTACGGTGCGCAGGTCGGCGAGAACCATGGGGTCCTGGGCGGCAACTACGTGATCGGCGAGGCGGCGCTCCTGCCGCCTGCCGGTATCGACTACGGCAACATCTGGTAAGGCCGGCAGGGGAGGTCCCTGGCGGACCTCCCTTCCCGGCCGGGGCCGCTCTCGCCTGGAGTGTGGCCCTCTTCCGCAGGCGCAATCTTGGAGAGTTCCATGAGCATGAGGTTATTTCCCGGCCGCGTTTCCCTGCGCCGCCGGCCTGGCGCGCAGGCTCGGCAGGCGCTCGTTCTCGGTCTCTGCTGCCTGACCGGCGGCCAGGCCTGGGCCCTGAACGAGGTCGCCCTGAACTGCTCGTTCGGCAATGGCAAAGGCTTGCCCTGGCGTGTGGTGAACGAGCTGACCAGCGGCACGGCGAAAGGCACGGTGCTGTTCGCCAGGCCGGTGAGCCTGTTCCTGAACTACAAGCCCCAGGCTTCCCAGGAGGCGCATGAGCTGGTCCTCGGGGGGAACTGGTCCGGGGTGGGCTATCCGGGGCCCTACGGCACGGTGGCGTCCGACGTCAAAGGCATCGGCTATCGGATCTCGGTGGATGCCCAGGACGGCGTCAAGCGGGTGATTCCGGTCGACAACCAGCCCCATGCGCTGGACAAGCGAGTCACGAGCTTTTCCGGAAGCACGACCAGCGACTACCTACAGGAACTGGTCCTGACGGTCGACCCCGGCGAGTTGCCTGCCGGCGACCTGAAGGTAACCAGCGTATCCGGCAGCGCCACCCTGAATCTCTGGGCGGTGGACAGGCTGAAGGGCGAAGCGTCCATCGGCAGCGTCCTGGCGGTGCCTGCGGACAACTACCCCACCGGGGTTTGCCGAAAGCCCTATTCGCTGATCGGCCCGGCCTCCATCGGGATCGGCGGCGGTCCCCCGCCGCCGCCGATCCCGAAGAAATGCAAGGTCGAGGTGGGACGGGAAATCAACGTCAAACTGGGTAGCGTCGCGTTGAAGAACTTCCCGCGGGTCAACGACACCTCCACGGAGCGTTCCTTCGATATTTCTCTCAGCGAGTGTGCGGCGCTGGCCAAGCCGGAAATCGCTTTCCGCGACAAGTATGTCTCGGCGCAGCAAGCGGACCCGACGATCCTCAGCTTGAAGAGCGGCGGCGCGGCGGGGTTCGGCATCGTCGTGAAGAACGGCCTGGACCAGCAGCGGATACGTTTCGACGGCACGCCCTACCCGATGCGGCGTGTCGGCGACAGCGCCGACCTCCCGCTGAGTGCCGCCTACATCCGTATCGGCGCGGAGGGCGAATTGAAGGCCGGGGTCGCCGACGGCGCCGCCGAGTTCACGTTTACCTTCCCCTGAGCGGCGCCGCCGCTCTTTCCCCGGCGTTTCCCGCCCCGCCTCGGGAAGCGCCGTCGGCCGCTTTCGCGCCAGCCCTCGCGAAGGCTCGGCCCCTCACCTCCAGTGGTTGCAGATCGCCGAAGGCGCTCTGCATATCGCTCCGCTGCTCGTCCTGGGTCTCGTGCGCACATGCCATTCCCGCACGCGGAATACCGATATTGCGTATGGGCGAAGGCTTTCTGAGGGATATGCAAGTTTCCTCGGTAGGATTTCGCGCAAATAAACGAACGCTATTTTTCAGGCGATAGTTTCAGCTTGTCGCGGAACTCTTTTTTCAAACTTTTTGCTGCTCTGGCTTGTCCGTTTCGTATTTCATCGTTTTTCATAAGTGTCTACGTAGACGTTTTTCGGGGGCTGTTTCAAGTGTCTTTGTTGTTAGTTTACGAGGCGAAAAAATAGTAGTTTTACTATATTAAATATCGTCGGTTTCACTAGAAAATACACATGTTCACTTTGAACCGGGGCAGTGGCGTCGGCGGATTCCGGACCGCGCTTTCCTCCTTGCCGGCCGAGCGGCGGCCGCCTGCCTGCGGCAGGCATGACCGAGACCACAGGTTTCCTGGTAACGCTTTCGCCTGCCGTGTACCGCTTAAGGAGACGCAAGGATGTCCCTACATCGCATTCGCGTAATGGTTGCGGATGATCATCCCGCCATTTCGCTGGGTATTTCCTACGAACTGAGTCAGTGCGGTTCTTTGGAGATGCTCGGTCAAGTTTCCAATTCTACCGAGTTGATCGGCCGGCTCGACGAAGGCGACTGCGATGTCGTTATCGTCGACTATACGATGCCGGGCGGGAAATATGGCGATGGACTGGCATTGTTGTCATTGCTGCGGCGACGTTATCCGCATCTGCAATTGGTTGTCTTTACCATGCTGAACAATCCGGGCCTTATCCGGGCCATTCTCAAGCAGGGTATCAATTGCATCCTCAGCAAGTCCGACTCGACCAGTCACCTGCTGGCGGCGGTGAGCGCGGCCTATTCGCGAAACCAGTATTTCTCGCCGTCGATCAGGGACATCTTCGTCAACCAGGTGCTTTCCTCGCACAACGAACGGCTGACGCCCCGGGAGGCGGAAATCGTCCGTCTGTTCGGCTCCGGACTGACCATCACCGAAATCGCCGAGCGCTCGCATCGCAGCGTGCAGACCATCAGTACGCAGAAGGTCAGTGCCATGAAGAAGCTCGGCATCAAGCGCGATGCCGACCTCATCAGGTATGCGGCCGAGGGCTATTGCCGGATGCCCTGACGGATCGGCCCGCTTCACCAGGGCAGCGGCTGGTTCCGATAATCGACGAAGCGACAGGCATTCACGCCCGCGGCATCCTCCACCGCCGCGACCAGTCCGGCGGCGCTTTCCTCGACGCTCAGCGGCGCGCTGTCGCCGCCCATTTCGGTACGCACCCAGCCGGGATGCAGGAGCAACAGGCTGAACGGCAACTCCTCGAACTCGCCCTCCCAACTGCGTACCAGGCTGTTCAGCGCCGCCTTGCTGGCGCCGTAGAGCGGCATCGTGGCCGACAGGCCCAGCGCCAGGCTGGCCATCTGCGAACTCATGAACGCCACCACGCCACCCCGGCTAACCCGGCCGGACAGTGCCCTGGCCAGGCGCAGCGGCGCGATGGCGTTGGTCAGGAATAGCTGGGCGGTCTGCTCGGCGTCGATTTCCGCCACATCCTGTTGCTGCGGGCCGTAGATGCCGGCGTTGACGATCAGGCGATCGATCCGCCGCTCGCCCAGCATCTCGCCAATGCGTTCGGCGCAATCGTGTTGGTTGAGGTCGCCGGTCACCGCTTGCAAGCGCTCCCCGGCCCGCTCCGCCAGTGCCTGTAGCCCGGGAGAGCCTTGCGGTCGCCGGGCGACGGCGAATACCTGTGCGCCGCGTTGCAGGAAGGCATCCGCCAGTCCCAGGCCGATGCCGCGCGAGGCGCCGACGATCAGAACGTTGTGCATGAGGTTCTCCGGGCGATAAAGCGGACAGGATACCCAAGCGCGTCCCGCTGCGGTAACCGCCGCGGCGACCGGCCGCGGCGGCCTCGACCTTACCGCATGGCGCTGCCGCCCAGGCCGGCGAGGTACAGGTCGAGCAGGCGGTCGTCGAACTCCGGCTCGCGCACGGCGCTCCCGCGCAGGTGTTCCTCGACGTTGGTGCAGTCCCAGAGATAGGTGTCCTGGTACAACTCGACGGTGCTGCGGCCGGCGTACATGTTGTCGCGGAACATGCTCAGCAGGGGATAGAGCGGGGCGTCGCGATTGTCTTCCCAGAGACTTACCCAGTCGTCGAACGGCATCTGCCGAAGGGGACGCCCGGCGCGTCGCCCGAGACGGCCGAAGAACTCGTCCAGGGTCAGGCAGCGCGGAATGCTCGGCACCAGGTTGAATTTCTTGCCCAGCGCCGAAGGCTGGCGGGCGATGACGCTGATCGCCTCTACCATGTAGTCCACCGTGGTCAGGCCCTCGCGCAGCTCGCGCAGGAGCGGCACGGCCCGGTACTCCAGGCAGGTCCGCGCCAGCCGGCTCCACCACTGGTAGTCGGCGTAGGCGCCGGTACGGCTGTGGCAGGTGGCGTAGCCGAGGCGGAAGGTCATCAGCGGCAGGCCGCGTTCGGCGGCGAGGTCGGCGATCTTTTCCATCACCCATTTGCTGCGCACGTAGCCCATGTCGGTGACCACCGCCGGCAGGTTCTGGTCGATGTCGTCGTCCTCGCGCATCAGGCGCTTGCCGGTATGCAGGTGGCCCCAGCTGTACACCGAGATGCTCGACAGCAGCATCAGCGGCTTGCAGCGGCCGCTGGCGCAGAAGCGCAGGACCTGGCCGAGCCCCTCGACGTTGTCGCGCTTCATGTAGCTGTATGGCTGGATGAAGTTCACCGCGCTGGCGGAATGGAAGACCTGGTCGACGCTGCCGGCCAGCTCGCGATAGGTTTCCGCCGGTAGTCCGAAACCTGGTTCTGCGAGGTCGGCGGCGTAGGCCCTGACCCGTCGCCAGTCCGTCTCGGCGAGTTCGATGCGGTGCTGCCGGGCGGCCTGGCGCAGGCGTTCGAGGGCATGGGCGTCGTTTTGCGCACGGACCGGACAATGCAGGTCGGCCTCGCGGCTGGCCAGCAGCTCGGCGAGCAGGTGGGCGCCCATCAGCCCGCTGGCGCCGGTGAGCAGGATGTGCCGTGGCGCCAGCAATTGGGCGGTGTCCATGGGGCGGCTGAAATCCACGTCGGCGGGCAGGCGCACGTCCCGTTGCAGCTCCTGGGCCGGTTCGCTGTCCAGCGCCGGCGGCGCTTCGCCGGCGCGCCGCGCCAGGCTGGCCGCCAGTTGGCGCACGCTCGGGGTGCGGTAGATGTCGTGGATGTAGGCACGGTTGCCGAAGCGTCGGCTCAATTCGCGCACCAGGGCGGCGGCCAGCAGGGAATGGCCGCCGACCTCGAAGAAGCTGTCGTCCAGGCCGAAGTCGGTATGCCCCAGCACTTCCTGCCAGGACAGGGCCACTTGCAGTTCGCCGGGGGTGCCGAAGCGTTGCTCGTCGAGTCGTTCCTGGCATTGTTCGTCCAGGTGTCGACGCAGGGCCTGGCGGTCGATCTTGCCGTTGACCGTGGTCGGCAGGCTGTCCAGCGACAGGTAGCGGCTGGGCAGCATGTAGTCGGGCAGTTCCTGGCGCAGTGCGGTCTTGATGGCGGCGAGCACGGCCCTGGCATCGCCGTCCTGCTGGCGGGGGACCACGAAGGCGCTCAATTGCTGGCTACCGGAGCGTGGGTCGGCATGCGCCAGCACCACCGCGCCGTGGATAGCCGGCTGGCGCAACAGCGCGGCCTCGACGTCGCCGAGTTCGACGCGGTGGCCGCGGATCTTCACCTGATCGTCCAGCCGACCGAGGAACTGCAGGCTGCCATCGGCCAACCAGCGGGCCTTGTCGCCGGTGCGGTAGAGCCGACGCCGCAGTGCCTGCGAGTAGTGGAAGCGCCTGGCGGTCATGTCCGGGTCGCGCAGGTATTCGCGCGCCAGGCAGACGCCCGCCAGGTTCAGTTCACCGGGTCGGTCGCCATGGCAAGGCCGGTCGTCGGCGTCGAGGATGAATGCCTCGCAGCCGTCGATGGGCGTGCCGATCGAGGCGGGTCGCCGATGTGCTTCGGCGTCGACGATGCGGCAGGTGGCGAAGACCGTGGCCTCGGTCGGGCCGTAGTAATCCACCACGGTATAGGGCAGCCCGCCGGTTGCGACCGGCGGCAGTTTTTCCCCGGCGCAGAACAGGTAGCGCAGCGCCAGCGACGGCGGGGCGGGCTGCTCTGCCAGCGCGGGCACCATCACGGTAGGCGCGAAGGCGTGGCTGATCCGCTGCTCGGCGAAGAATGCCAGCAGCGCCGCCGGGTCTGGGCGCACCTCGTCGGGCACCAGGTGGAGGCAGGCGCCTGCGCACAGGGTGGACCAGATTTCCCATTGGGAAACGTCGAAGCCGACGCCGGCCATCAGGGTGGTGCGGCTCCGTTGATCCATATTGAAGCGCCGGTTGTGCCAGCTCACGAGGTTGGCCAGGGAGCGACTCTCGATCACCACGCCCTTGGGTTCGCCGGTGGTGCCCGAGGTGAAGATCACATACAGCGCTTCGCTGCCGTCGAGCGCCGGTCTCGGCGCGGCACCCGCCGCACTCGTCGCGAGCGCCTGTGCGATGGCCTCCACCGGTTGCCCCGGCAGGTCCTCGGCCTGGGTGGCGAGGGCCAAGGGGGCCTGGCACTGGCGGAGGATTTCCCGCTTGCGCCTGTCGGGTTGCCGACGGTCCACCGGTACGTAGGCCGCTGCGCACTTGGCGGCCGCCAGGATGGCGATGACCAGTTCGGCCGAGCGTTCGGCCAGCAGGGGCAGCAGCTCGCCCCGGGCGACGTCGCGCCTGGCCAGGTGGGCGGCCAGCCGGTCGCTGAGCCGGTCGAGTTCGCGGTAGCTGAACGAGCGCTCGCGATCGACGAGGGCGGGGCGTTCGGGATGGGTATCTGCGTGTTGCCTGAATAAGCCAAGAACAGAATCTTTCGACATGGCTGAGACTCCTGTCTTGCCGGTGGAAAAGACGTTATCCGTGGTTTTTCAGCGTATCGAGCGGGGACCAGGGGGAAGGCTGGCGATAGGCCTGGTCCAAGGCTAGCCCCGAGGGGAAATGCGGCAACTGCCATTTGGTACAGGGTAAGGGGGGCTTGCCGCCGGGGTCGCCAGGGGCGCCCCGGAAGTTTTCGGAAGCGGGACCGGACTCAGTCCAGCTGGCCTTCCCGGTCGTCGAAGATCGCTTCTATGGCCAGTCCGAACACCCGGGCGAGCTTGAACGCCAAGGGCAGGCTTGGATCGTAGCGGCCGGTTTCGATGGCGTTCACCGTCTGCCGCGATACCTCCAGCTTTCCGGCCAGCTCCGCCTGTGACCAACCGCACTCCGCGCGCAACTCGCGAACGCGGTTCCTCATGCGTAGCGCCTCAGTCCCAGGACGCAGCCGATGACCCAGAACGCGCCCATCAGGGGCCAGACGAAGAACATCGAGAGTTTCGGAAAGCCGGTGGTTTCGAGGAAACCGTAGGTGAAGGTGAGCAGGGCGGTGCCGACGAAGGCCAGGGCGAGGGCTTCGAGATGGATGCGCCGGGCCATTTCGTCGAGGCGCCGCAGGTAACGGATCACCACCAGCGCCAGGGCGACCATCGGTGGCACCGGCAGCAGGGCGAGGAAGACCCGGCCGGCGCCCGGTTCCGTGCCCGCCAGCGACTGGCCGCTGATCAGAACGGCAGCGGCATAGCCGACCAGCGCGAGAAGCAGTTCGAGGAAGAAACGTTTGTGGGTCATGGTTGAATCGTCCATGTAAAGGGGGCTTTACATTGGCCGGGATGCTCTTCTTTGTCAAGCAAGCTTTACATTCTCTATGGGCTTGCCTTGGCGAGGAGACTCGGGGATGGTAGCGGGCGGTCTCTGGGAGAACGGCGAAATGGCGACGGGCGACGAATTCGACGCGCTGCTGGTGGAAGCCGGCCGCACACCGATGCGCGGCTGGGAATACGACTATGGCGGACGCATCCGCCTGGAACCGCCGCCATGGGATTTCCCGGGGCGCATGCTGGAGCGCTGCCGGGCCGCCGCCAGCCTGCTGGACATGGGCACCGGCGGCGGCGAATGGTTGAGCCGGCTGCCGTATCGTCCGCCGCTCACCGTGGCTACCGAGGGCTGGGCGCCCAACCTGGAGATTGCCCGGGGTCGCCTGGAGCCCCTGGGCATCCGCGTGGTCGAGGTGGAGGGCGCGCCGGACAACCACCGCCAGGGCCGGGAGGGCGATGGCGGCGGGGCGTTGCCGTTCGCCGATGGCACCTTCGACCTGGTCGGCAACCGCCACGAGTCCTATCTGCCATCGGAGGTCCGGCGGGTGCTGGCGCCCGGCGGCTGTTTCCTCACCCAGCAGGTGGCCGGCGACTTCAACCGCGAGTTCTATGCGTTGCTCGGCGAACCGGCGCCGACGCCGGAGGCGCCGCACTGGAACCTGGGTTTCGCCCGGGCCCAGCTGGAGGCCGCGGAGTTGCCGCCGGTGGCAGGCGGCGAAGGTTGGGAGGTGTTGCACTTCGCCGATGTCGGCGCCCTGGCCTGGTACCTGTTGAACCTGCCCTGGGTATTTCCCGGTTTTTCCTTCAGGCGCCACCGCGAGCGCCTGCGCGGCCTGCACGAGAGCGGCAAGCCGCTGGCGGTGCGGCAGTTCCTCTTCTGGCTGGAGGCGCGCAGCCCCCAGGCCGCGCGCGGCTAGAGGAAGAGTCGCTTCACCAGCTCGGTGCGGCTGCGCGCGCCGGTCTTGCGGAACAGGTTGAGCAGGTGGGTCTTCACCGTCGGCAGGCCGAGTCCGAGGCACTGCGCCAGGCATTTGTTGCTGACGCCGTCGCGCAGCAGCAGGGCGATCTCCCGTTCCCTCGGTGTCAGGCCTTGCAGGCGCTCGGCGCTGGCCGTTGGCGTGGCGCATGCCTGCGCCGCCAGCTCCATCAGGCCATGCAGGGCGCGCAACTGTCGCAGCTCCTGGTCGGAGAAGGCCCCTAGGCGGGCGTCGCGCAGTAACGACAGGGCCGCCACCGGACGCTGCTGCGCATGCGCCAGCACCTCGACCACGTCGCAGATCCCGTGGCGTCGCAGGAAGCCCTGGTACAGCGCGCTGTCCTTCGCGGGCTGGCGGGCAATGCCCTGGCGCAGCGGCACTACCGGCGAAGCGCTGGCCAGGCAGTGGCGCGGCTGCAGCGGATCGTAGTCGCGGTAGTGGCGCAGGTAGTCGCGGTGCATGCCGGCCGGCATCCGCAGGAGCTGGAAGTCGTGTGCGCGACAGTCCTCGTCGATGCGATAGAACACGCACAGGCTGGCCGGCACCACTTGGGTGAAGGCCTGCATGCAGCGCAGGCCGAGGTCGGGCGACAGGGTCGAAGACATGGCGCGGGGCTCCCGTGGGACGAGGCGGCGGGACGTCCACTGTCCCGCCTGCCGGGCAGAATGTCCATGCCCCGGCGTGCCGTCTTGTCTTTCTCTGCCTGGCTTGGCAGGCAGCGGCAAGAAACCCGGCAGGCTGGAGCAAGCGAGCGGGGGAGCGGCGGGTCCAGAGTATTCCCGGGTAGTAGGCGCATGCACGACGCAGCGCCGTCGCCAAGCCGAGGAGCACACATGAGTATTGCCATCGACCCGTCCGTCAGCGCCTTCTTGCGCAGTCCCCATGGCCTGCTGATCGACGGTGAGTCCGGGCCGGCGCGTTCCGGCGCCGACATGCCGCTGTACGACCCGGCGACCGGCGCCGAGCTGGCTCGCGTGGCCCGCGCCGGCGCCGAAGACGTCGACCGGGCAGTCGCTGCCGCGCGGCGCGCGTTCGAAGGCAGCTGGGCAGGCCAGCGCCCGGCCGATCGCGAGCGCCTGCTGCTGCGACTGGCGGAACGGGTCGAGGCGCATGGCGAGCAACTGGCGCAGTTGGAAACCCTGAACAACGGCAAGTCGATCAACCTGTCGCGGGCCCTGGAGGTCGGCGCCTCGGTGGAGTTCATCCGCTACATGGCCGGCTGGGCGACCAAGATCGAGGGCCGCAGCCTCGACCTGTCGATCGCCGCGGTCCCAGGCGCGCGCTACCGGGCCTACACGGTGCCGGAGCCGGTGGGCGTGGTCGGAGCCATCGTGCCGTGGAATTTCCCCTTGCTGATGGCGATCTGGAAGATCGTCCCGGCCCTGGCCTGCGGCTGCACCGTGGTCCTCAAGCCGGCCGACGAAACCCCGCTGACCGCCCTGCGCCTCGGCCAGTTGTGCCTGGAGGCGGGGATTCCGCCAGGAGTGGTGAACATCGTCACCGGCACGGGCGCCGAGGCCGGCGCGGCACTGGCGGCGCACCCGGGCATCGACAAGCTGGCGTTCACCGGCTCGACCCCGGTGGGCAAGCTGATCGGGCATGCGGCGGTGGAGAACATGACGCGTTTTTCCCTCGAACTCGGCGGCAAATCCCCGGTGATCATCCTCGATGACACCAGCCTGGACATGGCTGCCGCCGGTTCCGCCGGCGCGATCTTCTTCAACCAGGGGCAGGTCTGCACCGCTGGCTCGCGCCTCTATGTGCAGCGCAAGCGTTTCGACCAGGTGCTGGAGCGCCTGGCGGCCATCGCCGGCGACCTGAGCATCGGCCCCGGCCTGGATCCGACCACGCAGATCAACCCGCTGGTCTCGGCCAGGCAGCAGGAGCGGGTGCTGGGGATGATCGAAAGCGGGGTGGCTGAGGGCGCCAGCGTGGTCTGCGGCGGGGCGCGCCAGGGCGAGACGGGGTTCTACGTGCAGCCGACGATCCTTGCCGACGTCACCCCGGGGATGCAGGTGGTGCGCGAGGAAATCTTCGGGCCGGTGCTGGTGGCGACGCCCTTCGACGATCTCGACGAAGCGGTGCGTCTGGCCAACGACAGCATCTACGGGCTCGGTGCGAGCATCTGGTCCAACGACCTGCGCCAGGTCATGGACCTGGTGCCCAGGATCAAGGCCGGCACGGTATGGGTGAACGCCCACAACCTGCTCGACCCGTCGATGCCGTTCGGCGGCTTCAAGCAGTCCGGCATCGGACGCGAGATGGGCCATGCGGCGATCGAGGCGTACACCGAGAACAAGTCGGTGTGCATCGCCTACTGATATCGATGAATCGGGGGGAGCCGATTCGTTCGGCTCTTTCGCTGCCCTCCGCGGCAGCCTTTTGTTCAACACGCCTCGCCTGCCGGCGGAGCGTACGGGACGCCGGCGCGTCCCGCAGGGCCTGACGCAAGAACAACAACAGCAACGCTGCCGTCGAGGATACGTCGATGTCCATCTCCAGACTCACCCAGCACCTGCTCCGCGGGCGGGTTGGTTTCCCCACCGCCCTGGCCAGTTCGGTCGGGTTGATCATGGCCAGCCCGGTGATCCTCACCGCCACCACCGGCTTCGGCCTGGGCGGCGGAACCTTCGCCGTGGCGATGCTGGTGGCGCTGCTGCTGATGCTGGCGCAGTCCACCACCTTCGCCGAGGCCGCCTGCCTGCTGCCGACCCGTGGCTCGGTCTACGACTACCTGTCGTGCGGCCTCGGGCGCTTCTTCGCGATCACCGGCACGCTGTCGGCCTACCTGATCGTCCATGTGTTCGCCGGCACCGCCGAGACCATGCTCAGCGGCACCATGGCGCTGGTCAACTTCGAGTCGCTGAATACCCTCACCGAGCCGGGCGGCGGCGCCTGGCTGGTGGGCGTCGGCATGGTGCTCTGCTTCGGCCTGCTGAATGCGCTGGGGATCACCGCCTTCGGTCGCGCCGAAGTGATCCTCACCTTCGGCATGTGGAGCACCCTGATGATCTTCGCCGTGACCGGCCTGTTGCGCCTGCCCGCGGTGGAGTTGCAGGGCTGGTTCGGGGCCTCGATGGTCGGCGACGACCTGCCGACCCTGCTGTCGCTGGTGGGCATGGCGATGTTCATGTTCGTCGGTTGCGAATTCGTCACGCCGCTGGCGCCGGAGGTGCGCCACGCTTCGCGGACCCTGCCGCGGGCGATGGCCCTGGGGTTGATCGGGGTGGCCTGCTGCATGTTCCTCTATGGCGCGGCGATGCGCCGGCAGGTGGAAAACCTCGACCTCGGCGGCGGCCTGCACCTGCTGGAGACGCCGATGGCGATCCCGCGATTCGCCGAGCAGGTGATGGGACCGTTCGGACGCATCTGGCTGGGCGTGGGCCTGCTGTTCGCCGGGGCCGCCACCATCAACACCCTGATGGCCGGCCTGCCGCGGATTCTCTACGGGATGGCGCTGGATGGCGCCTTGCCGAAGGCCTTCACCTACCTGCACCCGCGCTTCAAGACACCGTTGCTGTGCATCGCCGTGGCAGCGGCGATTCCCTGCCTGCACGCCTGGTGGCTGGGCGGCGACAGCGAAGGGATCATCCACCTGGTCCTGGCTGCGGTCTGCGCCTGGGGCACCGCCTACCTGCTGGTGACCCTCTCCGTGGTGCTGCTGCGCATCCGTCGCCCGGACCTGCCGCGCGCCTACCGCTCGCCGCTGTTCCCGTTGCCGCAGCTATTCTCCAGCGCCGGAATCCTGCTGGGGATGTTCTACATCACGCCGCCGGGGATGAACCCCGCCGACATCTACCTGCCGTTCGCCCTGATGCTCGGCCTGGCGGCCGCCTACGCCCTGTTCTGGACCCTGTGCGTACAGCGGGTGAGTCCGTTCCGTCCGCTGGCGGTGGAAGAGGTGCTGGAGAAGGAATTCGCCGAAGAGGACCAGCAGCAGCGGGAGAGGGCGCATGTCCGCCTGGGCGCGCTGGTATGAGCGTCACTGGCGCGACTGGCGGCCAGCCGCCTATCGCCCCGGAGCCACCCTGGCCCTGGTGCGGCGCAACCTGGCTGCGTGCGACGGCGAGGCGCAGGACGGCAGGCTGTTGCTGCGTACGAAAGAGCTGAGCCTCGAGGTTCGCGAGCGGGTCCAGGCGCACCTGTTCATGCATATCGTCAGCACCGAGTTCAGCCTGTTCGTGGCGGCGCCCGGGGGGCCGCCGGCCAGCCTGGAGCTGCGTCACGCCGGTTGCTTGCGGCGTCGCGGCATCCTTTGCAAGGTACGCAGCGGGAGCGGGCTCGAGCCGTTGCGGGAGGCCTTGCAGGGGGGCGACCGGGTCTTGCTGGAGCAGCTCATGCCGCTGGACTTCCGGAGTTTGCGCCTCTGCCGCGACGACAGGGGCTGGACCGTGAGCCTGGAACACCTGGGGGCGTGCGAGGTGGTCAACCGCTTCCCCGCCTATCGCCGCTACATCCCTCTGGTCGCCGAGCAGCGCCTGGCCCTGCTGGGCGCCTTCGCCCAATTGCAGCGCCTGCTTTCTCCCGCCTGAACGGCCCTTGCCGGCTCTCCCGGATGCGTATCCGCCGGTCCATTTGCGCTAGCTTGTGGGTATATCGATAACATGTTAATCATATCGGCAGCGCTGCGTGGCTCGGTAATTGCCGCGCCATACAACAATAACGATGGCCGTTGCCGTCAGGAGGTGCCCGGTGCATACCCTGTCTTCCGCACACAACAGCTTCGAAGCCTGGAACCAGGCGTTGCGCCAGGTCTGCGGGCGCTTCGAGTCGCAGCCCGCGCTGAACCGGACGCTGTTCATCGGCGATATCTCGCGGCAGGACCTCGGCGGTCTGGAGTTGGCGCAGATCCGCACCAACGCAGGGCGCATCGCCCGCCAGGCCACCCATGCCGATCATGACGACGACCGCCACTGCTTCCTGGTCGTCCAGCGCAGCGGCCATGCGCAACTGCGCCAGGGTGGGGACAGCATAGAGCTGGCGCCAGGGGAAATGGCGCTGATGGACTCCGCGGGCGGCTGCGAGATCATTCCCCACGGACTCATCGAACACACCTCGTTCCATCTCTCCCGCGAAGAGGTATGCCGGCACCTGCCACCCAGCCAGCGGGCCTTCGGCAAACTCTCGCCGAACTGCGCCAGCGGTCGCCTGCTGAGCCTGCTGGTGCAGCAGGTGTGCGCCGGAGAACTGCAGCCGTGGGCGGTGGCGGACGAGGGCGGGGCGTTGCAGGAGGCGCTGATCGCCCTGCTCGGGCCGGCGCTACAGCACGCCGGCGAGGAATTGGAGGGACCGCTGGCCGGGCTCTATGGCTACAGTCTGCGCCGGCACGCGGAGCGTCTGATCGAGCAATCCCTGCAGGAGCCGCGCCTGAGTCCGGACATGCTCGCCGGCCGCCTGCGCATCTCGGTGCGCCAGTTGTACCGGTTGTTCGAGGAGCAGGGCGACAGCGTCTGCCGCTACATTCTCCGCCAGCGCCTCAGCCGCAGCGCCGCCGACCTCGGCAACCCACGGCTGCGCGGCGAATCGATCACCTCCATCGCCTTCAAGTGGGGTTTCAGCGACTCGGCGCATTTCAGCCGGGCGTTCAAGAAGCAGTTCGAGGTTTCGCCCAAGGACTATCGGGCCGGCGCGCTACCGGCCTGACGCCGCCGCGCGCTGCCATTCGTCCCGCCGATCCGCGCCGCAGGCGGAGCTGGCCCGGTGAATGCTTGACGCTTCACCGGAGGCACAGCAAGAATGCGGCGTGTCAGGTTGCATGAAAATAACGGCGGCGCTGTCCGGGGTACCTGCCGCGACAAGCAGCACCCGATGCCCGCACCTTTCATGTCGCCAGCGAGGCGCAGGATGTCATTGCCTTGGGGCGTGCGCCGCGTCGCTATTCACTATCAGATTTCGAGTGCCCCCCTACACCATGCGAATGCGCCTGATGCTTTTGGGCGGCGGTAATGCCCTTGGACAGGCGCTGATCCGCCTAGGGGCGGAGGAAGACATCGGTTTCCTCGCGCCCAGACCACCCGAGCAGGGCTGGGATGCCGCCAGCCTCACCACCCTGCTGGACGAAACGCGCCCCGACGCGGTGATCAACCTCGCCTTCTACCACGACTGGTTCCAGGCCGAGCAGGTCGAGGCGGAGCGCCTGGGCGCCCAGGAGCGCGCCGTCGAGCGCCTCGCGGAGCTCTGCCAGCACTACGAGATCCTGCTGGTCCAGCCGTCCAGCTACCGGGTCTTCGACGGCGCCCGCGCCACCGCCTACAGTGAGAAGGACGAGACCCTTCCGCTGGGCCTGCGCGGCCAGGCGCTCTGGCGCATGGAGCAGAGCGTGCGCGCGGCCTGCCCGCGACATGTGCTGATCCGCTTCGGCTGGCTGCTGGACGAAAGCCCGAACGGCTTGCTGGGACGTTTCCTCAGCCGCGCCGAACAACCGCAGCCGCTGTTCCTCGCCGACGATCGGCGCGGCAACCCGACGCCGGTGGACGACGCCGCGCGGGTGGTGCTCTCGGTGCTCAAGCAGCTCGACTGCCAGGCGCCGCTGTGGGGCACCTACCACTACGGTGGACTGGAAGCGACCACCACCCTGGCGCTGGGACAGGTGATCCTCAACGAGGCGCGTACCTATCGCTCCAACCTGATCCAGGAGCCTTCGGCGGAGGCCCATGCCGCGCGCCCGGACGCGCTCGACGAACCGCAGCACGCGGTGATGGTCTGCAAGAAGATCCTCCACACCTTCGGCATCAAGCCGCGCGCCTGGCGCGCAGGTTTGCCGGCTCTATTGGACAGGTACTACAGGCATGTTTGAACGCCCCATCCTGATCACCGGCGGCGCCGGTTTCATCGGCTCCCACCTGACCGACGCGCTGCTGGCGCGCGGCTACCGCGTGCGTGTGCTGGACAACCTGTCCACCGGCAAGCGCGACAACCTGCCCCTGGACGACGAACGGGTCGAGCTGCTCGAAGGCGACGCCGCCGACGCGGCGACCCTGGCGGCCGCCCTGAAGGGCTGCGCGGCGGTCGCCCACCTGGCCGCGGTCGCCTCGGTACAGGCCTCGGTGGACGACCCGGTCGCCACCCACCAGAGCAATTTCATCGCCACCCTGAACCTCTGCGAAGCGATGCGCGAGCAGGGCGTGAAGCGCGTGGTGTTCGCTTCCAGCGCAGCGGTCTACGGGCAGAACGGCGAAGGCACGGCGATCGACGAAGACACCCCGAAGTCGCCGCTGACGCCCTACGCGTCGGACAAGCTGGCCAGCGAGTACTACCTCGATTTCTATCGCCGCCAGCATGGGCTGGAGCCGGCGATCTTCCGCTTCTTCAACGTCTACGGGCCGCGCCAGGACCCGTCCTCGCCCTATTCCGGGGTGATCAGCATATTCACCGAGCGCGCCCTGAAGGGGACGCCGATCACCGTGTTCGGCGACGGCGAGCAGACCCGCGACTTCATCTACGTCGCCGACCTGGTCGATTTCCTGGTCCAGGCGCTGGAGGCGACGGCGGTGGAGCCCGGGGCGGTGAACGTCGGCCTGAATCGCAGCATCAGCCTGAAGCAGTTGCTGGCGGAGATCGGCCAGGTGCTCGGTGGCCTGCCGCCGGTGACCCACGCCGACGCGCGAGCCGGTGACATCAGGCATTCGCGGGCGAACAACGAGCGCCTGCTGCGGCGTTTCCGCTTCGACCAGCCGACGCCGATGGGCGTGGGCCTGGCGCGCCTGCTCGGCCGCTGATCACCACCAGGGCTTGTTCAGCGCCAGGTAGAAGATCCCGCCCAGCAGGGTGAGGCTGAGGACGCTGAGCAGGCCCTTGCCGGGGCCCCGCGCCATCCGCAGGGCGAACGCCGCACAGACGATGTAGCCCAGCAACAGCCCCAGCTTCGCCAGCAGCCAGAGCGGCAGCGGCCAGGGCATCGCCAGGTGCACCAGGCCGAGCGCGCTGAGCAGCAGCAGGGTGTCCACCAGGTGCGGTCCCCAGCGGCGGATGCCGCTGGCCTTGCGCCCCGACCAGTTCCAGGCCAGGCGCCAGACGAACAGGGCGGCGCTGCTGAGGGCGAAGGTGATGTGCAGGGTCTTCAGCCAGAGGTACATGGGGTCCGTTTCCGCAGGATGAAAAAAGGCGCCCGAAGGCGCCTTTTCCCGTTGGGGGCGCAAGCCCCGCGACAGTCTACGACTCAGAACTTGTAGCCGAAACCGATCATGTAGACCCACGGATCGACGTCCACGTCGACCTTGGTCTTGTTCACGCCCAGGGCGCTCGGGCCGTTGATGCTGGCCTTGGTGTCGATGTCCATGTACCAGACGGCCATGTTGAACAGCGCGTGCTCGTTGAGCATGTAGTCGAAGCCCAGTTCGCCGGCCAGGCCCCAGGAGTCCTGCAGCTTCATGCTGCTGAAACCCTGCGCCTTGCGGTTGCTGGCCAGGTCTTCGTCGAAGAAGGTGGTGTAGTTCACGCCCAGGCCGCCGTAGGGCTGGAAGGCGCTGTTGGTACCGCCCATGGGGTAATACTGGAGCAGCAGGGTCGGCGGCAGTTGCTTGATGTCGGCCAGCTTGCCGTCCAGGCCCGGGCCGAGGCCCTTGACGTCGACCTGGTGGTTGAACGGAGTGGCGGCGACCAGTTCCACGCCCCACTTGTCGGCGAACATGTAGGTGAAGGTCAGGCCGAGCTGGGTGTCGCTGTCGACAGTCGCCTTGGTACCGCGCTGCTTGGCGCCGTCCAGCTTGATGTCGGAACTGCTGTCGTCGGGATCGACGGTGGCGAAGCCGCCACGGATGATGAAGTCACCGGCCTTGTGTCCTTGAATATCCGCAGCGGCGAACGGGGAGGCGACGGTGAGGGCCAGCAGGGAAGCGGTAAGCCAGGACTTACGCATGATGAGCTCCATTCCTTGTATTAGAAAGTGTTGGTGCTGCTAATGGTCAGCCAGCTAACAGTTGCCTTCCTTGACACAGCTCAATCAATCCTAGGAGCAAATGTGACGGCCGCAACGTAAATGGCGCGGCGGATTGTCGCATGTCGTTCAGCCACCTTCGTATTCGTAGGGCGTCACCTTGCTCGCCTGCATGCGGTAGCCGGCCGCCGCCAGCTCGCTGCTGGCGTTCTCCACCTTGAAGGTGCCCTCGACCCAGAATGGCTGATACAACTCGTCCATCTGCACGCCCTTGGCGGTCTTCACGTAGACGATCTGGTTCGACGGCGGCGGCGGTACGTGGATGCAGGCGCCGTAGTAGGGCACCAGGAGGAACTCGGTGACCAGCCCGGCCTCGCTGATTTCCAGCGGCACGATGTAGCCCGGCAGCTTGGCCTCGATGCCGTCCAGTGCCTTCACCACCGGGGCGTTGGGGCTCTGCTGGCTGGCCGCCGGACCGGCTTCGCTGAGGGCGTTGGCGAGGTCGTGGATCGGCAGCGGCGCCGGGGCGGGCGGGGCGCCGGCCGGGATCAGTTGCGACCAGGTCAGTTCGCGCGGCGCGGCGCGCGCCACGGCACTGCCCAGGAGCAGGGCGAAAGCCAGCAGGAGGACGGTCAGGGAGCGCAGCATCGGGGAATATCTCCGGGTCATAGGCGGATCGACAGGCCATCGGCCAGGGACTGGCGGTAGGCGCGCCAGGCCGGCACGCAGCCGATCAGCACGGCGGCCGCCAGGATAGCCCCGAGCAGGCTCCACTCATAGTCGCTCGGCAAGGCCAGCGGCAGGTAGATGCCGTAGTTGGCCTGGACGTAGCCCTGGCTGGCGGCGATGCCGAGGTAGAGCAGGCCCAGGCCGAGGGCGACGCCGGCCAGCGCCAGGCTGAAGGCCTCGGCCAGCAGCAGGCCGAAGATGTGCCAGGGGCGCGCGCCCACCGAGCGCAGGATGGCCATCTCCCGGCGGCGCTCGTTGAGGCTGGTGAGGATCGCCGTGAGCATGCCGATCAGGCCGGTGAGGACGACGAACAGCGAGACCACGAACAGTGCCTTCTCGGCGGTGCCCATCAGGCCCCACAGTTCCTGCAGGGCGACACCGGGGAGGATCGCCATCAGCGGTTCGCCGGGATAGTCGTTGACCTCGCGTTGCAGGGCGAAGGTCGCCACCTTGCTCTTCAGGCCGACCAGGAACGCGGTGATCGCCTGTGGTTGCAGGTCCATGTGCCGCGCCTGCTCGGCACTGACGCGCCCGGCGCCCATCGCCGGCACCCCGTTGCGCCAGTCGACGTGCAGCGCCTCCATGCCGGCGAGGGATATGTGCAGGGTGCGGTCCACCGGGGTACCGGTGCGCTGGAGGATGCCGACCACGGTGAACGGCTTGTCGTCGTGCTTGACCAGGCTCACCGTGCTCACCCCATGGGCCAGCACGATCTTCTCGCCGAGCCTGTAGTGCAGGGCTTCGGCCACCTCGGCGCCGAGCACCACGTCGAACAGGTCCTGGCCGAAGGCGCGGCCCTCGGCCAGTTGCAGTTCCTGGCCGCGGCCGTAGCGGTAGTGCTCGAAATAGCCGGCATCGGTACCCATTACCCGGTAGCCGCGGTGCGAGTCGCCGAGGGAGATCGGGATCGCCCACTTCACCCGCGGGTTTTCGGCGAAGTGCCGGTAGCTGTCCCAGCGGATGTTGTTGGTCGCGTTGCCGATGCGGAATACCGAGTAGAGCAGCAGGTTCACCGAGCCGGAGCGCGCGCCGACGATCAGGTCGGTTCCGGAGATGGTACTGGCGAAGCTGGCCTTGGCCTCGGTGCGGACCCGCTCCACCGCCAGCAGCAGGCAGGCGGAGAGGGCGATGGCGAAGATCGTCAGCAGGGCGGTGAAGCGGCGGTTGGCCAGGCTGGCCAGTGCCAGTCGGAAGAGATACATGCTCAGAGTCCTGCCGGCCGGGCGGCGCGGTTGAGATCGGAAAGGGACAGGCTGCGGTCGAACAGCCCGGCCAGGCTCTGGTCGTGGCTGACGAACAGCAGGCTGGCGCCGGCCTCGCGGCATTCGGCGAAGAGCAACTGGAGAAACGCCTCGCGGCTGTCGGCGTCGAGCGCCGAGGTCGGCTCGTCGGCGATCACCAGCTCCGGCTGGCCGATCAGCGCGCGGGCGGCGGCGACCCGCTGCTGCTGGCCGATGGACAGGCTGTCGGCGCGGCGTGCGTGCAGTTCGCCGCCGAGGCCGAGCTGGCCGAGCAGATGGCTGGCGGCCTGCGCCGGGCTACCGTGGCGTTCGCGGGCGCGCTGACGGCGCAACGCGGAAAAGTGACAGGGCAGCTCGACGTTCTCGCGTACCGAGAGGAACGGCAGCAGGTTGAACTGCTGGAAGATGTAGCCGGTGTGGTCGACGCGGAAATGGTCGCGGCGCGCGGCGGACAGCTTTTCCAGGTCCTCGCCGAGCAGGCGGATGCTGCCGCGGCCGGGCTTCTGCACGCCGCCGAGGAGGCCGAGCAGGGTGGTCTTGCCGCTGCCGGAAGGCCCCTTGAGGAACAGGCTCTCGCCGCGTTCGAGATGGAAGCTGGGAATGTCCAGCAACTCCGCCTGGCCGGGCCAGGCGAAGCCGAGGTTGGTCAGGGTGATCAGTGCGCTCATGGGGGTAGGGGCGGAACGCTCCGCCGGAGCCTCGAGAATGGATGGAGGGGCGCCGCGCCGAATCCCTCGCGGCGCCTCCGGAACGATCCTACAGCTTCAGCTCGGCGCTGGCCGGGGCCAGGTCGGCGCCTTTCTGGCCGTCGGGACCGATCAGTTGTACCTGAATTTTCTGGGTGGCGGGGAAGCGCTTGAAGAACTCGGCGAGGGTCAGCAGCTTGAGCAGCTCGGGCTTCTCGCAACTGAGCTGGTAATGGGCGTGGATATCGGCATGACCGTGTTCATGTTCATGTTCATGTTCGTGGCCTGCCTTCTCTTTGTGCGCGTGGGCCGGCGCCTTGTCGCCGAACAGCGGACTCCGCAGTTCCTGGCTGGCCACCGAGCAGCCGGCGGTGACCGGCAGGGCGAACAGTTCCAGCGGTTTTTCCAGTTGCGCGCGGGCCTTGGCCACGGCGGCCTTGTCCGCGTCGGTGCTGGCGGCGTGTTCGAAACCGACCAGGTTCATCGCCGGGCTGTCCAGCTCCAGTTCGAGGGTCTTGCCGTCCAGCGCCACGTTCAACTGGGCGACGCCGTGCTCGTGCTTGCCCAGGCTGCCGTGGGCGTGGTCATGGTCGTGGTCGTCATGGGCCTGGGCGGCGAACGGCAGCAAGACGAGGGCTAACAGCAGTGGGCGCATGAACGGGACTCCGGCAAGGAAGGAAAAGAGTTTGTTACGTTATAACGAATTTTTCCGCCTGCCTAGCCTGGCCGATTTGGCCCCTACGCGCCGACGTGGGAGCATGGCGCGATTCGCTTGTGGAGAAACGAGATGGTGCGGATTCGCGGAAGCATCGGCGACTGGCCGGTGGATCTGACCCTGGAACTGGACGCCGAGGATTGGCGCCAGCTGGCGCAACACGTGCCCCCGCCGCCGCTGGGCGAGCCGCAGGTCGCGGCGGCCAGGGCGCCGGCGTCGGCAGCGCCGGTGGATCGCCTGTGGCAGACCGCCCAGGACCTGCTGCGCGGCAGCGGGCGGATCGAGGGGCCACAGTTGCTGGCGGAGCTGGAGGCGTTCAGCGGCAACGCCGGCGCCGCCAAGCAACTGCTGGTGCGCCTGCGGCACGACGCCCGGGTCAAGGTCGAGGTGGTCGACGGCACCCAGGTGTTCGTCTGGCTGGAGGACTGAGCCCCGCGGACGGGGCTCGGCGACTCAGTAGAGCGCCTGGTACAGCTTGCGGCGGTAGGTGGTGACCAGCGGATGGTCGTTGCCGAGCAGGTCGAAGACCTGCACCAGGGTCTTGCGCGGCAGGTCGTCCTGGTAGCCGCGGTTGCGCAGGAACAGCTTGAGCAGTCCGTCCAGAGCCGCCTCGTACTGCTGCCGGGCGAGCTGCTGGACGGCCAACTGGTAGGCCGCCTCGTCGTCGCCGGCATCGGCGGCCAGACGGCTCTTCAGTTCTGCACTGTCGGGCAGGTCGGCAGCCTGGCGCAGGAAGGTCAGTTGCGCGCGGGCGCCGGCCAGGGCCTGCTTGTGCTCGTCGCTCTTCACCGCGTCGAGGATGGCCTGCGCCTCTTCCAGTTCGCCGCGCTCGGCCAGGCAGCGGGCGTAGAGGATCAGCGCCGCGGGGTTGTCGTTGTTCTCCGCCAGCAGGGCTTTCAGGGTCGCTTCGGCGTCGCCGATGCGGCCTTCGGCGAACAGCGCCTGGGCCACTTCCAGCGGGTCTTCGTCGGGCAGCGCCGGTGCTTTCACATGGGGTTCCAGCAGGGCGCGGATCTGCGATTCGGGCTGGGCACCGGCGAAACCGTCGACCGGCTGGCCATCCTTGAACAGGACCACGGTCGGCAGGCTGCGGATGCCGAAGCGCATCACGATGTCCTGCTCGACGTCGCAGTTGACCTTGGCCAGCAGCAATTCGCCCTGGTAGGACTCGGCGATCTGCGCCAGCAGCGGCATCAGCGCCTTGCACGGGGCGCACCAGTCGGCCCAGAAGTCCACCAGGACCGGCTTGTGGAACGAGTTCTCGATGACCAACTGCTCGAAGTTGGCGCCGGTGACGTCGAAGATGTAGGGCGTATCGCTCATGTCGATTCTCGGAAACGCAAGGTGGTGACCACTATAAGTGGGGGCGCGCCGCGCGCAAACAAGCCCGTGCCTCAGGCTTGCCCGCGTTCGGCGTGATACAGGCTGACCAGGCGGAATTCGGCGGGCTCGGCGAGGTCCGGCCAGGTACAGGCTTCGAGCACGTCCAGGCGTCGGTACAGCGGATGACGGAAGTCACGGACCCGCGAGTCGGCGACCAGCGCCTGGCGGCCGCGGCTGAGGAACTGGTCGAGCAGCGGCAGGTTGGCGCGGTCGTAGAGCACGTCGGCCACCAGGATCAGGTCGAAGCGATCGTCCTCGGCGAAGAAGTCCGCCGAATAGCTCAGCTCCACTCCGTTCAGTTCGGCGTTCGCCCGGCTCGCTGCCAGCGCCAGGGGATCCAGGTCGCAAGCCACCACCTCGGCGGCGCCGGCGCGGGCCGCGGCGATCGCCGCCACCCCGGAGCCGCTGCCGAAGTCCAGCACGCGCTTGTCGCGGACCCACTGCGGGCGCGCCGCCAGCCAGCGCGCCAGGACCAGCCCGCTGGCCCAGCAGAAGCACCAGTACGGCGGCTCTTCGAGGATGCGGCGGGTTTCCTCCGGGCTGAACTGGCGGTCCATGTTCTGCGCGTCGATCAGCCACAGGCGCAGGTCGGTGCCGGGCAGCGCGGTGGCGCTGAGCCGGGCGTCGCCGAGCAGCTCGCCCAGCGCCTGGGTCAGGGCTTGCGGTGCCGTCACGGCGCGCGTACCAGGCGCAGTTCGCCGAGGGACTGGGTGGTCGGCTGGGCGATCCGCAACGGATGCAGGCGCCAGGCCAACTGGCCGGACTGGATCACCCGCGCGTGCAGTTCGACGCGCAGCGCGCCACCGGCCGGCGGGAAGGATTCGGGGTTGAACGGCAGGCGGAAGGGCATGAGTTCGCCGGTGGCCAGCACCGTCTCGCTGGCCAGCAGCCGCTGTGGACGGTCGCGCTCGTCGATCACCAGCAGTGCCATCTGCACCTCGCTGCCGCGTGGCAGGCTGCCCTGGATGCTGCTCAGCGTTCCGCTCAGCTCGCGCAGGTGGGCCGGTAGCACCGGCTCGACCATGGTCACGCTGCGCGAAGCTTGCGGCGTTGGCGCAGGCTTCGGCTTGTCGCTGGAACAAGCGGCGAGGAGAAGGACGGCCAGCAGGGCGATCGGGCGCAGGGTCATGGGCTGCTCCATAGCGGTGGAATCCGGGCGGCGCTTGTATAGCGCAAAGTGTGATTCTTGTCGCGCTTCGCGTAGTCCGCAACGTCCGATTCCTCTCGCCTTTCCCAGCGTGCCGGCGCCGGTCGATTCTGCGGGTGCTCGGTCGGGCGCGGATGCGCTACCATGCGGCTTCCTTCAGCTACGCCTGTATCAGCACCATGCATTGTCCCTTCTGCGGTGCCCATGACACCAAAGTGATTGACTCGCGACTGGTCGCCGAGGGCGATCAGGTGCGCCGGCGCCGCGAGTGCCTGGCCTGCGGCGAACGCTTCACCACCTTCGAGACCGCCGAGCTGGTCATGCCGCGCCTGATCAAGCAGGACGGCAGCCGCCAGCCGTTCGACGAGGACAAGCTGCGCGCCGGCATGCAGCGCGCCCTGGAGAAGCGTCCGGTCAGCGTCGAGCGCCTGGAAGCGGCCATCGGCCACATCAAGCACCAGTTGCGCGCCACCGGCGAGCGCGAGATCAAGTCGCGGGTGCTGGGCGAACTGGTGATGGCCGAGCTGCAGAAGCTCGACGAAGTCGCCTACATCCGTTTCGCCTCGGTCTACCGGCGCTTCCAGGACCTCAACGAATTCCGCGAGGAGATCGAACGCCTCGCCCGCGAGCCGGCCAAGGAATGAACGCCGCCGACCCGCTGTACATGGCCCGCGCCCTGGAACTGGCGCGCCAGGGGCTGTACTCCACCCATCCGAATCCGCGCGTCGGCTGCGTGCTGGTCAATGACGGCCAGGTGGTCGGCGAGGGCTGGCACGTCCGCGCCGGCGAGCCGCACGCCGAGGTCCATGCCCTGCGCCAGGCCGGCGAGAATGCACGCGGCGCCACCGCCTACGTGACCCTCGAGCCCTGCAGCCACTTCGGCCGCACCCCGCCGTGCGCCGATGCGCTGGTGGGCGCCGGGGTGGCGCGGGTGGTCGCGGCGATGCAGGATCCCAACCCCGAGGTCGCCGGTCGCGGCCTGCTGCGTCTGATGCAGGCCGGCATCGCGGTGCAGAGCGGCGTCCTCGAAGCCGAGGCGCGGGAACTCAACATCGGTTTCATCAAGCGCATGGAACATGGCCTGCCGTTCGTCCGGGTCAAGCTGGCGATGAGCCTGGACGGGCGCACCGCCATGGCCAGCGGGGAAAGCCAGTGGATCACCGGGCCCTCCGCGCGTTCGGCGGTGCAGCGCTTGCGCGCTCGCTCCAGCGTGGTGTTGTCCGGCGCCGATACGCTGCTGGCAGACGATGCGCGGCTCAACGTACGCCCCGACGAACTGGGCCTGAACGCCGAGCTTACCGCGCTCGCCGCGGCTCGCCAGCCGTTGCGGGTGCTGGTCGACGGGCGCCTGCGGGTGCCGCTGGAGTCGGCGTTCTACCAGGCCGGTCCGGCGCTGGTGGCGACCTGCGCCGCCGCCTCGGCGCGCGAACGCTTCCAGGACGCCGGCCACGAACTGCTGGCGCTGCCCTCCGCCGAGGGCCACGTCGATTTGCACAAGCTGCTCCTGGAACTGGCGGCGCGCGGCGCCAACGAAGTGCTGGTGGAGGCCGGCCCGCGTCTGGCCGGCGCCTTCGCCCGGCTGGGGCTGGTGGATGAGTACCGGCTGTTCGTCGCGCCGAAGTTCCTCGGCTCCAGCGCCCGTCCTTTGCTCGACTGGCCGCTGGCGCGGATGGCCGATGCGGCGCAGTTGCGGATCGACGACATCCGCGCGGTGGGCGACGACTGGCTGGTCACCGCGCGGCCCCATCCGCGGGACGCCTGAACTTCGCTGCGCGGCGACGCGGCGGACGATGCACAAGCGGCGCAACTGTGGTAAAACGCCACACGGCCATCTCGGTGGCCGTAACGTTCTCAGGGCGGGGTGAAAGTCCCCACCGGCGGTAATGGCGCGCAAGGCGCCTAGCCCGCGAGCGCTTGCCGGACCGGCCACCGCCGGACGACAAGGTCAGCAGACCCGGTGCGATTCCGGGGCCGACGGTCATAGTCCGGATAAAGAGAGAACGGGATTGCCTGCCTGGGCGTACCCTGTGCGCCCGCAAGATCCCCTTCGATCCAAAAAGCCCTGTTTTTCACGAAACAGGAGTTCGTCATATGTCTTCATCTTGGAATACCCGCGCTATGGCACGCAGGCCGCTCGGCGTCGCGCCGGCCATGCTGCGCGCCTGTGCGGCGGAAAAACGGGAGGTCGCATGTTCACCGGCATAATCGAGTCGATCGGCAGCGTCCGCGCAATGACGCCCAAGGGCGGCGACCTGCGGGTCTACATCGCCACCGGCAAGCTCGACCTGGGCGACGTCAAGCTCGGCGACAGCATCGCGGTCAACGGCGTCTGCCTGACCGCGGTGGAACTGCCCGGCGATGGCTTCTGGGCCGACGTCAGCCGCGAGAGCCTGGCGCGCACCGCCTTCCAGCACCTGAAGGTGGGCAGCCGGGTGAACCTGGAAAAGGCCCTGACGCCGACCACCCGCCTCGGCGGACACCTGGTGAGCGGCCACGTCGACGGCGTCGGCGAGGTGCTCAAGCGCGAGGAGAACGCCCGCGCCATCCAGTTCACCGTGCGTGCCCCGCGCGAACTGGCCAGGTACATCGCGCACAAGGGCTCGATCACCGTCGACGGCACCAGCCTCACGGTGAACGCGGTGAACGGCGCGGAGTTCGAGCTGACCATCGTCCCGCATACGCTCAGCGAAACCATCATGGCCGAGTACCAGCCCGGACGCCGGGTCAACCTCGAGGTCGACCTGCTGGCCCGTTACCTGGAGCGCCTGCTGCTTGGCGACAAGGCCGCCGAGCCCAGCGCCTCCGGCATCAGCGAAGCGTTTCTCGCCGAGAACGGTTTTCTCAAGTAACCCACGAATTGCATAAGGGGGTGCCCATGGCACTCAACACGATCGACGAACTGATCGAAGACATCCGCCAAGGCAAGATGGTCATCCTGATGGATGACGAGGACCGCGAGAACGAAGGCGACCTGATCATGGCCGCCGAATGCGTCCGCACCGAAGACATCAACTTCATGGTCAAGCATGCCCGCGGCCTGGTCTGCATGCCGATGACCCGCGAGCGTTGCGAGCGCCTCGGCCTGCCGCTGATGGTGCAGCGCAACGGCTCCGGCTTCGGCACCAAGTTCACTGTCTCCATCGAGGCCGCCGAGGGCGTCACCACCGGCATCTCCGCCGCGGACCGCGCCCGCACCGTGCAGGCTGCGGCGGCGAAGAACGCCGTGGCCGCCGACATCGTCAGCCCCGGCCACATCTTCCCGCTGATGGCCCAGCCGGGCGGTACCCTGGCTCGCGCCGGGCACACCGAGGCGGCCTGCGACCTGGCGCGGATGGCCGGGTTCGAGCCGTCCGGGGTGATCTGCGAGGTGATGAACGACGACGGCAGCATGGCTCGCCGGCCCGAACTGGAGGCGTTCGCCGCCGAGCACGGGATCAAGATCGGCACCATCGCCGACCTGATCCACTACCGGCTGATCCACGAGCGCACCGTCGAGCGCATCGCCGAGCAGCCGCTCGACAGCGAACTGGGCCACTTCAACCTGATCACCTACCGCGACTCGGTGGAGGGCGACGTGCACCTGGCGCTGACCCTCGGCAAGGTCTGCGCGGAAGAGCCGACCTTGGTCCGCGTGCATAACATGGACCCGCTGCGCGACCTGCTGCAGGTCAACCAACCGGGCCGCTGGAGCCTGCGCGCGGCGATGACCAAGGTCGCCGAGGCGGGCAGCGGCGTGGTGCTGCTGCTCGGTCACCAGATCGGCGGCGACGACCTGCTCGCCCATGTCCGCGAGATCGCTTCGGCGCCGGCTCCGGCGCCCAAGGCCACCACCACCTACAGCACCGTCGGTGCCGGTTCGCAGATCCTGCGCGACCTCGGCGTGCGCAAGATGCGCCTGCTGAGTGCGCCGATGCGCTTCAATGCGATATCCGGTTTCGACCTGGAAGTTGTAGAATACCTGCCCGCCGAATAAGGCCTGTCCCGCCCGCCGCGTGCAAGATCGCGGTGGGCGCTATGCTGGACGGACCTTTCGACCCTTTTCGCTCGGGGCGCAACGGCGTCCCGGCTCTTTAACAGATGAGACCTGCTCATGACCCTGAAGACCATCGAAGGTACCTTCATTGCCCCCAAAGGCCGCTACGCCCTGGTGGTCGGCCGCTTCAACAGCTTCGTCGTGGAAAGCCTGGTCAGCGGCGCCGTCGACGCCCTGGTCCGCCACGGCGTGGCTGAAAGCGAGATCACCATCATCCGCGCCCCGGGTGCCTTCGAGATCCCGCTGGTGACCCAGAAGGTCGCCCAGCAAGGCGGCTTCGACGCCATCATCGCCCTCGGCGCGGTGATCCGTGGCGGCACCCCGCACTTCGAATACGTGGCTGGCGAGTGCACCAAGGGCCTGGCCCAGGTGTCCCTGCAGTTCGGCATCCCGGTCGCCTTCGGCGTCCTCACCGTCGACTCCATCGAGCAGGCCATCGAGCGCTCCGGCACCAAGGCCGGCAACAAGGGCGCCGAAGCCGCGTTGTCGGCCCTGGAAATGGTCAGCCTGCTGGCGCAGTTGGAGGCCAAGTGAGCAATCAAGACAGCGGCAACCCGGCAGCCAAGCCGCCGAAAGGCAAGACCGCCGCTCGCCGCAAGGCCCGCAGCCTGGCCGTCCAGGCCCTGTACTCCTGGCAGATCGCCGGCCAGCCCCTGCACGAGATCGAGGCGCAGTTCCGCGCCGACAACGACTTCTCCGAGGTCGACGGCGCCTACTTCCACGAGATCCTGCACGGCGTGCCGCGACAGAAGAGCGAGCTGGACTCCACCTTCGAGCCCTGCCTGGACCGCCCGCTGGCCGAGATCGACCCGGTCGAGCTGGCCATCCTGCGGCTGTCCACCTACGAGCTGCGCAACCGCATCGACGTGCCCTACAAGGTAGTGATCAACGAGGGCATCGAGCTGGCCAAGACCTTCGGCGCCACCGACGGCCACAAGTTCGTCAACGGCGTGCTCGACAAGCTGGCGCCGCGCCTGCGCGCCGCCGAGCTGCGCGGCGGCAAGCGCTGATCCCGCGCCGGCGGCGTCATGGGTGAGTTCGAGCTGATCCGCCGCTTCTTCGCCGCGGCCGCCTGCGCGGCGCCGGCGGCGGACGTGGCCCTCGGCATCGGCGACGACTGCGCCCTGCTGGCGCCGCCAGCCGGCGAACAACTGGCGGTCTCCACCGATACCCTGGTGGAAGGCGTGCATTTTCCCGCCGGTTGCGACCCTTTCCTTCTTGCCCAGCGCGCCCTGGCGGTCTCCGCCAGCGACCTGGCGGCGATGGGCGCCGCGCCCCTGGCCTTCACCCTGGCCCTGACCTTGCCGCAGGCCGACGCCGAGTGGTTGCAGGGCTTCGCCCGCGGCCTCGACGCCATGGCCCGGCAGTGTGGCCTGGCCCTGGTCGGCGGCGACACCACGCGCGGCCCGCTGAGCATGACCCTGACCGTATTCGGCAGGGTGCCGGCCGGCCAGGCGCTGACCCGCGCCGGTGCGCGCCCGGGCGATCTGCTCTGCGTCGGGGGCCCGCTCGGCGAGGCTGGAGCGGCGCTGGAACTGGTGCTGGAGCGAAGATCGGCGCCCGCCGAGGTGGCCGAACCGCTGCTGGCGCGCTACTGGACGCCGGCCCCGCAATTCGGTCTGGGCCTCGCCCTGCGCGGCAAGGCCAGCGCCGCCCTGGACATCTCCGACGGGCTGCTCGCCGACTGCGGGCATATCGCCCGCGCTTCCGGCGTTGCCCTGTTGGTCGAATGCCAGCGCTTGCAGGCAAGCGCCGCGTTGAGCGGCCTGCTCGCCGGCGAGGAAGCCTTGCGCCAGCAACTGGCCGCCGGCGACGACTACGTGCTGGTTTTCACCCTGCCGCCTGAGTACCTTGGCGAGATTCGCGCCGCGTGGCCGGCCATGGCCGTCATCGGCCGGGTCGAGGCGGGACAGGGGGTGCACCTGCTCGACGCCGACGGAAAGGAACTCATACCGGCCGCGGCCGGTTACCAACATTTCGGAACCCAACGTGACTGAGCATCCTGATCAGGCGCCGGCGCAGCCGGTGCCGCCGTCGGTCTGGCGCAATCCCTGGCATTTCCTCGCCTTCGGCTTCGGCTCCGGCACCCTGCCCAAGGCGCCGGGCACCTGGGGGTCGCTGGTGGCCATCCCGTTCATCCCGCTGTGGCAGATGCTGCCGGACTGGGGCTACTGGCTGATGCTGGGAGTGACCATGCTGTTCGGCTTCTGGCTGTGCGGCAAGGTCGCCGACGACCTGCGCGTGCACGACCACGAAGGCATCGTCTGGGACGAGATGGTCGGCATGTGGATAACCCTCTGGCTGGTGCCGGAGGGCTGGTGGTGGCTGCTGATCGGCTTCGTCGTGTTCCGCATCGTGGATATTCTCAAGCCCTGGCCGATCAGTTGGGTGGACCGCAACGTGCACGGCGGCGTCGGGATCATGCTCGACGACGTCCTGGCCGGGGTATTCGCCTGGCTGGTCATGCAGGGTCTAGTCTGGGGATGGGTACACTGGCTGGTCTGAGGCCTCCCATGCGTCTGCTCGTCCTGTTCTGCTGCCTGTGGCTGCTGCCCGGCGTCGCTTCCGCCGCCCCCTCCGTGGGCGAGATCCGCGTGGTCAGCGAAACCTGGACGCGCTACACCCAGGAGGACGGTCGCGGGGTGGCCTGGGACCTGTTGCGGGCCGTCTACGAGCCGGCCGGGGTACGCCTGCGGATCGCCAACGAGCCCTATACCCGGGCGGTCGGCCTGGTCCTGCGCGGCGAGGCCGACGCCTGGGTCGGCGCCTACCGCGGGGAAATCGACGAAGCGCTTTATCCTCGCTGGCCCTATGACGTCGATCCGATCGCCGTGCTTTCCCTGAAAGACAATCCGCCGCCGCCACTGGAGGGCCTGAGCCGGTTCCGCCTGTCATGGATGCGTGGCTACGCCTTCGCCCGCTATTTCCCTACCCTGACCCCGCACAGCGAGTTGCAGCGCCGCACCTCGGCGCTGCCGATGCTGCTCAACCACCGGGTCGACTATTTCATCGATTCGCGTCCGGAACTCGAGGAAATGCTCGCAGGGGCCGGAGCGCTGGCGGCTGAGTACCGCATCACCGACGTCACTCGGTTGCCGCTGTATCTTGGCTTCTCCGATTCCCCCAGGGGCCGTGAGCTGCTGGCGCTGTTCGACCGGCGCATGCGGCAGTTGCATGCCAGCGGCGAGCTGGAGCGGATCTTCGCCCGCTGGAACTGGCCCTATGCGCCGTTGAAGGCAATCCTGCCACCCAAGGAGTGATCATGCTGCGGCTGTGCGTCGCCCTGTTTTCCAGCGTTCTCGCGTTGTCCTCGCTGGCCGCGCCCCAGGTGTTCGTGGTCGGCCTGTTCCCCGGCGCGGCGGTACTCAACGTCGATGGCCAGCGCAAGCTGGTCAGGGTCGGCCAGACCGGCCCGCAGGGCGTCCAGGTGGTCAGCGCCGACAGCCGCAAGGCGGTGCTGCGGATCGACGGCGTCGAGCGCACCTACGAACTGAGCCGCGAATACAACGAGGCGGGCTATTCGGCGCCGCAGCGGCAAAGCTTCAGCATCGCCCGCGGTACGGGCGGGCACTATTGGGTGGCTGGCTCGGTGAACGGGCAGAACATGCAGTTCCTGGTGGATACCGGCGCCACCAGCATCGCCATGAACGAGAACGAGGCGCGCCGCCTGGGTATCGATTACCGGGTGGACGGCAAGCCGATGGTCGCCTCCACTGCCAGCGGAACCTCGCGCGGCTGGCGGGTGACCCTGGACCGGGTGAAGATCGGCGGTATCGAGTTGCTGGGTGTCGAGGCGGCGGTGATCGAGGGTGGCTATCCGACCGAAGCCCTGCTCGGCATGAGTTTCCTCAACCGGGTGCGTTGGCGCGAGGAACAGGGAATGCTGCTTATCGAGGCCAAGCATTGAATGTCGCTCGCTCATAACCCGGGGTTCTATTCATCGTCCATCTCGATAGGTATTTGCGGCATTTCGAGCTGACCGGGCGCCGGACGCTGCTGGTACAATGGCGGACTTCCGTTTCCCTAGGAGTTCCCCGGTGTCCGTCGTGTTCGTCGCCGCCTCCAAACTGCCGACTCCCTTCGGCGAATTCACCATGCATGGTTTCCTCGACGAGGAGAGCGGCAAGGAACATGTAGCCCTGAGCATGGGCGACATCGCCGATGGCGCGCCGGTGCTTGGTCGCCTGCATTCCGAATGCCTGACCGGCGACGCGCTGTTCAGCCTGCGCTGCGATTGCGGTTTCCAGCTGGAAGGCGCGCTTGCCGCCATCGCCGAGGAGGGCCGCGGCGTGCTCCTCTACCTGCGCCAGGAAGGTCGCGGCATCGGCCTGCTGAACAAGATCCGTGCCTATGAATTGCAGGATGGCGGTGCCGACACCGTCGAGGCGAACCTGCAACTGGGTTTTGGCGCCGACCAGCGCGACTACGCCATGTGCCAGCCGATGCTCGCGCACCTGGGCGTCTCCTCCCTGCGCCTGATGACCAACAATCCGCGCAAGGTCAAGGCGCTGGAAAGCTACGCCATCACCGTGGCGGAGCGCGTGCCGCTGCAAAAGGGCCTGAACAAGCACAACAGGCGCTACCTGGCGACCAAGGCCGGCAAGCTCGGGCACATGCTCGGCAGCCTGCACCAGGGCGAGGCGGAAACCACGTGAGTCGCCAGCAAGCCCGCGGCGCGCTGGGACGTGCCTGGTGGTTGCAACTGGCGTTGGCGCTGTTGCCGCTGATCCTGGTCGAGTTCTTCCTCGGCGAACTGCAACCCCTTCCCCATGGCCTGGCGATGCCGCTGTTCATCGCCGCGCTGCTGTCGATGTTCGTCAACCTGCCGCTGTTCGGTGCCTACAAGCGTGGTCTCATCGCCACCCAGAAAGCGCTGGATACGGCGGAGGAAGCCGCCGCCTGGACCCGTCTGGCGCAGGTGCGCCGCAAGGCCCTGTTCGGCGCCAGCCTGCCGGCCTGGATCGGCGTGCCGGGTGTGTTCGCCGGGCTCAACGGCGTTGCGCTGATCCTGCTCGGGGTCACCAGCCTGGTGCTGTTCTGGCTCTACCGTATTCCGCGTCAACTCGGTTGATGCGCTCGTTCTGGCTGCTCGCCTGCCTGCTCCTCAGCCTTTCCGCCGGGGCGGCGCAGCGGGTGGTCAGCCTGGCGCCTTCGCTGACCGACAGCGTCCTCGAACTCGGCGCAGCGCGCCGCCTGGTCGGCGTGCTGGATGGCGGCGAGCGTCCGGCGGCGATTGGCGACCTGCCTTCCGTCGGCCGCTACGGCCAGGTCAATCTCGAACGCCTGCTGGAACTGCAGCCCGACTTGATCCTGGTCTGGCCCGGCAGCGTGCCCGAGGCGCAGTTGCAGCGCCTGCGGGACTTCGGCATCGCCCTCTTCATCGCCGAACCGCACAGCCTCGACGAACTGGCCCTGCAACTGGCTGCGCTGGGCGAGGCATTGGGCGAGGCCGAGGCCGGCCAGCGGTTGTCGGCCAGGTTCCGCGAAGGCATGCGGCGCCTGGCCGAGCGCTACCGGCGGGACAAGCCGCTGAAGGTGTTCTACCAGGTCTGGGACCGGCCGCTGTACACCATTGGCGGACGCCAGGTGATCAGCGATGCGCTGCGCGTCTGCGGCGCCGAGAACCTGTTCGGCGACCTGCCGCAGCCGGCGCCGCAGGTCAGCGTCGAGGCGGTTCTGGCGCGGGATCCGGCGGTCATCGTCGCCGGCAGTCACGCCCAGCTCGAACTCTGGCGGCAATGGCCGGCGCTGGCGGCGACGCGGCGCGGACAGCTGTACCGGATCGAAGACAAGAACCTCGAGCGGCCGAGCTTCGCCATGCTGGCGGCGACCGAGAAACTCTGCCGCTCGCTCGCCGGGGCGCGCTGAATGCTTGCCGGTATCGCGCGCTGTATCGGCGGATAACGCCGGCGGCGTTGTTCGCCCTACGGCAATTGGGGGGTAGGGCGAATAACCGCAACGCGGTTATCGCTGCCAGTCGGCGGGGTATGTCGGTATGGTGGTGTATCGGCGGATAACGCCGGTGGCGTTATTCGCCCTACGGCAATTGGGGGGTAGGGCGAATAACCGCAACGCGGTTATCCGCCGTTGTCGCTGGGTTTGGCGCTACTGCCGGTCGAGACGCTGGCGTACTGCCTTTTCGATGCCCGCGGCATCCAGGCCGCATTCGGCGAGCATCTCGCTGGGCTTGGCGTGTTCGACGTAGTAGTCGGGCAGGCCCAGTTGCAGCAGCGGGACTTCGAGGCCCTCGCTGGCGAGGAACTCGCCGACCGCCGAGCCGGCGCCGCCCATCACGGCGTTTTCCTCGATGGTCACCAGCAGTTCGTGGCTGCCCGCCAATTCGCGTACCAGGGCTTCGTCGAGGGGTTTGACGAAACGCATGTCGACGACCGTGGCGTCGAGGCTTTCGGCGACCTTCATCGCCTCCGCCAACTGCACGCCGAAGACCAGCAGTGCGACCCTGCCGCCGCGCCGACGGACCACGCCCTTGCCGATCTCCACCGGTTGCAGGTCCGGATCGATCGGATGGTTGGGGCCGCTGCCGCGCGGATAGCGCACCGCGGCCGGGCCATCGAACAGGTAGCCGGTGGTGAGCAGCTTGCGCAGCTCGTCCTCGTCGCTGGGGGTCATCACCAGCATGCCGGGGATGCAGCGCAGGTAGGAGATGTCGAAGCTACCGGCGTGGGTCGGGCCGTCCTCGCCGACCAGGCCGGCGCGGTCGATGGCGAACAGCACGTCGAGGTGCTGCACGGCGACGTCATGGATCAACTGGTCGTAGGCGCGCTGGAGGAAGGTCGAGTAGATCGCTACCACCGGCTTCATGCCCTCGCAGGCCATGCCGGCGGCCAGGGTCACGGCATGCTGTTCGGCGATGGCGACGTCGAAGTAGCGTTCCGGATAACGTTCGCTGAAGGCCACCAGGTCGGAACCTTCCTTCATCGCCGGGGTGATGCCGAGCAGGCGCGCGTCCTGGGCGGCCATGTCGCACAGCCACTGGCCGAAGACGCTGGAATACTTGGGTCCGCCGGTCTTCTTCGGCGCACTGCCGGGAGCTTCCAGCTTGGTGATCGCGTGGTAGCCGATCGGATCCAGTTCGGCCGGGGCGAAGCCCTTGCCTTTCTTGGTCACCACATGGAGGAACTGCGGGCCCTTCATGTCGCGCATGTTGCGCAGGGTAGCCACCAGGGTCGGCAGGTCGTGGCCGTCGATCGGGCCGATGTAATTCCAGCCGAGCTCCTCGAACAGGGTGCCGGGGACCAGCATGCCCTTGGCGTATTCCTCGGTGCGCCGGGCGATCTCCCAGGCCCCGGGCAGGCGCGAGAGCACCTTCTTGCTGCCCTCGCGCATGCTGCTATAGGTGCGGCTGGAGAGGATCTTCGCCAGGTAGTTGGAGAGCCCGCCGACGTTGTGCGAGATCGACATGTCGTTGTCGTTGAGGATCACCAGCATGTCGGCGTCGACTTCCGAGGCGTGGTTGAGTGCCTCGAAGGCCATGCCGGCGGTCAGCGCACCGTCGCCGATCACGGCCACCGACTTACGCTCCTTGCCTTGCAGGCGGGCGGCGATGGCCATGCCCAGGGCGGCGCTGATGGAGGTGCTGGAGTGGCCGACGCCGAAGGTGTCGTACTCGCTCTCTGCGCGGCGCGGGAAGGCCGCCAGGCCGTTCTTCTGGCGCAGGGTGCCCATCAGCTCGCGGCGCTCGGTGAGGATCTTGTGCGGATAGGCCTGGTGGCCGACGTCCCAGACCAGGCGGTCGTCCGGAGTGTCGAAGACGTAGTGCAGGGCAATGGTCAGCTCGACCACGCCGAGGCCGGCGCCGAAATGACCGCCGGTCTGGCCGACGGTATACAGCAGGTACTGGCGCAGCTCGTCGGCCAGGGTTTCCAGGTCCGCCTCGCCCAGCCGGCGCAGTTCGGCCGGCGAAGAGGCGCGGTCGAGCAGGGGCGTGGCGGGGCGCTCGCGGGGAATCTCATGGAGCGTCTTGGGCATCAGGCTGTCGTTATGCAATCCGGAGAGGCCAGCAGTTTACCTGATGCACCGGCCGCGCCCAAGCAAGGGAGCCCCTACCTTTGCCGGGGACTTCCGACGACCCGTCGGTCAGTTGCGTCGCTCGACGATGTAGCGGGCCAGTTGGCGCAGCGGGTCGGCGCTCGGCGGAAAACCGTCGAGGGCGGCCAGGGCCAGGTCGCGCAGCTCCAGGGCATAGCCTTTGGCGGCCTCCAGGCCGAGCAGGGCGGGATAGGTCGGCTTGTTGTGCGCCTGGTCCTTGCCCTGGGTCTTGCCGAGGGTGGCGGTGTCGCTTTCCACGTCGAGGATGTCGTCCTGCACCTGGAAGGCCAGGCCGATCGCTTCGGCGTAGCGCTCCAGGGCGGCCAGCGAGGCGGGCTCGGCGCGACCGCTGGCGAGGGCGCCGAGGCGCACGCTGGCTTCGATCAGCGCGCCGGTCTTGTGCCGGTGCATGACTTCCAGGGCCGCCTGGTCGAGGGCCACGCCGACCGAGCCGAGGTCGATCGCCTGGCCGCCGACCATGCCGGCGGAGCCTGCGGCGCGCGCCAGGCGGGTGAGCATTTCCAGACAGACGGCATGTTCCTGCGGATTGCGCCGGGTGTCGGCGAGCACTTCGAAGGCCAGCGCCTGCAAGCCGTCGGCGGCGAGGATCGCGGTGGCTTCGTCGAAGGCCCGGTGGGTGGTCGGCTGGCCACGGCGCAGGTCGTCGTCGTCCATCGCCGGCAGGTCGTCGTGGACCAGCGAGTAGGCATGGATCAGCTCCACCGCGCAGGCCGCGGCGTCGGCGCGCTGCGGCGCTCCGCCGAGGGCCTCGCAGGCGGCGTAGGCGAGCAGCGGGCGAACCCGCTTGCCACCGTTCATCACGCTGTAGCGCATGGCCTCGTAGAGGCGTTGCAGTTCTTCGCGGGGAGCGACGAACAGGGCGTCCAGGGCGGCATCGACGCGCGCCTGGCAGCGCGCCTGGTAGGCCGCGATCATGCCTCGTCGCCTTCCGCATCGAACGGCGCTTCGCTGAGCTCGCCGTCGCGTTCGAGGAGGATCTGTACCTTCTGTTCGGCCTGGCTCAGCGACGTCTGGCATTCGCGGGTCAGGCGGATGCCCTGCTCGAAGGCGCCCAGCGACTCTTCCAGCGACAGCTCGCCGCTTTCCAGGCGTTCCACCAGGGTTTGCAGCTCGGTGAGGGACTGTTCGAAATCGAGGGTTTTCTTGCGGGCCATCGGGGGAGTCTCGGCGAGGTGTACAAAACCCCGCGACACTAGCAGAGGGGCGGGGGCCGGGCAAATCGGCGGAAGGTCGCTACGACCGATCGGGACGACCATGGCGGCGGCCTTGGCTAAGGTGGAGAGAGGTCCAGCGAGGAGGAGCCGACAGGCGATGCGCATCCAGGAGGTCCGGGAACGCAGTATTCCCCTTTCCCGTTACGCCGGCGTGGCGGCTGCCACCGGTGGTTTGAGCACCAGCCTGGTGGCGGTGCTCACCGATATCGTGCGCGACGGTCGGCGTGTGGTCGGCTACGGCCACGCCTCGGTAGGGCGCTACGCCCAGGGCGGGCTGATCCGCGAGCGTTTCGCCCCGCGCCTGCTGGGGGCTCCGGCGGACAGCCTGGCGAGCGACGACGGCAGTGGCATCGATCCGTTGCGAGCCTGGGACCTGATGATGCGCGACGAGAAGCCCGGCGGCCACGGCGAACGCTGCGTCGCGGTGGGCGCCCTGGACATGGCGCTGTGGGATGCCGCGGCCAAGGCCGCCGGCCTGCCGCTGCATCGCTTCCTGGCGCGACGCCTGGGGCTGGCGGAAGACTATCCGCAGCGCGTACCGGTCTACGCCGGCGGCGGCTACCCCTATCCGCACGACGACCTGGGACGCCTGGAAGAGGAACTGCGGCGCTTCGTCGATCTCGGCTACACCCACGCCAAGATCAAGATCGGCGCGGCCGGGCTGGACCAGGACCGGCGCCGTATCGACAGGGCGCTGCGGGTTCTCGGCGACGCTTCGCGGCTGGCGGTCGACGCGATGAATCGCTACGACGCGGAGGGCGCGGTCGACGCAGCGAAAGCCCTGGCGCCGCTGGGGTTGTGGTGGTTCGAGGACATCTGCGACCCCCACGATTTCCCTACCCAGGCCGAAGTGGCGGATATCTATCCGGGGCCCATCGGTGCCGGCGAGGCCTTGTTCTCCCTGGCCGAGGCTCGCTTGCTGGATCTCTATGGCGGCTTGCGGCGGGAGCGCGACGTGCTGGTGTTCGACCCCGTGCATTGCTATGGCCTGCCGGGCTACCTGGCGATACTCGACCACCTGTGCGCCCGGGGTTGGCCGCGCGCGGCCTTCCGCCCGCACGCCGGCTACCTGTTCAGCCTGCACTTGGTGGCGGCCCTGCGCCTGGGTTGGGCCGAGGCTACGCCGTCGGCTTTCCGGCCATTCGACGATTTCGCCGGTGCCCTGCCGTTTTCCTCGGGATTGGCGGGATTGCCACAATCGCCTGGTATAGGCTTCGAGCGCCAGGCGACACTTGCCGGGCTGTTCCGCAAGCTTCTGGAGGCCTAGAGAACGGTGATTGGCTGGGGTTGTGCGGAGGCATTAAAAAAGCCGGCTTGTGGCCGGCTTTTCTGGGGTGGGGTTGGCTTACTTCTGATAAGCCGCGCCTGCCTTAGGAATTCTGCATCGACGAGCCGAGGGCTCGTGAAGGAAGCGCTACTCTAGCAAACTCGGCCAGTCCTGCCCAGCATCCCGCGGGGCTCTATTTCGCCGGCTGCGAGCGGCGCCTGGCGAGAGCGCTCAGCACTTGGGCGACGAGGGCTTGGCCGGCTTGCTTTGCTTCACCGGCGATGCCTTGGGTGGCTGGGGCGCGGGAGCGGTATCCGGACTCAGACCCTCCACGCGGTAGCGCCAACCCTTGACGGCTGAGACCTGCCCGTCGGCGAAGCCCTTGCTGTCGGTCAGTTGCAACCAGTACTGGCGCTCCAGTTCCAGAAGCTGGCCCTGCAGCGTGCCGCCGGCGAAACTCTTGAGCGTGAAGGTCAGCAGCGGTTTTTGCCGCGAGGCCTTGGCCGGCGCGACCTCCAGCAGCCTGAGCGCAGCGAACAGGCGTGCGGCCTGCTCGGCTTCCGCCTCGCCCATCAACTGTGGCCTGGATGGGAACTGTCGCAGGCGGATGCCATCGTCCTTTTCACTGGCTCGGGAAATGTTCAGCCGTACGCCGTTGCCATAGGACAGGGTCAGTTCGCGCAACTGTTCGAATGGCAGGTCGGTCAACCGAGGGTCGAGCAGGGCCAGGTCGTTGACCGGCAGGCCGACCGTTCGGTCGATCAGCCAGGCCCCCTCATCGTCGGCCTGCCTGACCAACTGCCCGCCCTGCGAGGTGCGCTTGCCCAGCAACAGGACCAGCGGCGGCGCGTCGCCGCGCTCCAGGGTGATCCGGCTGGCCTGGCCCTTGCCCTGGTCGGAGAGTCCCATGCGTTCGCGGTTTTCCGGCGAGGCGCTCTTTTCCTCCAGCAGGCGCGCGTCGGCCAGGCTGCGCAACAGCTGCCGGATGGTTTCCCCCGAGGCGGGATAGCCGTCCTTGCTGGCGAGCATCCAGTCCTTGCCATCGCGCCTGGCGCGGATCGTCGGTTGGCCGGGGGTGGCGATGCACAGCGCGGTCACCTGGTGCGGTTTCAGCCCTGGCAGCCAGGCGCGGCTCGCAGGCGGTTGCGCGGGCGGTTGCTGCCGTTCGTGGAGCCAGCCCAAGATTCCGGCGAACAGCGCCAGGGCGAGAGCGAGTCCCGCTACGTTACGCAGGCGCATGTCAGCCCCTCCTCCGGCGCATGCTGCGCCAACTCCAATGCAGCAGGAGGAACAGGGTGAGCAGTGCCGGCAGCAGGACCGTATTGGCCAGTTTCACCTGTTCCCCCAGGCGCTCGACATCGGCATTCAGCTGGAACTGCAATTGACGCAGTTGCTGGCGGATGCGCAATTTGTCATCGATGAAGCGGCGCAGCGTCGCTTCCATTTCCGGAGTCACCTCCTGGTCGCCGGCGTCCATCGATTGCTGCAAGGTGCGCAGGTTCCTGTCGGTGTCGTTGAGGCTTTGCTGCAGCGCGTTGAGCTGTTCCTGGGCGCGCAGCCCGGCCTCGCGGCGGAGCGCTTCCACGCGGGTGAACGGGCGCTTCGTATGGCCTCGCGAGCGTAGGTCGATCAGCGCGTCCGAACCGGAGAGGTAGTCGAGGGCATTGCCGACGAACAGGTCGTTGTCCGCCCATACCTGCGGCTCGTTGTGGCCGGGCTGTTCCTGGAGCCAGAGCGGATTGCTCAGCAGGTCCGTATCGGCGACCAACAGCACATGGATGTTCGCGCTGTCGCTCAGGCCTTCGCCTTGCTTCCCGCGGTCCGCAGGGAAGGCACTCGTCGCCGGCCCCTCGACCTTGGCGGCCAGCACGTAGCGTTCCCCGGTCGGGACCAGGGTGGCGTTGAGCTGCTCCGTCGAGGATTGGCGGAAGCGTTCCAGCGACAGCGGCATGCTGTGCGCCGAGCTGTGCAGCAACGGAATGAAGCGCGTCGAGGCTCCGCCGAGAGGTTCGAGCAGGCCGACGCTGGCGAGGTTGAGGCTTTCCAGGCCGGTGGTCAGCACGTTGTCGTGGGGGAACGTGTCGCCGGGGAGGTGTAGCCAGGTCGGATTGCGCTCCGGGCGACGTTCGGCGTTGGGCTTGATCATGGCGAACGAGGCATCCGCCAGCAGGGTATCCGGCCGCAACTGGACGCCCCAGGAGCGCAGCAACGGGGCCAGGTCGGAGCTTTTCCCGCCGTCTGCATCGGCGAGACTCAGAGGGTCGACGAAGGCCAGCAGCTTGCCGCTGCGCAGGACAAACTGGTCGATGGCGTATTGGGTCTGTTCGGACAATTGCCTGGGGTGCACCAGCATCAACACCGAGACGTCGGCGGGGATTTCCGTCGAAGCGAGCCCCAGGGTGCGGATGTCGAACTGTTGGTAGAGCTTGTCCATCATCGCCCAGGGCCTGCTGCCCGGCTGCCCGTCGGTGGGCGCCTGCCCGGTCATCGGCAGCGAGCTCATCAGGCCGACTACCGTGCGTTCCCGCTGTGCGAGTGCCTGGACCAGGCGGCTGAGATCGTATTCCAGAAGCGGCTCTTCTTCCGGCGAGAAGAACGGGATCACCTGGAGGCCGTCGGTCGGGTTGGTGGCCGCCAGGCCAAAGTAGATGGCTTCGCCATTCGGGCCGATGGGCGGCGCCTGCAGGCCGAAGCGCGCGGCACGGTCCTCGTCGTCGGAGAATGGCAGGGGATCGATCACGAACAATCGGACATTGCCATGGCTCCGCCGTGCATAGAGGTCCAGCACTTCCTCGACGCGGCGGGCGTAGTTGCGCAGGGCGGGCAGGTCACTGGCGCGGCTTTTCGAAAAGAACAGGTAGAGGTTGAGCGGTTCGTCGAGACTGTCGAGGACTTCCTGGGTGCCGGCGCTGAAGGTGTAGAGCTTCTGCTGGGTGAGGTCGAACTGCTGGTCGCGCAGCAGCAGGCTGGACAGCAGGTTGAAAGCGAGGAACAGCAGGCCGACCAGCAGCAGGCCGACGCCCGAGTACAGGGTTCGTTTCATGGATGTTTCCTACGCTGCCTTTTTCAGGTCGATGACGATGGTGGTGGCGACCAGCCAGGCGACGATCAGGCTGCAGAAGTAGGCCAGGTCGCGGACGTCGAGCACGCCCCGGCCGAGCGCCTCGAAACGGACCAGCACGCTCAGCGAGGCAATGCCGTCCAGCAGCCATTGCGGAAGCCAGCCGGAGAGCGCCTGTTGTACGTGGGGAGTGCCGGCGCCGACGAATAGCAGGCAGACGAGAACGGTCAGGGCAAAGGCGATGATCTGGTTCTTCGCCAGCGCCGACATGCAGGATCCGATGGCCAGGTAGCCGCCGGACAGCAGCCAGCCGGCCAGGTAGCCGGCGATGATCGCGCCGTTGTCGGGCGAGCCGAGGTAGTTCACCGTCAGCGGCATCGGGAAGGTCAGCAGCAACGCCAGCCCGGCGCAGAACCAGGCCGCGAGGAACTTGCCGGTGACCAGGGTGGCGCGGGAGACGGGCAGGGTCATCAGCATCTCGATGGAGCCGGACTTGCGCTCCTCGGCCCACAGGCGCATGGCCAGCGCGGGGATCAGCAGGAGGTAGAGCCAGGGCAGGCTGGAAAAGAACGGCGCCAGGTCGGCCTGGCCGCGCTCGAAGAAATCGCCCAGGTAGAAGGTGGCCACGCCGGAGAGGACGAGGAATACCAGGGTGAACACATAGGCGAGCGGCGTGGCGAAGTAGCTGCCCAGCTCGCGTCTGAAAATGGTGCCGATGGCGGTCATGCGGGGGTTTCTCGGGTCAGTTGGCGGAACACTTCTTCCAGTTGGCCGTGTTCGGTACGCACCCCGGATACCCGCCAGCCGCTGCCGTGGATCAGGCGGTTGAGCGCGGGAAGGATCTGCGCGCCGGGGCGGGCCAGAATGGTCAGGGTGCCGGCCCGGTCGGGGCGTCCTTCGATACCGGCGACGCCGGGGAGCATGGCGATGGCCAGCGGGTCTACCGGTGCTTCGATGCTGAGGCTGACGGCATGGTGGTAGCGGCTGCGGGTCCTGAGTTCGCCCGGGGTGTTGTCGGCCAGCAGGCGGCCGCCGTTGATCACCAGGGCGCGGCTGCACATGAACGAGACTTCCTCGAGGATGTGCGTGGAAATCACCACGATCTTGCTTTCCGAGAGGTTCTTCACCAGTTGCCGGACCTGGTGCTTCTGATTCGGGTCGAGGCCGTCGGTGGGCTCGTCGAGCAGGAGCAGCTCGGGATCGTGGAGGATCGCCTGGGCCAGCGCGACGCGGCGCTTGAAGCCCTTGGACAGGGTTTCGATGATGCTCCTGCGCTCATCCCGCAGCTCCATGCAGTCCATGGCGCTGTCGATGCGCCGACGTTTTTCCCGTCCGCTGTAGTCGCGGATGGACGCGACGAAGGCGAGAAAGCCCTCGACCGTCATTTCTCCGTAGCTGGGAGCGTTCTCCGGCAGGTAGCCGATCAGCTTCTGTGCCTGGCGCGCCTTGTCCTGCATGTCGAAGCCGAAGATGCGTACGCTGCCGGCGCTCGGCGCGAGGAAGCCGGAAAGCATCTTCAGGGTGGTCGACTTGCCCGCTCCGTTGGGGCCGAGGAGACCGACGATCTCTCCCCGGTCGATGCGGAAGCTCAAGTCGTTTACCACCGTCCGGCCGGAAAAGCGTTTGCTCAGTCTGTCTATGTCGATCATGGTTTCACTGGAAGTTGAGCCGTTTGCTGTTATGCGTAGGGGATCGCATGAGCGCGGTAGATTACCGGGAGTTATTGGCTGGTTTTTCCAGTGGGCTCTTTTTGAGATTAGTTACTTATATTGTTGGGAAACTTCCTACGAACTCTCGTTAAAAGATGGAAGTTATCGAGACTTCCAGGGCAGCCCTGTAGCTGGCGCAGCGCCTTGGTTCCGCTGTGGGAACGCGGCCATGTCGCGCTCGCTGGTGCCTATGTTGGGGACGCGTCGATTCCCCCTGCGGAGTTTCACGAGGGAAGGCAGTTGCCGTTTCGATAGACGGGAAGCGGAATAGCCCGGCCGCCTGGATCTTCCGAACTTCGAGACCAATGCAAGTTGGAGGAAGACCCGACTTCCGCCAGTAGCGGTTATTCCTCGCCTTTCAGCAGCGGAAGGCGAATCTCGAAAGTGGTGCCCTGGCCAACCTGGCTCTGGCAGCCGATTCTGCCGCCGTGCCGGTCGATCACCGTCTTGACCATGGCCAGCCCCAGGCCCAGGCCGGCGCTGCCCTCGGCGGAAGCGAAGCGCTGGTACTGGCTGAACAGGCGCGGTAGTTCGGCGGCCGCGATACCTTTGCCCTGATCGACGATCCGGCAGCTCAGCCAGTCGCCTTCGAGGCGGATGCTCAGGCTGACGACGGTCCCCGCCGGGCTGTACTTGACCGCATTCTCCAGCAGGTTGAACAGCGCGCGCGTGAGCAGGCCGGGGTCGGCCCAGACCATCGGTTCCTGCTCGTCGTCCCAGTCGCGCCGCAGGTCGATGTCTTTCTGTTGCGCGAGGGGCCAGAGCTGGTCGGCGGCGTCCATCGCCAACATGGTGAACATGCACGCTTCGAAGCGGTAGGCGTCGGATTCGGCCTTGGCCAGTTGCACGAAGGCGTCGGTCAGGCCCAGGGCGCGACGGACCTGCTGCTCTATCTGTCGGTAGACCTGCTGGCCGGCTTCGTCCTCGGCGGGGCGGACGTCGAGCAGGGCGAGGATCGCCGAGTGCGGCGCGCGCAGGTCATGGGAGAGGAAGCGCAGGAGGGTGGCGCGCTGGCGCTCGGCATCGCGTTCGGCGCTCAGGTCGATCAGGCTCACCAGCCAGCCGATGGCGGTTTCGCTTTCGACCGGCAGCAGGCGCGCCAGGTCGAGGCGCAGGTCGCGTTCCCGGTGGTCGCGGAACTCGATGGCTTCCAGGGTTTCCAGCGTTGGGCGGGCGCCACCGGCGAGGCTCGGATGGCCGAGTTCGGCCAGGCGCTGGCGCAGTTCGGCGCCGCGCAGCTCGCCGCCGAACAGGTCGCGTGCCTTGCGGTTGGCCAGCAGGATCTGCCCCTGCGGGTCGCAGATCAGGGTCGCCACCGGCAGGCCTTCCAGGCCGTCGGCCATGAACCGCCGGCTGTCGCGGGTGCGGCTGACCGCCTGCTCCAGGGCGGCGATGCGGTTCTGCAATGGATCGTTGCCGGCGCGCGGGGGGCTGGCCCGCTCGGGCAGCACCTTGGGCTCGCGGTCGAGGCGCGCCAGTTCCCAGCCGAAGTAGGCGAGCACCGCGTTCAGCCGGCGCCAGCTCCAGATCAGGTAGGCCAGCAGCAGGCCGACCAGGCTGGCCAGCGGCGACCACCACCAGCCGTTGAGCAGCAGCGCCCAGGAAAGACCCAGGGCCAGGGCCGCGCAGGCCAGGGTGAGGAGCAAGGCGTGGCGCGAGCGGAACAGCATCAGGCCGAGCAGCAGCGCTACGCTGGCGGCGGAGAGCAGGGCGGCGAGCCAGGGTTGCAGGTCGACGGCGGTGCGCTGCTGCAACAGGCCGTTGAGAATGTTGGCCTGGATCTCCACCCCCGGCGTGGTGCCGAGGCTGGCCGACAGCGGGGTGACATAGCGGTCGCCGAGGCCCGGCGCGGTGGCGCCGACCAGGACCAGGCGGTCGCGCAGCAGGCTGTCTGGCACCTCGCCGCGCAACACGCTGACGTAGGGCACGCTGGGGAAGCCCGCGTCGGCACCGATGAAGGGAATGCGGATGGCGTGGTCACGCTGCCAGCCGGGCAGGTTGCGCATGTCGTCGAGGCCGGGCATGGGCATGACGCCGGCATCGGCGAATGCTTGCCAGGCGAGCAGCGGGCGCGGCTGGCCGAGCGGTCCTTCGCGCAGGTAGACGCTGCGCACCGTGCCGTCGCTGTCCGCTTCGACGTTGATATGCCCGATGCCGGCGGCGCAGCCGGCCAGCGGCGCGGTCGGCGGTATCTCCCGTGGCGGTTCGCCGTAGCGCGGCACGCTTTCGCGCAGCAGTGGCAGGAGGACGTTGCCGGCCCGGCACAGCGATCTTGCCAACTGGCGGTCGCTGTCCGGATTGGAGGAGGGTTCGCTGAAGATCACGTCGAGCAGTACGCTGCGTGCGCCGGCGGCGGCCAGGCGATCCAGCAGCTCGGCGTGGACGCTGCGCGGCCAGGGCCAGCGACCGAGGCTTTCCAGGCTACGGTCGTCGATGGCGACGACGAGGATGCGCGGATCGACGGCCAGCGGGGCGAGGTTGCGCAGGCGGTCGTAGAGCAGGTTGTTCAGCGGCAGGCCGCTGCTCAGCGAAAGCAGGGCGGTGAGCGGAAGGAGCAGCAGGCTGACCAGCAGCCATTCGCGCACCAGGCCGCGGAACAGCCGCTGCGCCTGGCTGGGCTCGTCCTGGCGGTCGAGCGCCTTCATCGGCGAGGCCCCGGCGCCCTATCGGGCACTGCCGCCTCGCGGGTAGTAGAGAATGTCGTATACGCTGGTCTCGCCCTCCAGTCCGTCGTTGTCGAAGGCCGAGAGGCGGACGTGGTAGAAGGCCGCCTTGAGTCCGCTGAAACTGACTTCCGGGGTGCTCGAGAAACGCTCCTGCTGGATGCGCAGGAAGTCCGGATCGCTGGCTACCTGGGCACGGTAGCGCTTGGCGCCGTGCAGCGGGGCAAGATAGAGCTTCCAAACTGGAGACTCGCCGTGCTCGCCGCCCTGGCCGCGCAATTGCGGGGCGGGTAGCAGGTCCACCGGCGTCAGCTTGCCCTGCGGCTTGACCTTCAGGCCGCGGCGGGCGTCGACCAGCACGTCCTCGTCCGGCTCGGCCTGCGCCGCCTTGCGAGCCGGGCGCCTGCCGTTGAGCGGCAGGTCGTCGCTGGTCAGCTCGCGGTTCACCGCGACGCGCCCGTCGAGCACTTCGGTCAGCGCCTGGCCGTCTTCGGTGCGGGCGCGGAAGTGGGTACCGCGCACGCCCAGTACGCCGACCGGGGTCAGCACCTGGAAGCGGTCGTGATCGCTCTTTCTCTTCAGGACATAGGACTCGACCTGCCCCGCGCGCAGGGCGATCTGCGGAATGCCGGTGTCCTCGTCGAGGTGCAGGGTGACTTCCGAACTGGAGGGCAGGACGATGCGGCTGCCGTCGCCGAGCAGCAGGCTGACGAAGGCGGTCGGAGAGGTCTTGACGCCTTCCAGTTCGTCGATGTCCATGCCTTCTTCCAGGGGCGTCTGGTTGCCCTTGGCGTCGAGCTTCCAGGCGTCGCCGGCGAGATAGAGCACGCTGGCGGGGAGCGGCTGGGGCAGGCACGTTTCGCCCTGCTCGATGAACGGCGGCCGTTTCGTCTTGGCCGGCGCGGCCGCGACGGAGCCGGCGAGCAGCGCCAACAGTCCGCCCAGCGCCAGGGCGGCGCAAGCCGGAAAGAGGGATCGGGAAGTAAGGGCGAGGGCTGTCATAGGCTTCACTGGGCGGCGGGTCAGGTATCGCTGGCGGTCCGGTCAGGCTGCAATCTGCCTGATCGGGCGCCGGTTTCGCAATCCTTGCAACGACATCGGGAGCCCGCAGGCTCCCTTGTCGTTTCCTCGGCCGCAGCGCCTGGCGGTTGGGCCAGGCGCTTCGGTTCAGTCGTTCTTGTCGCCGATCAGGCGATAGGCCAGGGCGCCGAGTACCGCACCGAGAATCGGCGCGACCCAGAACAGCCACAGCTGGGAAACCGCCCAGTCGCCGACGTACAGGGCGACCGCGGTGCTGCGCGCCGGGTTCACCGAGGTGTTGGTGACCGGGATGCTGATCAGGTGGATCAGGGTCAGGGTCAGGCCGATGGCGATCGGCGCGAAGCCCTGCGGCGCGCGCTTGGAGGTGGCGCCGAGGATGATCAGCAGGAACATGCCGGTAAGTACCACTTCGCTGACCAGCGCGGCTTGCAACGAGTAGCCGCCCGGCGAGTGTTCGCCGTAGCCGTTGGAGGCGAAGCCGGCGGCCAGGTCGAAGCCGGCCTTGCCGCTGGCGATCAGGTACAGCACGCCGCCGGCGGCGAGGCCACCGAGGACCTGGGCGACGACATAGGGCAGCAGTTGGCTGGCCGGGAAGCGCCCGCCGACCCACAGGCCTACCGATACCGCGGGGTTCAGATGGGCGCCGGAGATCGGGCCGATGGCATAGGCCATGGTCAGCACGCTGAGGCCGAACGCCAGGGCCACGCCGAGGTAGCCGATTCCCAGTTCCGGTACGCCGGCAGCGAGTACTGCGCTGCCGCAGCCGCCCAATACCAGCCAGAAGGTGCCGAAGAACTCTGCTCCGTATTGCTTCATGATGAGGTCCTTTTCAGATCCAGGATGGGACGCGGATCGAGGCGTCCGGATAGCGGGAGGGGATGATTCGAACAAGGAAGGGGAGATGACACATCCGTGTGTCGAAGCCAGCCCTGGGGGGATTGGCTCGGTTGCCTGGGGCGATCGTCCGTTACCGACCCCTGACTGTGGTTCGAGTGGTCTCGTTCCACGGCCCGCCGGAGCGGGTTTACACATCCCTGTGTCGGAGCAATCCATTTGCTCCTTGGCCTACTCAGCGGTTGGAAATCTACCAAGCGCGATTTGTCTGCTGTGAGATTTGCCATATTTCTTCAGATTCTTCCGCGCTATTTCAGATTCGTCGCGTTCAAAACACCCAGCGCAACTCGTCACGCACGCTGACGGCGCCGGACAGGCCGACGTTCCACATCTCGGCCCTGGCGCGGGCCGGGCCGTCGAGGCCGAGCGGAGTAGCGAAGGACGGGCTGGCGGTGCCCTGGCTGAACGACGGGGCCTGGACCGGGCCGGCCGGATGGCTTACCGATTCCAGGCCGAGGACCAGGGCAAGGCAGGAAAACTTGCCGAGGGCCTGCAGGTTGATGTCACGCAAACGTTGGCTAACTGGCCGGAAACCCATGGCTACGACTCCTTGATAGGTCAGGCTGGCGCTGGCTCACGGGCTCTTCGTCCCGCTTAATGGCTATTTGGAATCAGGCTATCAAGGGCTGGTCGCGACCAGAGAGATTCGTCACAATTCTTCAGATTTGTACGTAATTCGCCGTTCCTGGAGCGAAAAAGGGGCGTTAGCCCGATTGAACAGGACCAGCTTTTATGCGTGTCGCGATACTGGACGACGAGTCGGCCGAACTGGACCGGGTCGAGCAGACCTTGCAGCAGATACCCGCGCAGGGCGAACAGGCCTGGACGGTGCACCGTTTCGCCCGTGGCGAGGACCTGCTCAAGCAGCTCAAGCGGGAAACCTTCGACCTGCTGATCCTCGACTGGCAGTTGCCGGACCTCAGCGGCCTGCAATTGCTGCGCTGGAGCCGCGAGCATCTGGATGCGCCGCCGCCGGCGATCATGCTGACCAGCCGTGACGCCGAACAGGACATCGTGCAAGCGTTGAACAGCGGCGCCGACGACTATGTCAGCAAGCCGTTCCGACCCAACGAACTGAAGGCGCGGGTAGCCGCCGTGCTGCGTCGCCACGGGGGAACGCGTCCCGCGCAGCATGAGGTGCAGACTTTCAACGACCTCAGCTTCGACGATGCCGAGCTGACCGTGACCCGGGCCGGCGCGCCGATCAGCCTGACCGAACGCGAATACCGCCTGGCCCGCTGCCTGTTCGCCAACCTGGGACGGCCGTTGTCGCGGGAATATCTCTACGAGCGCTTCTGGCCCCACGAGGAAGTGTTGTCCTCGCGGCCGCTGGATACCCACATCTATCGCCTGCGCAACAAGCTTGGCCTGACCGCCGAGCGCGGTTGGCAGTTGCTGACCATCTACGGCTACGGATATCGGTTGGAGAGCGTGGCGACGGTCGACTGAGCGGAGCGGGGTGGCGAGACCGACCTTGGCGGTCGGCGAGGGAGAATGAAAAAGCCCCGCGGCTGCGGGGCTTCTTTTCGGCGAGGCGCGCTTACTTCTGGAACGCGGCCACGGCCTTGGTGATCTCGGCGCGGGCGGCGTCGGCGTTGCCCCAGCCTTCGACCTTGACCCACTTGCCTTTCTCGAGATCCTTGTAGTTCTCGAAGAAGTGCTTGATCTGTTCCAGCAGCAGGGCCGGCAGGTCGGTGTATTCCTTCACGTCCTTGTACAGGACGCTCAGCTTGTCGTGCGGCACGGCGATCAGCTTGGCGTCGCCGCCTGCCTCGTCGGTCATGTGCAGGACGCCAACCGGGCGCGCGCGGATCACCGAACCGGGAGCGACCGGATAGGGGGTCACCACCAGCACGTCCAGCGGGTCGCCGTCGTCGGCCAGAGTGTTCGGGATGAAGCCGTAGTTGGCCGGGTAGAACATCGGGGTGGCCATGAAACGGTCGACGAACAGGCAGTCGGTGTCCTTGTCGATCTCGTACTTGATCGGCGCATGGTTGGCCGGAATCTCGATAGCGACGTAGATGTCGTTCGGCAGGTCCTTGCCGGCCGGGATCTTGCTGTAGCTCATGGGTGACTCCAGAGGTTTCTGGCCAAAAAAGAGGCCGCGATTATAGGCATATTCGGTTGTCGATGCCATGTACCGGCATTCAGCCGTTAGTCGTGTCGCCCGCCGCCTCGCGGTAGTCCGGATGCTCGGCCTGCAGGCGGCGCAGGCGTTGCAGTGGGTCCTGGCGGTAGAACAACTGGAGCTGCCGGTATACCGCCGGATAGGCCTCGTGGAGGAGATCCGGGGCGGTGAAGAAATACTCGCTGGTAACGGCGAAGAACTCCGCCGGATCTTCCGCCGCATAGGGATCGATGGCGGTCTGCGCGTCGGGGTCGCGGTCGAGCAGGGCGTTCATCTCGTCGTAGGCGGCCTGCATGGCGCTCGCCCAGTCGCCGATGCGCATGCCGGCGTGCAGCGGCGGCAGGCCGTTGGCGTCGCCGTTGAGCATGTCCAGCTTGTGCGCCAGTTCGTGGATCACCAGGTTGTAGGCATCCCAGCCACCCCCGCCGACGACGCCGGGCCAGGCCAGGACCACCGGCCCTTGCAGGGACGTCTCGCCGCTGCGTTCGTCGTCGAACTCATGGACTACGCCGCTGGCGTCGCGGTGTTTCTGCGGGCTGACGAAATCGTCGGGATACAGCACCAGTTCGTGGAAGCCCTGGTACCAGTTCAGCTCCGGCAGGTGCAACAGCGGCAGTTGCGCCTGCGCCGCCAGCAGCAGGCGGCCGAAGTCGTCGAGATCGACGCCGGCGAGTGCGGTCAGGTGCTTGTCGGCGAGAAACAGCACGGCCCGCTCGCGCAGGCGGCGGTCCTCGTCGGCGTCCAGGCCGTCGAGGATCGGCAGGTGCCGGCGTACCCGCTGCCAGAGCTCTTCGGCCACCGGGTGGCGTGCCAGCAGGCGCCGGCGCCGCCAGGCGCGGAACGACCACATGCTCAGTCGCTCTGGGCCTTGGCCTGTTTGGCGGCGCTCGCCTGCAGGCGATGGCGAATGAAGCCGAGGATCATCGGCAGCAGCGACAGCAGGATGATGCCGATCACCAGCAGCGACAGGTTCTTCTTGATGAACGGCACGTTGCCGAAGAAGTAGCCCAGGGTCACCAGGCCGCCGACCCAGGCCACGGTGCCGACCACGCTGAACATGACGAAGCGCGGGTAGTGCATCTTCGCCATGCCGGCGACGAAGGGCGCGAAGGTCCGCACGATGGGCAGGAAGCGCGCCAGGGTCACGGTCTTGCCGCCGTGGCGTTCGTAGAACTCATGGGTGCGGTCGAGGTAGTCGCGGCGGAATACCTTCGAGTCGGGGTTGCTGAACAGCCGCTTGCCGAGGGTCCGGCCGATCACGTAGTTGGTGCTGTCGCCGGTGATCGCCGCGACCATCAGCAGCCCGCCGAGCAGCCATGGGTCCATGCCGCCGGTGGCGCAGATGGCGCCGGCGATGAACAGCAGCGAGTCGCCGGGGAGGAACGGAGTCACCACCAGGCCGGTTTCACAGAAGATCACCAGGAACAGGATGGCGTAGATCCAGACGCCATAGTTGCTGACCAGCATGGCCAGGTAGGTATCCAGGTGGAGAATCAGATCGATTGGGTTGAAGTCCATTGAGCAACCTGCGGAGACAACGCGTTGAGCGGCAGAGGGCCGCCATTATAGGGGGGCGTCCGGATGGGTGGGGGGCTGTTTGTCGCGATCCCGGCAAAACCACTGATTGCAGGATGTTTCGGTAATTTTTCCGAAATTGGTCGGCATAAAGTCTGCAAGAACAGGAGAAATTTCTAGCAGGGAAGGGCGTGCGATGACACTCCAGCCTTTTGCCCAGCCACCGCTCAGTCTCGCCCTGGGCGCCGGGCGCGACCTCCCGGGGCAGGCCGCGCGGGTTCGCGCCGAATGGCTCGCGCCTCGCCCCGGACGGGCTCCGGCGTTTCTCCTGGCGCTGCTCTGGGGACGCGGTTGCGCCAACGTGGTGCAGGCCATCGAAGGCCATCTCGACGCCCTGTTCGCCGACTACGCCTGTACCCCCGAGGGTTGGCCGGAAGCGCAGGCGGCGCGGCAGGTCCTGGCTTCGCTGAACATGCAGCTCTATCGCCGGCGCCGCGAAGGCGAGCCGGGCGTGCTCGAGCTGGCGGCGGGGTTGCTGCTGGTCCATGCCGGAGGCGTGCACTTTCTCCAGTGCGGCGCCGTCGGCCTGCTGCGTTATCGCCAGGGCAGCCTGCAGCGCCTGGGAGGGAGCGGCCAGCCGCTGGGTAGCAGCGCGGAGCTGGCGCTGGTCCAGCACAACCTGACCCAGGTGGCCGGCGAGCCCTTGTTGCTGGCGCCCCAGCCGCTGCTCGAAGTGGCCGACCTGCGCGCCCTCGGAGAGCGTTGTGCGGGGCTGGCCACGGGGCGCCTGGAGGGCGTGCTGCAGCCGTTGCTGCATGCGCCGGGGGCGGTGGCGCTGGTCTTGCCGGGGGCGCTCGAGCGCGCCCCGGCGGCGCCACGGCATACCGGCTGGCCAGCGCTGGGCGCGGCGTGCCCCGGCGACTGCGTGGATGGCTGGACCTTGCAGGCAGCTTGCGCGTTCGGCCCGCCCGGGCGGCTATTCCGCGCCTGCGACGAGCAAGGACGCGAGGCGTTGCTGCTGCTCGCGGCGGTCGATGCCGACGAAGCGTTCTGGCAGCGCGAATGGGCATTGCGGCGCTGCCGTGCGGAGAGCCTGCCGCGAGTATTGTCGTCGCCCCGGTTGCGTCGTCATGCCTTCCAGTTGTTCGCTCCGCCGCGCTGGCCGATGCGCAGCCTGCTGGATTGGGCGCCAGCGCACCTGCCGCTGGAACCGCAATGCGCGCTGGTCCTCCTGGAGCAACTTATCGATGCGGTTCGCGCCTTGCAGCGGCGCGGCGTACAGGGCTTGTGGCTGGCGCCGCGGCAGATCCTGCTGGACGAGGGCGGGCGCCTGCTGTTCCTCCCCGAGGCGGCGGCGATCCTGCCGGGGGTGGCGCGCCAGGCGCTGCCTGCGGACAGCGTGCCGCTGGCGCCGGAGTTGCGTCGCGGCGAGGCGATCGATGGCCGGGCCGACCAGTTCGCCCTGGCGGCGCTGTTCTATTGGCTGCTCTGTGGTCGCTGGCCGTCGATCGCCTGCCCGGAGAGCGACGGCGGATGCCGCTACGAGCCCCTGGGCGAGCGTCAGGCGGACCTGCCGGTCGGCTGGGATGGGGTATTGGCGCGGGCCCTGGCGCCGCGTCCGGAGGCGCGCTTCGAAGCGTTGTCGGAATTCTGGCTGGCCTTGCAGAAGCCGCTAGCGCATCCCCAGCGGGTCTTCGCGCCACGCCGGTTGCAACGGGGCGTGCTGGCCCTGGTCCTGCTCCTGGCCGGGGCTGCGCTGCTGGTCGGCCTGGCCGGTTAACGGATCGACGGCCAGCGTGCGGGTCTGCCCGCTGCGTTCGAGGTGCGCTTCGGCGATCAGTTGTTCCAGCCGGCCGCTGCGACGCATCAGGCGCAGGTTGCGGTCGAGGCTGGCGGCAAGGGCGGCGCCGCGGGCGTGTCTTTTCGGCACCAGTACATAGAGCGGCTTGACCTCCAGCGGCGGTTCGATGAACACCAGGCGATCCTTCAGCGCCGGCACGTTGCGCGCCAGCAGGTGGTAGCCGGTGTAGCGATCGACCACGGCCAGGTCGATACGCCCGCGCAGGAGCTTCTCGAGGTTCTGCCAGTCGTTGGTCACCGCGTCCTTGGTCAGGCTGCGGTCGGCGTCGAAATCCTCCCGGTTGACGTAGCCGCGGACCACGCCGATGCGGTACGGACGCAGGCTTTCCAGATGCGCGGGATTGACCGGCAGCAGGCGCTCGCGCTGGCGGAAGAAGCCCAGTTGCGAGTCGAGCAGGGGGATGGTGGCGTGGAACAGTTCGCGCCGCTCGGGCGACAGGTAGGCCGGCATGAGAGCGTCGAAGCGCCCCTCGGCGGCTTCCTTCAGGGCACGTTGCCAGGGCAGGAACACCAGTTCGGCGCGGTGCCCGTCGAGGGCCAGGGCTTCGTCGAGGATGCGGCTGGCGAGGCCCTTGCCCGGCAGGTCGGGGCCGACGTAGGGCGCCCAGTCGAGGGTCGCCACGCGCAGGGTGTCGGCCTGCGCGCCGGCCGTGGCGAGGAGCAGGCCGAGCAGGACGCCGGGCCAGTGCCAGGTGCGCGAACCCATGGATGCCTCTGCTCTGAGCGATCGGTTGGGAAGTGCCGTGCCTTTGTCTTCAGCTTAGTTCGTCGCTGATCGGCAGGGTGTAGTTCTTGAACTCCTGGTCTTCGCGGAAGCCGATCGACTCGTAGACTTTCTGCGCTACCTCGTTGTCGACGCTGGTGGAGACACGCATGCGCACCGCATGGGTTTCCCGGGCCATCTGCTTGGCGTGTTGCAGCAGGTGGTCGGCGACCAGTTGCCGGCGTGCCTCCTCGGCGACGTAGATGTCGTTGAGGATCCAGACGCGCTTGAGCGACAGCGAGGAGAAGCTCGGATAGAGCTGGCAGAAACCGAGCAGGCGGTCTTCTTCGTCGGCCAGCGCCAGGTAGATCACCGATTCCTTGCGGCGCAGGCGTTTCTCGAGGAATTTCCGCGAGGACTCGGGGTAGGAGAGCATGCCGTAGAATTCGCGGTACTTGACGAACAGCGGCGCCAGCAGGTCGAGGTGTTCGAGGGTGGCTTGCACGATTCGCATGACGGGCCTCGCATTGCGGGAAGGGGCTGCCGGGACGATGCAGGCTGCATGCCAGCAACGCTTCGATGCTGCCCAATCTCCCTGGAAAGCGCAATCCAAGCGAACGTTTGAATCGGCCGAAGGAGGGGCGACGCGCGCCGGCCCATCCTTCGGCCGGGAGGCTCAGTCCCTCGCCAGGAGGAAGTTGCCGGTGCGCGGAGCCTCGCCGTCCAGCGCCTGGACCTCCGCCTCGTCCTTCAGGTTGACCCCGGAAAGCTGCCGCCGGCAGGCCTCGCGCATCAGGTAGAGCAGGCGGTGCGCGGCCATGCCGTAGCTGAGGCCTTCCAGGCGGACGTTGGAGATGCAGTTGCGATAGGCGTCGGTGAGGCCGACCCGCGGGGCCCAGGTGAAGTACAGGCCGAGGCTGTCCGGCGAGCTGAGGCCGGGACGCTCGCCGATCAGGATCACGCTCATCTTCGCCCGCAGCAATTCACCGATCTCGTCGGCCACTGCCACCCGTCCCTGTTCCACCAGGACCACCGGCGACAGCGACCAGCCTTCGGCCAGCGCCTGTTCCTCCAGGCGTTCGAGGAAGGGCAGGGTGTGACGCTGCACGGCCAGCGCGGAGAGGCCGTCGGCGACCACGATGGCCAGGTCGATCTGCCCGTCGTAGCCGGCGGCGTGTTCGCGCAGGCGTTGCACCGAGGCCTCGTCGAGGCGCCGGCCGAGGTCCGGGCGTTGCAGGTAGACGTGGCGGTCGGCGGCGGCGCTGTGCAGCAGCAGGCTGTCGCGGCCGCGCTGGCGCAGGCCGTCGCTGATGGCCGCATGGTCGAAGGGCAGGTGCACGGCGTCGCGCGCCTGGGCGTGGGCGTACTGGAAGTCCAGTTGCGGGCGGGTCGGCAGGCTGGTGCCGGTGCGGCCCAGGGCGATCCGCGCGGGGGTCAGCTGGCGCAGCGGCAGCCAGGGGTTCTCGGCGCTGGCGTCGGGCAGGTGCTTGTCGTTCATCGGCATCTCCTCAGGCCAGTTGCGCCAGGGCCTGGCGGAACGCCGGCGGTAACTCGTCACCGAAGCGGATGCGCCCGTCGGCCTGGGTGAAGATTCCCATCCGCTGCAACCAGTCCTCGAATTCCGGCGCCGGCTTCAGGCCCAGCGTCTGGCGCGCATAGAGGGCGTCGTGGAAGGAGGTGGTCTGGTAGTTGAGCATCACGTCGTCGGAGCCGGGAATGCCCATGATGAAGTTGATCCCGGCGACGCCCAGCAGGGTCAGGAGCATGTCCATGTCGTCCTGGTCGGCCTCGGCATGGTTGGTGTAGCAGATGTCGCAACCCATCGGCACGCCGAGCAGCTTGCCGCAGAAGTGGTCTTCCAGGCCGGCGCGGATGATCTGCTTGCCGTTGTACAGGTACTCGGGACCGATGAAGCCGACCACGGTGTTCACCAGGAACGGCTTGAAGTGACGAGCCACCGCATAGGCGCGGGTCTCGCAGGTCTGCTGGTCGACGCCGTGGTGGGCGTTGGCCGAGAGCGCGCTGCCCTGGCCGGTCTCGAAGTACATCAGGTTGTTGCCTAGGGTGCCGCGCTTCTGGCTGAGCCCGGCCTCGTAGCCTTCCTGGAGGATCTTCAGGCTGATGCCGAAGCTGGCATTGGCCGCCTCGGTGCCGGCGATCGACTGGAACACCAGGTCCAGCGGCACGCCGCGGTTGATCGCCTCGATGGAGCTGGTGACGTGGGTCAGCACGCAGGCCTGGGTAGGAATCTCGTAGCGCTGGATGATCGCGTCGAGCATCTCCAGCAGGGCGCAGATCGAGGCCATGCTGTCGGTGGCAGGATTGATCCCGAGCATCGCGTCGCCATTGCCGAACAGCAGGCCGTCGAGGATGCTCGCGGCGATTCCGGCCGGGTCGTCGGTCGGGTGGTTCGGTTGCAGGCGGGTGGAGAGCCGGCCGCGAAGGCCGAGGGTGTTGCGGAAGCGGGTGACCACGCGGATCTTCTGCGCCACCAGGACCAGATCCTGGACACGCATGATCTTCGATACCGCCGCTGCCATTTCCGGCGTCAGGCCCGGAGCCAGGGCGCGCAGGCTGGCCTCGTCGGCGGCGTCGCCGAGCAGCCAGTCGCGGAAGCCGCCGACGGTGAGATGGGACACCGGGGCGAAGGCGTCGCGCTGGTGGGTGTCGATGATCAGGCGGGTGACCTCGTCGTCCTCGTAGGGAATCAGCGCCTCGTCGAGGAAGTGTTTGAGCGGGATGTCGGCCAGGGCCATCTGCGCGGCGACCCGCTCGCCGTCGTTGCTCGCCGCGACGCCGGCGAGGAAATCGCCGGAGCGCGCGGGGCTGGCCTTGGCCATCACGTCCTTGAGGCTGTCGAAGCGGTAGGTTTCGCCGCCGACGCTATGGGTGAAACGTGCCATGTGTGTCTCCAGTGCCCGGCCTCGCCAGCGGCGGGCCGGGCTTTGTCGTTGTCGCTCTCAGCGCAGGTCCTGTTCCGCCGCCTGGATCGCGGCGAACTCTTCTTCCGGGGTGCCGGACACCAGGTGATGCCGACTGTACAGGGCGAAGTAGCCGATCAGTACAGCGTAGATCGCCACCGCGCCGACCACGACCCGCGGGTCGACCAGGAAGCCGGCGACCACCGCGACGCAGGCCAGCGCCAGGGCTACGCCGGAGGTGAGGATGCCGCCAGGGGTGCGGTAGGGGCGCTGCATGTCCGGGCGGCGGATGCGCAGGGTGATGTGCGCGGCCATCATCAGCACGTAGGAGATGGTCGCGCCGAACACCGCGACCAGGATCAGCAGGTCGCCCTGGCCGGTCAGCGACAGGCCGAAGCCGATCACCCCCGGCACCACCAGGGCCAGTACCGGCGCCTTCTTGCGGTTGGTCAGCGAGAGGCTGCGCGGCAGGTAGCCGGCGCGGGAGAGGGCGAAGATCTGCCGCGAGTAGGCATAGATGATCGAGAAGAAGCTGGCGATCAGCCCGGCCAGGCCGACCAGGTTGACGAACTGGCTCATCCAGGTCGAACCCTTGTAGGCCGACTCCAGCGCTTCCACCAGGGGATTGCCCGAGCCCATCAGCTCCTTGGCTCCGGCGGCCCCGGGACCGACGACCAGAATCAGTGCGGCGAAGGCGAGAAGCACCAACATGGCGCCGATCAGTCCGCGCGGCAGGTCGCGCTTGGGGTTCTTGGTTTCCTCGGCGGCCAGCGGCACGCCTTCGACGGCGAGGAAGAACCAGATCGCGTAGGGGATCGCCGCCCAGACCCCGACATAGCCGAACGGCAGGAAGCTGCTGGCGCCGGTCGCCGCGGTCTGCGGGATGTTGAACAGGTTGGCCGAGTCGAAGTGCGGAACCATCGCGACAATGAACACGCCGAGGGCGATGGCCGCCACCGCGGTGATGACGAACATCAGCTTCAGCGCCTCGCCGGCGCCGAGGATGTGGATGCCGATGAATACGATGTAGAACACCAGGTAGATCAGCCAGCCGCCGACGCCGAACAGCGACTCGCAGTAGGCGCCGATGAAGCAGGCGATGGCCGCCGGGGCGATGGCGTATTCGATGAGGATCGCGGTGCCGGTGAGGAAGCCGCCCCAGGGCCCGAAGGCGCTGCGGGCGAAGCCGTAGCCGCCGCCGGCGGTAGGGATCATCGAAGACAGCTCGGCGAGCGAGAAGCACATGCACAGGTACATGGTGGCCATCAGCAGGGTGGCGAGGAACATCCCGCCCCAGCCGCCCTGGGCCAGGCCGAAGTTCCAGCCGGCGTAGTCGCCGGAGATCACGTAGGCGACGCCGAGCCCGACCAGCAGGACCCAGCCGGCGGCGCCTTTCTTCAGTTGACGGTGTTGGAAGTAGTCGGCGTCGACGCTTTCGAAGTCGACCCCGGAAGTTGTGGGCGCATGGCCGGTTTGTTCGAGGGACATGGGTTTTTCACCTCAATCTTGTTGTTATCGACCCCGGTTTTCCCGGTGGTGTGCTGTACGTGGTGAACGCAGGCAATAGCTATGCCAGCCGCTCTGCAATCGGCCTGGCGAGGAGGTGGAAGGGGCGCCGCCGTCAGCCTCGGCGGCGTGTTTCACGAGCCGGCGCGACCGCTCCGGGAAAGGGCGGTCGCGGCCGGTCCGGGGTCCTACTAGAAGAAGCCCAGCGGGTTGATGTCGTAGCTCACCAGCAGGTTCTTGGTCTGCTGGTAGTGGTCGAGCATCATCTTGTGCGTCTCGCGACCGACGCCGGACTTCTTGTAGCCGCCGAACGCGGCGTGGGCCGGGTACAGGTGGTAGCAGTTGGTCCACACGCGACCGGCCTTGATCCCGCGGCCCATGCGGTAGGCGCGGTTGATGTCGCGGGTCCAGAGGCCGGCGCCGAGGCCGTACTCGGTGTCGTTGGCGATGGCCAGGGCCTCGGCTTCGTCCTTGAAGGTGGTGACGCCGACCACCGGGCCGAAGATTTCCTCCTGGAACACGCGCATGCCGTTGTGCCCCTTGAGCAGGGTCGGCTGGATGTAGTAGCCGCTGGCCAGGTTGCCTTCGAGCTTCTCGACGCTGCCGCCGGCGAGCAGCTCGGCGCCTTCCTGCTGGGCGATGTCGAGGTAGGAGAGGATCTTCTCGTACTGCTGCTGGGAAGCCTGGGCGCCGACCATGGTCTCGGTGTCCAGCGGGTCGCCGCGCTTGATCGCCCTGACCTTTTTCAGCACCTCTTCCATGAATGCCGGGTAGATCGACTCCTGGACCAGCGCGCGGGACGGGCAGGTGCACACCTCGCCCTGGTTGAAGAAGGCCAGCACCAGGCCCTCGGCGGCCTTCTCGATGAACGCCGGCTCGGCCTGCATGATGTCTTCGAAATAGATGTTCGGGCTCTTGCCGCCCAGCTCGACGGTGGAGGGAATGATGTTCTCCGCCGCGCACTTGAGGATGTGCGAGCCGACCGGGGTGGAACCGGTGAAGGCGATCTTGGCGATGCGCTTGCTGGTGGCCAGGGCCTCGCCGGCCTCCCTGCCGAAGCCCTGGACGACGTTGAGCACGCCCGGCGGCAGCAGGTCGCCGATGAGTTCCAGCAGCACGCAGATACCCAGCGGGGTCTGCTCGGCCGGCTTGAGCACCACGCAGTTGCCGGCGGCCAGCGCCGGGGCCAGCTTCCAGGCGGCCATCAGCAGCGGGAAGTTCCACGGGATGATCTGCCCGACCACGCCCAGCGGCTCATGGATGTGGTAGGCCACGGTCCTGTCGTTGATCTCGGCGGCGGAGCCTTCCTGGGCGCGGATGCAGCCGGCGAAGTAGCGGAAGTGGTCGGCGGCCAGGGGGATGTCGGCGTTGAGGGTCTCGCGCACGGCCTTGCCGTTGTCCCAGGTCTCGGTGACGGCGAGCAGTTCCAGGTTCTGCTCGATGCGGTCGGCGATCTTCAGCAGGATGTTCGAGCGCTCCTGCACCGAGGTGCGGCCCCAGGCGTCGGCGGCGGCGTGGGCGGCGTCGAGGGCCTTGTCGATGTCCTCGGCGGTGGAACGGGGGAACTCGGCGATCGGCTGGCCGTTCACCGGCGAGGTGTTGGTGAAGTACTGGCCCTTGACCGGAGGCACGAACTCGCCGCCGATGTAGTTGCCGTAGCG